>CABUOA010000003.1 GCA_902493145.1 uncultured Collinsella sp. | reverse complement strand
CCCATTTTTCGCCAGACACCGACGCGGTGGTGGGCCGTGTGTGTCGTGGGTGGGGGAGTTTGGGGGCGATGTGAACGGCGTGTAAAGGGACGTAAAAATCGCCTCAAGGTCAACTTGAAGGTTGAGGTTCGCGGGCGTGGTTCTACAGGTGGCATCACGCCTTTGCTGCAAACACAACATATTGTGTTCTCGAACATATGCTCGGGGGTGTTTTACAACATATTGAGGGTGGAGTGGTGGGGCGGGGTGGGGGAAGGGGTGGGGAAAAGTGTTGAAAAATGGGGCGGTTCCCCATATTATTGATGACGTCGACAGGCGGGGTGGTTCCCCGCGTACGTGCCATCTGAGTAACCGAGGGGAGGGCGCACATGGGAATGACGGGTGCATACGAGCGCAATCTCGATGCAAAAGGTCGTCTGTCCCTGCCTGCACCCCTTCGCGAGGAGCTTGGAGAGCACGTTCGCGTGTTCAAAGCCCTGGATGTCGATGCTCTGTACGTGTTCTCTGCCGAGGCCTTCGATAAGTGGGTCGAAGGACTCTTCGCGGGTCGTGAGGGCCACGAGGGTTTTAACCCGCGTGACATCAACGACCAGAAGCTCATGAGGGCGATCAACAAGCGCACCACGTCGATGGACGTGGACAGCGCCGGTCGTATCGGTCTTTCCGAGTCTCTCCGCAAGCAGGCGAACCTCGACCGCGAGGTCACGGTTGTGGGCAACTACGACCACCTTGAGGTTTGGGATCGCGCCGCGGCCGATGAGGACGATGACGATGAGGCCCTGCTGGACCTCTTCTTCTCGTAAGGGCAAGGCACGGGTAACGGATGGAGCGTGGGATCTTGACACAAGAATATCGGCATGAACCTGTCATGCTCGGCGAAGTGCTTGAGTCGCTGCGGCTAAAGAGCGGCTCCGTTGTCTGCGATTGCACCCTTGGCGGTGCCGGCCATTCGGTAAAGATGGCCGCGCAGGTGGGGGAGACGGGCCTTTTGCTCGGCGTCGATCAGGACGACATGGCCCTCGAGGCCGCTGGTGCCCGTCTGGACCGCGAGGTTCCCGGCGTTCCGCACCAGCTGCTGAAGGGCAACTTCGGCGACTTGGACGAGCTGCTTTGCTCGGCCGAGGTGCCCGGGGTCGATGGCTTCCTGTTCGATTTGGGCGTTTCGTCACCGCAACTCGATATCCCTGGCAGGGGCTTTTCGTATAACGAGGACGCCCCATTGGACATGCGGATGGATCCGGGTAATAACACCTTAAACGCAGCTGAGGTCATCAACACCTATAACGAACACGACCTCGCCCGGATTCTACGCGTCTACGGAGAAGAGAAGTTCGCCTCGCAGATTGCGCGCGAGATCGTGCGCCGCCGCGAGCAAGAACCGATCGAAACCACCGGCCAATTTGTCGAGATCATCAAGGCGGGTATCCCGGCTGCCGCTCGTCGGCATGGCGGACACCCGGCCAAGAAAAGTTTCCAGGCCATTCGCATCGAGGTCAATCACGAGCTCGATGTGCTCGAACGAGGGCTTGATGCCGCCACCAGGTGGCTCAACCCGGGCGGACGTATCTGCGTCATCTCGTATCACTCGCTCGAGGACCGTATCGTAAAGAACCACTTTAAGGAGATGAGCCAGGGGTGCACGTGTCCGCCGGAGATTCCGGTGTGCGTGTGCGGCAACGTGCCGATACTCAAGGTCATCACCCGCAAACCCTTGGTTGCCCAGCCTGATGAGGTTGAGCGCAACCCTCGGGCGAGATCAGCCAAAATCCGCGTGGCGCAGCGTCTGTAGGCGCGACCGCGCGATATTGGACCTCCCGCTCGCACCATAAACGAAGCTTAAACACACTACCAACGTACTCGGGATGGGAGGCGGCATATCATGGGCTACAACACTTCAAGCGCAGCACTCGCCTATGATATGAACGCCATGCCCGCCTATCGTGAGACGCCGCAGGCCCCCGTTGCTCCCCGTGAGCAGCGCGCGCCGCGCTTTGATGTCTACACGGGCGCGGGCCGTCAGGCAAACCAGGCGGTAAGCCCGGTTTTCATGAGCGTTCTTAAAACGTTTTGCATCATTGCGGCTATCTTCATGACGATCGGCGTCGCCCGCGTGGCGCTCGCCGGCGTTACGGCCCAGGTGCTCAACAGCAACGCCGAGCTTACCAGCACGCTCGAAAAGGCGACCGATGAGAGCTCCGACCTGGAGGTCATGCATTCGGTCTATGGCGCCGACACGCGCATTCGCGACCTTGCGGGCGCTTATGGCATGGTGGAGCCCAGCGAGAGCGTTACACTTGACTTTTCGCAGGATGCAGCCGCGGGCGCCAACGCGACCGCGACCGCTCAGTAGCAAGACGGTAGCTGAGTATGACAAATGACTATCGCCGCGGTTCCGATGGGGGCCGCGGTTCTGGACGTCCCTCGTCGCGGGGACGTTCTGGTTATCAAGGAACGGGTCGGCAATCTTACAACGCCGGGCGGTCCCGTGGCAACGACCCGGCGTCGCGACTTCGCGGCTCGGGCGGCCCTCAAGTGCATAACACCAGGTCGCGCAAGAGTTCGTCGACCGAATGGCTCACAGGCGCGCCTCTGCCTCGCCGCAAAGCCGTCATGGGCTTCATCGGGCTTGGCTTGGGCTTGGGCGTCTTTCGCCTTGCCGACTATCAAATTGTCGAAGCCGATAAACTGCGCGAGCGTGCCGATGCGCGCCGCCTGCTTGCGCAGACCCTCTATGCCAAACGCGGCACCATCTACGACCGCAACGGCAACGTGCTGGCGTCGTCGGTCGAATGTCGCAACATCGCCGTGAACCCGCAGCTTGTCGAGGATGTTGACAAGACGGTGTCGGCGCTGGTCAAGGCAACTGGAATCGATAAAAAGACCTGCCGCAAGCTCGTTGAGTCCGATGGAACCTGGGTGTATATCAAGCGCCAGGTGGACGAAGACGATGTTGCGGCGCTGGAGAAGAAGAACCTGCCCGGCGTGCTTTTTGAGCAGGCCATGAAGCGCGTATATCCATACGGCAATCTGGCATCGCAGGTGCTGGGTGTAGTGAATGTAGACAACGACGGCTTGACGGGTCTCGAAAAGCAATACAACAAGCTTCTGACCGGCACGAACGGTTCTCTCGTACGCGAGCGCGCGAGGGACGGCAGCTATATCGCGGGCGGTGCCTATAAAAAGGTGGCTGCGGTCGACGGCGTTGATATCGTGACGACGCTCGACGTCAATATCCAGCGTGCGGCCGAGGATGCCCTGGCAGAGGCAGTTGAGAAGACTAAGGCCAAGAACGGCTCGGCGCTGGTCACCGATCCTACGACAGGCGAGATTTTGGCAGCCTGCTCGTACCCGACCTACGACCAGACCGATCTGGAGAATGCCAAGACCGAGGATATGAATCTGCGCCTGGTCACCGACGCCTACGAGCCCGGCTCGGTCTTTAAGACGCTCGTGGCGGGTGCCGGCTTCGACTTGGGCGTCGTGCGATCGAGTACGTCGTTTGAGGTGCCGGCGAGCATCAAGGTGGGCGACGATACCGTCACCGATGCCGACAAGCGCGACTATGCCATGACCATGGATGTGCGCGAGATGATGCGCCGTTCGTCCAACGTGGGCTTTGTCCTGGTGGGGCGCAAGATCGGTGCGGATGACTTTGCCGCCTATGTGGACAAGTGGGGCATAGGTCACAGCTCCGGTGTCGATTTTCCGGGCGAGAGCCTGGGCATCGTCAAGGAGCGTGACCAGTATGACGGCGCCACGCTGGGCTCGATGAGCTTTGGACAGGCACTGTCTGTCTCGCCGATTGAGATCGCACGTGCCGTGGGCGGCATCGCCAACGGCGGCGTGATGATGACACCGCACTTCTATAAGTCCAGCAAGGGCGACGAGAAGGACTGGGGCAAAGGCGAGCGCGCGATTTCGGAGGACGCCGCATCCCAGGTGACATCGTGCATGCAGACGGTCGTGTCCGAGGGAACGGGCGTTGGCGGCGCGGTTGACGGCTATGACGTGGCGGGTAAGACCGGTACGGCCGAACGTGCCGACGAGAACGGCGGCTACCTCAAGGAGAACTACATGTCGTCCTTTATGGGCTTTGCACCGGCACAATCGCCCAAGGTGCTGTGCTATATCACGCTCGACGGAACGCCGAGCGGCTCAGATGCCGCTGCGGTGCCGTTCCAGTCCATTATGGCCAACGCGCTCGACGTGCTGGGTATCCCGCACACGAAGTAGGGGGTTACAATCTTTGGGGCGTGGTTTGTTGTCCCATATGAGGGTGTTCACATGCCCTGCACCACGCATGTGCGGCGCTGGGATACAATACGCCGATAGCATTATTAGGTTTACAGGGGAGCTGCAATGATAGAGATCGCCGTCAACAACCTCGCGGCCGCAACAGGGGCCCGAACCGTGACGGGAGAAGCCGATCGGGTATGCCGCGGGTGCGTTATCGACTCGCGCCAGGTCGAGGAAGGGACGATTTTCGTCGCCTTTCCCGGTGAAAACGTCGACGGCAATGATTTTGCTTCCCGTGCCGTCCAGTCGGGTGCCGGCGCCGTCGTGATGACGCGTGAGCCCGAGGCCGAGCTGGTCTCGCTGGCGCAGGACAAGGGCTGTGCCATCTTGCTGACCGATGATCCCGAGGAGTTTCTGCTGCGTTTGGCGCACGCGTATCGCCTGGAGCTTGGCTGCCTGGTCGTTGGCATTACCGGTTCCATCGGCAAGACGACGACCAAGGACGTTCTCGCCGCTGTGCTCGCCAAGCGCTATCGTGTCTGGGCCACCAAGGGCAATTTCAATAACCTGATCGGCATGCCGCTCACGGTGCTTTCCGCTCCGGCCGATACCGAGGTCCTGGTGCTCGAGATGGGCATGAACCATTTCCACGAGATCGAGCGCCTGTCCCAGTCCGCCAATCCCAACCTTGCCATCGTGAGCAAGATCGGCACCTCTCATATCGGCATTTTGGGCAGCCGCGAGAACATCGCCCGCGCTAAGGCCGAGATTGTCCAGGGCATGTGCGCCGCCGGCGACTATTTGCCGCTGCTGGTTTTGGGCGGCGAGGACGATTTTACGCCGTTCATTCGCGATACGTTCGCCCAGCCTGCTGGTATCGACGTGATGCTGGCCGGTGTCTCTGACGATGATGAGGTCCGCGCCCGCGACGTTCGCGTTGATGACGAAGGCCGTCCGGTCTTTACGCTCGATTTTGGCCAGGGTGAGACGATCGATACCATGCTTGCCATCCCCGGCGTGCAGTCCGTTCCTAATGCCGTTAAGGCCGCCGCGGTTGCCTATCGCCTGGGCGTGACGCCCGAGCAGATCGATGCTGCCTTTAGGGGTCTCACGATCACCGGACACCGCCAGGAGATCAAGCGCGCCAAGAGCGGTGCACGCGTCATCGATGACTCCTATAACGCCAGTGCCGAATCCATGGCTGCTGGCCTCGATCTGCTGTGCTCGCTTTCGTGCACGGGGTCTCGCATGGCGATCCTGGGCGAGATGGGCGAGATGGGCGATGAGGCTCCTCGCATGCATGAGCTCGTGGGCGCCTATGCCGCCGCCAAGAAGCTCGACATGCTGGCGTGCGTGGGTGGTGAGCTGGCCCAGCTTATGGCCGATGCCGCACGCATGATGGGCATGGACGAGGACCGCATCCAGGTGTTCTCCGATTATCAGCAGGTGCTCGACCGCATGGGCGGCGCGCTTGAAAAACATGATGTTGTACTGGTCAAGGGTTCCCGCTTTGTTGAGCTCGACCGCTTTGTGGAAGGTGTGTGCTAGCCCATGTTCGGCAATCCCTCGTATCCAACGTATCAGGCTTTTTTGGGGCTTGGCATCGCCGCAGCCATTGCGCTGCTGCTCATGCCGTGGTGGATCAAGCTGCTCAAGGTCGAGGGTATCGGCCAGCAGGTTCGTGCCGACGGCCCCAAGCGTCATTTGGTTAAGCAGGGAACGCCCACCATGGGTGGCGTTGTCATCCTCGTCGCGATCTCGCTGACCTGCCTGCTGATGGGCAAGCTCACCACCGAGCTCGTACTCGTACTGCTCGCCACGCTGGCGACCGGCGTGCTGGGCCTGATCGACGACCTGACCTCCGTTACGCATGGGCGCTCGCTCGGTCTGACGCCTCATGCCAAGATGATCGGCCTAACCATTATCTGTGTCACCTTTACGGTACTTGCCGTCAACTGGTGCGGCGTCGCCCCCGAGATTCGTTTTCCCGGTGGGTTGACGATCGACCTTGGCGTGCTTTCGACCACCATCTGCGGCTATTCGTTCCCGTGGCTCTATATTGTCTTTTGCTGGCTGATGATTGCCGGTCTTTCTAATGCCGTGAACCTGACCGATGGCCTTGACGGTCTTGCTGGCGGCACCTCCATGATCGCCATGCTCGCCATGGCTGCCATGGCGTTTTTGCACGGAGACGTGAACCTGTCCATCTTCTGTACCGCGTGTGCCGGTGCCTGCTTGGGCTTTCTGTGGTTCAACTGCTATCCGGCGAGCATCTTTATGGGCGATACCGGCTCGCTTGCTCTGGGCGCCGCGTTTGCCTGCACGTCCATCATGACCAACACCGAGGTCGTCTCCCTCATCATCGGCGGCCTGTTTATCGTTGAGACCCTGTCGGTCATGATTCAGGTTGTCTACTTCCATTTTACGCACAAGCGCGT
Organism: uncultured Collinsella sp.; assembly: GCA_902493145.1. Classification (GTDB taxonomy): domain Bacteria; phylum Actinomycetota; class Coriobacteriia; order Coriobacteriales; family Coriobacteriaceae; genus Collinsella. Next base: position 81,784 of record CABUOA010000003.1, on the reverse strand, counting down.
CTTCCTTATGGCGCCCATCCATCATCATTTCGAAAAGAAGGGCTGGGCCGAGACCAAGGTCGTCATCCGTTTTTGGATTATCGCTGCGGCCTTTGGTGCCGTTGGCCTTGCTCTGTTCTTCCAGTTGGGATAGTGGTCTTTCATGCCTCTTGCTGATGTCTTTAGCCTGCTCGTTTTGGGTCAGGGCAAATCCGGTCTCGATGTCGCCCGCTGGGCGCTGGCACATCCCGAGCGCGTAAGCGCCGTTACCGTGTATGGCGGCGGCACCTCTGAGCCCAATGACGCCACGCGTGCGCTCGAGGCTGCTGGCGCGTCGTTTGTCTATGGGACCGAACAGGTCGAGGGCGCCTATGACGTATGCGTGACATGCCCGGGCATCTCGGAGTTCTCGGGCTTCTTTAAGGCCGGGCGCGAGCATGCCGCCCAGATTATGGGTGAGCCCGAGTTTGCCTATCGCCTGTCGCCCGATAACTGGATTGCCATCACGGGCACCAACGGCAAGACGACCACCACGTCGCTGACTGATTATCTGCTCAAGGCTGCCGGCGAGGCCAGCGTAGCTGTCGGCAACATCGGCGAGCCGCCGGTCAACGAGATTGACGGACGAGCCCACAACGAGTGGTTTGTGGCTGAGCTCTCGAGCTATCAGATTGCTACGACCACCGAGCTCCACCCTCGTGTGGCGGTGCTGCTCAACATCACTCCCGACCACTTGGGCTGGCATAAGAGCCATAAGAACTATGCGCTTGCCAAGATCAAACTGTTTGACAATATGGTCGATGACGATCTGGTGGTTGTCGACGTCGAAGACGCCGGCATTCACGAGTTCGATGAGTACATCTACACGCCGGGTCGTCGCATCTGCAAGGTTGCCTTTGACGAGCCAAAGGGTGAGGATGTCGCCTTTGTGCGCGATGGCAAGATGATCGTGCGCCTGAAGGGCGTCGAGACCCCGCTCATCGCTACATCCGAACTCAAGATCTCGGGCCATCACAATGTTATCAATGCCCTGTGCGCTGCCACGGTTGCCCTGGCAGTCGGTGCCGATGTCGATGGTGTCCGCCGCGGTCTGGCTTCGTTCCAGCCGCTCGAGCACCGCGTGGAGCCGTGCGGCGAGATTGACGGAGTGCGCTACGTCAACGATTCCAAGGCGACCAACACCGACGCGGTCGAGAAGGCACTGACGGCATTTCCCGATGACGACGTGATCTTGCTGCTCGGCGGCCACGATAAGGGCACGCCGCTCACGGACTTCGCGCGCGTTGTTATGGATAACGTGCGCTCGGTCGTCTGCTTTGGCGATGCGCGCGAGCGCTTCACCGCCGCTATGGACGAGGCCGATGTCGATGGCGATGTGGATATCGCCCAGGCGGATGACCTACGCGATGCCGTGGACGTTGCCCGTTCGCTGTCGAGCCGTGGCGACGTGATCTTACTTTCTCCTGCCTGCTCTTCGTTCGATGAGTTCTCGGGCTATGAGGAGCGCGGCCGCGTGTTTAAGGACTATGTGGCCCAGCTTGCCGCTGCAGCGAAATCGCAAATGGAATAGGGGTTGCCGGTGAGAGAGGAGAGCCCCCGACAAGGTATGAGGAGGCCCGACTCGGACCGTGCTTCCTCGCGGCGTAGCACACCGCGTTCCGGTCGCGGCGGGCGGTCGTTTAGCGAACGCTATATTGCCGGCGTTCCCGCCCGCATCATGCGCCCCCGTCTGATATTCATGGCCTGTCTGTTTATCTTGGTGTGTTTTGGCCTGCTGATGGTGTACTCGGCGTCTTCGGTCGAGGCGCTGCACGAGAATGGCTCAGCGACGTTTTTTCTGGGTCGACAGGCTGCGTTTGCCGTGGTCGGTGTTCTGGCGCTGATTGCCATCGTGCGCGTTTTGCCGGACAGCTGGTTTGGGGAGGATGTGCTCAGGATCTTCCTCATAGGCATGATAGGGCTACTGTTTCTGGTGTTCTTGGTGGGCAGCGGCAGCCGTGGCGCCACGCGCTGGCTCAACATCGCCGGCATTCAGTTCCAGCCTTCCGAGTTTTTAAAGCCATTTGCCATTGCGTATTCGGCCATCATGCTCGATCGCTTCTTTTCGCCCGGTGGCAACATCAACGAATTCCTTCGCAAGATGGGCATCTACCTGGGCATTTCGCTCTTTCTGATCTTTATCCAGCCCGATTTTGGTACTGTCCTGATCATCCTGTTGACCCTCATGTGCATGGCGTTGTTTGCGGGTCTCGACCCCAGATTTATCATCGGCGTGCTAATCTTCGGCATTCTCGTGATCGTGATTGCGCTTGTCGCAGAGCCATACCGTATGGTGCGTATTCAGGTTGCCTTGAACCCTTGGGCCGACGAGTATGGTGACGGCTATCAGGCCACGCTTGCCATCATGGCCTTTGCCTCGGGCGGTCTGTTCGGCCGTGGCATCGGCAACTCAACCATGAAGTACTCGTATCTGCCCGAGGCGCACAATGACTACATCCTGGCCATCATTGGCGAGGAAGTCGGTTTTGTCGGAACCGTCCTGTTCTTCTTGGTGTTTGCGATGCTGATCTACTCGGCGTTTCGCATTGCCGAGCAGGCGACCGATCGTCGGGGCGCGCTCATGGCGTCTGGCTCTGCGGTCATTCTCGCGGTGCAGTTTTTGATCAATGCGCTGGGCATCCTCAACGTGTTTCCCATGACGGGCAAACCGTTGCCGTTTATTAGCTATGGCGGTTCGTCGATTATTGTGTCGCTTATGCTTGCCGGTCTGATCCTACGCGTTTCGTACGAGAGCGCCCGTCGCGATGAGTACGACCGTCGCCGCGAGAGCTTTGCCGTTATGGATGAGAGTACCGCCGGCGTGCCCCACGTGCGCGGCGAGCGGTCTTCGCGTAACGGCTTTACCGTTCTGGATGGCTCTGCGACCGAGCCGGCAGCCCGTCCGCGTCAGCGAACGGCGCCGCAAGGTCGTCCGCAGCGCCCAACTCCTCGCAATGCGGGCGGCGGATATAATCGAATCGATTTGAACTCGGACCCGTCGGCGCGTTTGCGCACCGACGACCAGGGACCGCGTGTACGAAGGGACTACCATGACCGATAAGATGACCGTTGCTATTGCAGCCGGCGGCACGGCAGGGCATATCAACCCCGCGCTCGCCTTGGCCGAAGAGCTGCGTGACCGTGGCCACCACGTTGTGTTCGTGGGCCAGTCGCGCAAGCTCGAGGGTCGTCTGGTCCCCGAGGCTGGGTTTGATTTTGTGCCCATTACGGTTACGGGCTTCGACCGCTCCCGTCCTTGGACGGCGCTGACCTCGCTGTGGCGTGTCAACAAGGCCAAGCGTGCGCTCGCCAGTCATTTCTCAAAGGTCGGCAAGCCCGATGCCGCCATCGGTTTTGGTGCCTATGTCGAGGTTCCGTTGCTGGGGTGGTGCAAGGGCGCAGGCGTTCCGTATCTGCTGCATGAGCAGAACTCTGTTCCGGGCCTGGCCAACAAGATGATGAACTCCCACGCCGCTCGCGTGTGCATCTCGGTGCCGGCAGCGCGTTCGGTCTTTGAGCGCGAAGGTGACCCTGACCACGTGCTCATGACCGGCAACCCCGTACGTCGCTCGGTGATCGAGGGCGATCGCGCTCGCGGCCGCAAGGCACTTGGCGTTCCCGAGGACGCTACGCTGCTGCTCGTCTTTGGCGGTTCACTTGGCGCCCAGCACCTCAACGAGCGCGTGGCTTCGCTCAAAAACGAGCTGCTTTCGCGCAAGAACCTCTATGTGTTGCATTCGACGGGTGCCGACGGCTTTGAGGAGACCGAGCGCGCTTTGGCGCTGACGCCCGAGGAGGCGAAGCGTTACCGCGTCCAGCCTTACATCGACAACATGGGCGACATGCTGGCTGCTGCCGATTTGGTGCTATCGCGTTCGGGCGCATCGAGCGTGGCCGAGATCGCTGCGCTCGCCGTGCCCTCGGTGCTCGTGCCGTACCCGCATGCGACGGCCGACCACCAAACCACCAATGCCCGTTATCTGGTCGACGCCGGGGCCGGCGTGCTCTGTGCCGATGCCGATATCGACGGTTCTGCCTTTGCCGATGAGCTGCTGCACCTGGTCGATGACGCGGCGGCACGCGACGCCATGCGTCAGGCGGCGCGTGGTCTGGCTCAGGATAGGGCCGCCGCTCTTCTGGCGGATGCGGTAGAGGGTTTGCGTTAGTTAGACGGGATATCGTCGGTCGCCCTCGCGCTGATGCGGTAGGTGCGGTACAGTTAACGGGTTACAGGCAGTGTTTACGCAAGGAGTACACGAGCACATGGCTGATTCCCAGACTGCAACCTCCGCGCCCGAGTTTAAGAGCGCCCACTTTATCGGTATCGGCGGCGCCGGCATGAGCGGCATCGCCCTCGTTCTGCACGAGCGCGGTTATGCCGTTACCGGCTCCGACCTTAAGACGTCACGTTATATCCGCCAGCTTACCCGCGCTGGTGTGAAGGTGCATGTGGGCCATGAGGCCGCCACGATCGACGAGGTCAAGCCCGACGTGGTTGTTGTGTCCACCGCTATTCCGGAGTCCAACCCTGAACTCGTGCGCGCTCGCGAGCTGGGTATTCCCGTGTGGCCCCGTGCCAAGATGCTCTCTGCTTTGGGCCACGGCTACACCACCGTCGCTGTTGCCGGCACGCATGGCAAGACCACCACGTCTTCGATGTGCGCCACCATGCTCGACCGCATGGGTCTGGATCCGAGCTTCTTGATCGGCGGCATCGTCGAGGGCTATGACACGAACGGCAAGAACGGCTCGGGCGACTACTTTGTCGCCGAGGCCGACGAGTCCGACAGCTCCTTCCTGTTCCTGAACCCCAACGTGGTCATTGTGACCAACGTCGAGGCCGACCACCTCGATCACTACTCGGGTATCGAGGAGATCGAGGCAACTTTCGCCAAATTCATGAGCCTGGTGGGCGAGGACGGCACCGTCATCGTCTGCGGCGAGGACCCGCATCTGGTCGAGCTCGCCAAGTCGACGGGCCGTCACGTGCTTTCCTACGGCTTTGCCGAGAGCAACGACATCGTCTGCGTGCACCCGGATGTCAAGGGCATCCAGAGTGACTTTATCGTTCGCTTTGAGGACGGCACTGAGCACGCTGTGGAGATCAAGAGCAACCCCGGTCGCCACAACATGCTCAACGCCACGGCGGTGCTCACCGTCGCCCATGTCCTGGGCCTTGACATCGACGCCGCCGCCAAGGCGCTCTCGAGCTTTGAGGGCGTCCGCCGTCGCTTTACCCACGTGGGCGATATCGATGGCATCACCGTGGTCGATGATTACGGCCATCACCCCACCGAGATCAAGGCGACGCTTGCTGCCGCTTCGTCGCTGGGTTACAAGCACGTCGACGTCGTGTTCCAGCCGCACCGCTATTCGCGCCTGCAGGCCCTGTGCGACGACTTTGCCGATGCATTTGCCAATGCCGATAAACTGCTGCTGATTGATGTGTTCTCGGCTGGCGAGATGCCCATTCCAGGTGTCACCTCTAAGATGCTCGCCGATACCGTGCGCGCCAAGCATCCTGGCAAGGAGGTCGTGTACTGCTCCAGCCGTCTTGAGCTCAATCAGGAGCTCGAGCAGATGGTGGGCGAGGGCGACCTGCTGCTCACCATGGGCGCCGGCGACGTTACGACCGTCGGTCCCGAGTTCATTGAGTATCTGACTGCCAAGAAAGACGCTTAAGTCTAATGGGTTTGTTTAACGCCGTCATGGCGCTCTCGGGCATGATCGACACGGATGTGATCGAGGACGAGCGCCTTGCGCGTCATACGAGCTATCGTATCGGCGGCAAGGCCGACCTTTTTGTGACGTGCCATAGCTATCATGCCCTCCGCCGCGCCGTGGCGGTGCTCGATCGCGAGCAGGTGCCGTGGGTCATCATCGGCAAGGGCTCCAATCTGCTGGTTGCCGATGGCGGTTATCGCGGTGCCGTCATTTCGCTCGGACATGAGTTCCAGCGCACGGTTGTTGCCGATGACGGTTGTACGCTGACGGTCGGTGCGGGCGTGATGTTTGCGCGCCTGGTCAACGATGCCCTGTCGCGTAGCCTCTCGGGCCTTGAGTTTGCCGTTGGCATTCCTGGTTCGGTCGGCGGTGCGATATCTATGAATGCCGGCACGCGGACCGAGTGGATTGGCTCGCTGGTTGAGGATGTCGTAACGTTTGACCCGGCATCCGGTATCAAGCATTATGCGGGGTCCGAGATCTCTTGGGGCTACCGCGAATGTAGCCTTCCCCGCAATGAGATCATCCTCGAGTGCGTGCTCAAGCTAAAACCGGCGCCCAAGGCCGACATTCGCGAGCGCATGGAGCGGTACCTTACAAGGCGCAAGCGTACGCAGCCCATGGGTCGCGCATCCTGCGGGTCTGTCTTTCGCAACCCGCCCGATGCGAGTGTGGGCAAGCTTATCGAGGATTGTGGATTAAAGGGTTTTTCGATTGGCGGCGCGGAAGTTTCGCCCGTTCACGCTAATTTTATCGTTAATAACGGAACTGCCTCGGCTGATGACGTTGCCGCGGTTATCAGACATGTGCACGGAAAGGTGAGGGAGGCGTATGGCATCGAGCTCAGACCGGAAGTTAAATTCCTCGGCTTCTAGAGCATCGAAACCCACCTTCCGCCGCGCCGGAGGGCGTTCCGGCGCGCCTGCCAAACCTCAAGGCAATACCGTCGCGCACTCTAAGTCTGTCGGGCATGCTCGACAGACCAGTCGTCCGGTCGTCGGCTCGCAGCTCGGTAATCGTCCGGCCGCAAAAAAGTCCTCGCGTCCCTCGGTGACGTCAAAGCCTGTTATGGGCGCCAAGCCTGCCCGTCCCATGGCAGCTCCCAAGCCCTCGACGGGAACTAAAGCGGCGCGTCCAGGTCGCACGCTGGGCGCATCGAAACCGCGCTCGCTGACATCGGTGCCGGCTACCGCCAAGAAGCCTTCGAGTAAAAAAGGTTTCAACCCGTTATCTTCACTTGGAGCGATGGCAAATAAAACATCAGACGCCGCTTCTGTCGTTACAGGCAAAGGCAAAATCGTGGGCGGCGTTCTGGCCGTCTTGGCCGTGCTCGTCGTCGTTGCCATCGTGGTGATCAACTCTGGATTGTTTACTGCCACTGATATTCAGATTCAAGGCAGCGAGCATGTGACGAAGCACGATGCTATCCAGCTGATCGACTTGCCCGAGGGAACGTCGCTTTTTAACGTCGATCCCGACCAGATTACCGAGGATCTCAAGCAGAACCCGTGGGTTTCGGGCGTGGATGTCCAGCGCCAGTTTCCCCATACGCTTATCATCACGCCGACGGAGCGTAAAGTTATCGCCATTGCGTATATCAGCTCCGATGACCTTGCCTGGGCCATCGGGGATGATGACACCTGGATCGCCCCGCTGTCGACGTCGGTCGAAGTGGATGACCAGGGCAACGTCATCACGACGGGGCAGGGCTCAAATACCCTGACCGGCATTGATGCCGCACTGGCGCTCGCTAAGCACTATGGCGCGGTGTTGTTGACTGATGTCTCGGCGGATGTCGCTCCGGTTTCCGGCCAGGCGGTGAACTCCAAAGCCGTTAAGGCCGGCCTGGATTATGTGCGTGGTTTTTCGAGCGAGTTCTTGGGACAAGTCAAGGATATTTCCACGCCTTCGGTCGAAGCCATCTCGGCAAACCTCAATAACGGCATTGAGGTGTCGCTGGGCGATTCGGACGATATCGCCAAGAAGGAACGCGTAGTCACCAAGTTGCTTTCGCAGGTAGAGGGCGTAACGTATATCAATGTGCGCTCTCCGGGCAACTACACATTTAGGAATGCTCCGACCTCGTAGCGCTGGTTGATGCTTTGTTGAGGGGCCATACCACGCCGTTTATCTGGTTTGTTTGGTTTTCACGGTCAATTATTTGACTGATACGTTCATAATGTGCAAACATAATACGGTTTACCTTTGCATTTACTTTCAACCTGAAGGTTAATGTGCGCAGGGGTCGACCCATGCTATGGCTATAACCTTTGTTCGGAGGACCGACATGCACGAGACAGAGATCAACAACTACCTTGCCGTCATTAAGGTGGTCGGCGTCGGCGGCGGCGGTACCAACGCGGTCAATCGAATGATCGAAGAGGGCATCCGCGGCGTCGAGTTTGTTGCCATCAACACCGATGCTCAGGCACTCGCGATCTCTGATGCCGATATCAAGGTGCACATCGGCACCGACCTTACCCGCGGCCTGGGCGCCGGCGCCAATCCCGAGGTTGGCCGCAAGGCTGCCGATGAGTCCCGCGACGACATCGCCGAGGCGCTCGCTGGCGCCGACATGGTGTTTATCACCTGCGGCGAGGGCGGCGGCACCGGTACCGGCGCTGCTCCCATCGTTGCCGATATCGCGATGAACGAGGTCGGCGCACTGACCGTCGCCGTCGTGACCAAGCCCTTCACCTTCGAGGGCCGCAAGCGTAAGAAGAGCGCCGAGGAGGGCATCAAGACCCTCTCCGATTGCGTCGACACCATGATCGTCATTCCTAACGATAAACTGCTCGACATCGCCGAGAAGAAGACCACCATGCTCGAGGCCTTCGCGATTGCCGATGGCGTCCTTTCCCAGGGCACCCAGGGCATCACCGACCTCATCACCGTCCCCGGTATCATCAACCTGGACTTCGCCGATGTTAAGACCATCATGAAGCAGGCCGGTACCGCCATGATGGGTATCGGTACCTCTTCTGGGGATACTCGTGCCGTCGACGCTGCCCAGCAGGCCATCTCCAGCCCGCTGCTCGAGAGCTCCATCGATGGTGCCACGCGCGTGCTGCTCTCCATCGCCGGTTCCAAGGACCTGGGCATCCAGGAGATCAGCGACGCCGCCGACGTTGTCGCCAACGCCGTCGACCCCGAGGCCAACATCATCTTCGGTACCGTTGTCGACGAGTCCCTGGGCGATCAGGTGCGTATCACCGTCATCGCTACGGGCTTCTCCGACTCCAACGTCAACCGTCAGGATGAGCTCTTTGCTGCTCAGCAGTCTCAGAGCAAGGCCGCTGCCTCCGCTGAGCCGCAGCGCACCGCTCCGGCTGCCAGCCCGGCTCAGGCCGCTCCGACCCGCAACGTCGGTGGTACCGAGCTGCCCAACTTTGGCAACGACCAGTTCGAGCTTCCCGACTTCCTAAAGCGCGGTAGCTTCTAGTTCGTTTTTCTCAATGACCTGCACGGGGTGTGTCCATTTGGATGCACCCCGTTTTGTTTCTCGTTTGTAAACGAAAGCCTCCAATCTCCTTACGTTCCCTTTACGTTTGGTCCCTACCGCTGCGGGTATCCTTTTAAGGAAGTATGACAGCCGTATAAACGCGGACTGCGCGGCGACGCCGCGGTACTTGTGTTATTAGGAGGCTTTAGTATGGCAGCACGTGCGGACAGGGTTTCGCGTGTCGACCATGATGGAGTTACGTTGGTGGAGGGCGCGACATCCGATGTCCGCTTTGCCTTTACCGAGCGCACCGGTGGTGTTTCCGAAGATGCGTACTCCTCGCTCAACCTGGGCTCGCATGTAGGCGATGACCCCTTTGCAGTTCAAGAAAATCGTCGTCGAGCGCTCGAAGCTATGGGCGCCACTGAGTGCGAGCATAATCTGCTCGTGCCCAATCAGGTACATGGTGACCATATCGTTACGGTGACTTCGAACGGCGCCGACGATCTTGAGGCTGTTCGCGAGCAGATTGCCGAGGGCTGCGATGCCATCGTCTGTACGGCCCATGACGTGCCCGTGCTGCTCTGCTTTGCCGACTGCGTTCCCGTGGTGCTGGTGGCCCCCGGCGGATTTGCCGTGGTGCACTCCGGTTGGAAGGGCACGATTGCACGTATTTCTGCCAAGGCGTGCCAGGCGCTTTGCGATGCTGCCGGCTGCGATGCGAGCGACGTTTCCGCCTATATCGGGCCCCATATCCTGGGTGACGAGTACGAGGTTTCCCAGGAGCTCATGGATCGCTTTGCCGCCGAGTTCTCTTGCATCGATGCGAGTACCTCTCGCATGCTCGATCTTTCCGCTGCCATTTGCGAGGCGCTGGTAGATGTCGGTGTCGACGCGGATAATATCGTGGATACCCAGCTTTCGACCGTGCGTCAGAACGACCGCTTTTATTCCTACCGTAACGAGGACGGCACCTGTGGGCGCCATGCCGCGATCGGCGTGATGCTATGAGAAAGATCGTATCGGTCCTGAGCGCCGCTGTGCTTACGCTTACGCTGTGCGCCTGTTCTTCGGGATCTTCTACCTCTTCCATCACCGTGGCCGGCTCCACGACCTGCCTTCCTATCGCCGAGATTGCGGCAGAGGGCTTTAAGGAGGAGACCGGCATCGACGTGCTCGTTTCCGGTTTGGGCTCTTCCGCTGGCATCGAAGCCGTCAGCGCTGGCACGGCCGATATCGCCAGCTCCTCCCGTGGACTCAATGCCGACGAACAGGATCTGGGCCTGACTCCCATCGTCATTGCCCACGACGGTATCGCGGTCATCGTGAACGAAGACAACCCCGTCGATAACCTCTCGACCGAGCAGCTCCGCGATATCTATGCCGGCAAGATCACCAACTGGAAAGAAGTCGGTGGCGAGGACCTGAAGATTCAGGTTATCAACCGAGATGAGGCGTCCGGCACGCGTGAGGCCTTTCGCACCATCGTGATGGACGGCACCCCGTTCGATCGCCGCTCCGCCGTTCTTTCGGGCACGGGCCAGGTGCGCGACGTGGTATCTCGTTCGCGCGGTGCCATTGGCTACATTTCGCTGGGCTTCGTCGATAGCCTCAACGCCAAGACCTCGGTCAAGGCCGTCTCGGTCAATCATGTTGAGGCGTCCGAGAAGACGGTCGCGAGCGGCGGCTATCCCATCTCACGCGACCTTTACTTCTTTGTGAAGGGTGCGCCTTCGCAGCAGGCGCAGGATTACATCGACTACGTGACGTCCGAAAAGATGGACAAGCAGATTCGCGAGGCGGGCTTTATTCCCGTCACCAACGACGAGAAGGGGGGTGAGTAGCATGGAAGCACAGGAAAACTCCCAGACTGAGCAGAATGCTCAGGCGCCCAAGAAGCGCGAGCTGGCGCTCGTATCGCGCAGCACCTATATCAAGGAGAAGGCGCTGCAGTGGATTTTCTTTGCCTGCGCGTTCTTGGCGGTTGTTACCGTCATCCTGATTTTTGTCTTTACCACGTACTCGGCGCTGCCCGTCTTTACCGACATCGGTCTGGCGGACTTCTTTAGCTTTACGTGGGCGCCCTCTGAGGGCCACTACGGCATCGTGTCGCTGCTTGCCGGCTCGGGTCTGGTGACCGTCGGTGCGCTCGCCATGGGTGTGCCCCTAGGCGTGGGCACGGCCGTGTATCTGGTCGAGATCGCCAGCAAGCGCGTGCGCAAGCTCATCAGCCCTGCCGTTGACCTGTTGGCCGGCATCCCTTCTATCATCTATGGCTTCTTTGGCATGATCATCATCCGTCCGTTTATCGCGCAGGTGACCGGTGGTCTTGGTTTTGGTGCGCTGACGGCGTGGTTCGTGCTTGCCATCATGATCGTCCCTACCATCACCACGCTCACCATCGATGCCCTCAATTCCATTCCCATGGGTATTCGCGAGGCGTCGTATGCCATGGGTGCTACTAAGTGGCAGACCATCTATAAGGTCGTGCTACCTGCCGCCAAGCTGGGTATCGTGGATGCGATCGTGCTGGGTATGGGCCGTGCCATCGGCGAGACCATGGCCGTGCTCATGGTCGTGGGTAACGCCCCGGTTATTCCCGACAGCATTGCGAGCCCCATCTCGACGCTCACGAGCCAGATTGCGCTCGACATGAGCTATTCCTCGGGTCTGCACCGCTCGGCGCTGTTCGGCATGGGCGTGGTCCTGTTTATCATCTCCGCCACGCTGGTGGGCGTCGTCCGTCTGATTTCCAAGAAGAAGAGGGGGTAGGCTATGTCCGATTCCGTTGACACGACGGTCGATACGACCTCGTCGCGCGAGCGCATCAAGCGTGCCCTTTCCCATGGCAAGAAGGGTCGCATCAACAAGGACCTGTCCAACAAGATCATGCTCGGCGTGTTCCGCGTTGCGGCATACATCACCACGCTGGTGCTGGTCGCTATCATCGCCTACGTGGTCATCAACGGCCTGCCACACATCTCGCTCGACTTTATCTTCGGTTGGCCCCAGGGCGTCAACGCCGAAGGCGGTATTTGGCCCACGATCGTCTCGACCATCTACGTGACGGCGCTTGCCATGCTCATCTGCACGCCGATCGCTGTGCTGGCAGCCGTCTATCTGGCCGAGTACGCCAAGCAGGGCAAGGTCGTCGAGCTCATTCGCTACGCTGCTGACGCTTTGGCCTCGGTGCCCTCCATCGTTATGGGCCTGTTTGGCTACGCCTTGTTTGTCGAGGCCATGGGCCTGGGCCTTTCGATGGTCTCTGCCGCTCTGGCACTCGCGCTCTTGATGCTTCCCATCGTCATGCGCACCACCGAAGAGGCCATTCGCGCCGTCCCGCGCTATATCCGTTGGGGCGCGTACGGCTTGGGCGCCACCAAGTGGCAGGTTGTTTCCAGGATTGTGCTTCCTTCTGCCTTTGGCCGTATTGCCACGGGCATCGTCCTCGCCATCGGCCGTGCCATTGGCGAGACCGCAGTGGTGCTCTACACCATGGGTCAGGCCATCAACCTGCCTATCTCGCCGCTCGATTCCGGCCGCCCCATGACGGTTCACCTGTACCTGCTTGCCAACGACGGCATCAACATGAACGCAGCCTACGGCACCGCGCTCTTGCTGATGGTGATCATTCTGGCCTTCAACCTGTTTGCGCGCTTCCTGTCGCGCAAGCGTCGCTAGTTAAGGAGTCCCATGTCCGTTTATCAGTCCGCTCCCACGCTGGAGCAAGCGGCCATTACGGCCAAGGATTTCAACTTTTGGTACGGTGACTTTCATGCGCTGACGGGGCTTGACCTCAACATCGCCAAAAACGCCATCACCTCCTTCATTGGCCCTTCGGGCTGCGGCAAGTCGACGTTTTTGCGCTGCATCAACCGCATGAATGATCTGATCGAGGGTACGCGCGTCGAGGGCACCATGACGCTCGACGGCAATGATATCTATGCCGAGGGCGTCGACCCGGTCGATCTCCGTCGTCGCGTGGGCATGATCTTTCAGCAGCCCAACCCGTTTCCCAAATCCATCTACGAGAATGTCGCCTTTGGCCCTCGTCTGCAGGGCGTGACTAGCAAAAGCGACCTCGATGACATCGTGGAAGAATCGCTCAAGCGCGCCAACCTCTGGAAAGAGGTATCCAATCAGCTCAACAAGGATGGTTTGGCGCTCTCGGGCGGTCAGCAGCAGCGTCTGTGCATCGCGCGCGTGCTTGCGGTGCAACCCGATGTTCTCCTGATGGACGAGCCCTGCTCCGCCATCGACCCCACGTCCGTCTCTAAGGTCGAGGATCTGATGGCCGAGCTGGCGCCCGAGATGACGATCATCATCGTCACGCATTCAATGCAGCAGGCAGCTCGTATCAGCGACTACACCGCATTCTTCTTGCAGGAAGTTGCCGGCGAGCCCGCCACGCTCATCGAGTATGGTCAAACCGACGCGATCTTCACCAGCCCGGTGGACTCGCGGACGGAAGACTATATCACCGGCCGCTTTGGCTGATCGGTGCGACTAGTCCCAAGCCGATCGGACCTGGTCCGGTGCGTATTCACTGTGCGGGCGGCATGACCGCACCCAACTGATTGGAGTGAACCATGCGCAAACTGTTTTCCCGTCAGCTCGTCGAGGCCCGTCACGAGATGCTGAGCATCTATGAGGCCGTCGATCTGGCCCTCCACGATGCCGTGAAGGCCTATGTGACCGACGACCGCAAGCTCGCCACCAAGACCAAGAAGCGCACGCTTTCGATTGACGCGCGCTGCGCCAACCTGGAGGCCGTCTGCTACAACCTGATCGCCACGCAGTCACCGGTCGCCTCCGACTTCCGCCTGCTTCAGACGATCATCTACGTCGACTTTAACCTGCAGCGCATGACCGATAAGGTCCGTCAGATCTGCCGTGCCACGCGTCATATGATCAAGGCCGACATCTCGCTGCCCAAGGAGCTTGTCGGCACGGTTGAGGCCGAGGCTGAGGCCGTCTACCAGGTGCTGGGCTCTTCGCTTTCTGCGCTCGTCACCAATGACATGTCCATCATCTGCAACCTGGCCGTCGAGGACGAGCCAGTGCACGCCGCCTACGAGAAGTTCTTCCGCACCTTTAACCGTATGGATACGGGCGACTTTATGGACGACGACAGCAACTATGACGACCTGCGCCGCGCCATCATGGTTTCGCGCTACCTCGATCGCATCGCTTCCATTTCCATCGATGCCGCTTGCCGTCTGACCTTCCTGTTGACTGGTCAGCGTATGAACGCCGGCGATATCGCCCGTGTGGACGAGGATGAGCTCGAGAGCATGCGCGCGCCTTCGGGCGAGGGTGTTATCATGAGGCCCGCCGTCGACGCGCGTTACGTTGCCAAGGTGCCCGCCAACGAGGTCAGCGAGGGTCTTCGCTACCTGCTCGATCATCTTGAGGACGAGGACGATGGCGAGGACGACGAGGAGTAAGTAGCCCCGTTCGTCGAAAGATTGTAAATACCTAAGTGAGCGCGGCCTTGCACATGCGGGGCCGCGCTCTTGCGTTAGCATGGGACTACTTGTTTGGCTGTCAGCGGAGGCGATTGGCAATGGATAACTATTTGGATTTGATGCGCGCTCGCCGCGAGCAGATTCTGGAACGTTTTTATGCGGCGCTCGATCGCGCGGGCCGCCCCCACGACGCCGCGCGCCTCATTGCCGTGTCCAAGACCGTTGGTGTCGATGAGACTGTTGCTGCCATCCAGGCGGGGTATCGCCATTTTGCCGAGAACCGCCCGCAGGAGCTGGTTCGCAAGCTCACGGGTCTGGCGGAGCATCAGGAGCTGCCCGAGGTGCGCTTCGATATGATCGGCAACCTGCAGACCAATAAGATCAATGCGGTGCTGGGCTCAGCCGAGCTGATTCACTCGGTGGGTTCGCTGCATCTGGCACAGGCGATCTCGAGCCGTGCTGTCCGCAAGATTGAGGCAGGCGAGCTCGCCGGCCCCCAGCGTGTGCTCATCGAGGTCAATGTGAGTGGTGAGGAGTCGAAGGGAGGCTTTTCGCCCGATGAGATTCGCGCCGCCGCGGGTGAGCTTGCGGAACTTGAGGGAATTTGCGTACAGGGGCTTATGACTATGGCGCCCCGGGGGAATAAGGATGTGGCACGCCGCACCTTTGCGGGGCTTCGTGAGCTGAGGGATGAGCTGGAGGCTGCGCATCCCGATTTGAACCTGCCTGAGCTTTCCTGCGGCATGAGCGAGGACTTTGAGCCTGCCCTTGAGGAGGGCTCTACGCTCGTTCGCCTGGGCAGGGTAGTATTTAGCCCGGAGTTTGCAGTAAAATAAGGCTCTGAAGTGCGCACTGATTATCGGGGCGCCTGCACTAAACCGCGAGAGGACACAACCATGGGCTTCCTTGACGAGATTAAAAATAAGATGCACCTGGGCGGCCAGCAGGGTTACGACCAGGGTTATGGCCAGGACGACGACTACGGCTACGATGACGGCTATGACGATGGTTATCAGGGCAACGGCTACAGCGGTGCTTCGGGCGAGGGCTTCTACACCCAAGACGAGCCGAGCAACGGCCTGCTTGGCCAGACGCGCCGCGGTGAAGCTGAGTCGGTTGCCGTGTATACGCGCTCCGGTC
The DNA here is from genome assembly GCA_902493145.1 of uncultured Collinsella sp. GTDB lineage: Bacteria > Actinomycetota > Coriobacteriia > Coriobacteriales > Coriobacteriaceae > Collinsella. The sequence continues at coordinate 65,992 of CABUOA010000003.1, read as the reverse complement.
AGCTTGTCGGCGATGACTCCCGTCATGCCACGACGTATAACCCGCCTTCGCGCTCGCAGGACAGCGTTGCGAGCGGTTATCGTCCTGGTGCCTATGACACGCCGTCGAGCTACGCCGAGAACACCCGCGCCCGTGCCGCCGCTGCGCCCGCGCCTGCACCGAGCGATGCCTCGGCCTATGCGAGCAATATCATCAACGCCACGCCGCAGCTGCCGGCCTATGTCCTGCGCCCCGAGAGCTATGACGACGTGGAGACCGTAGTGCGCCGCGTTCGCACCAAGCAGCCTGTCGCACTGATTTTTGTGGGCGTACGCACCGAAGTTGCCAAGCGCGTCTTGGACTTCTCTTACGGCTTTGCCTGCGGTCTGGGTGCCACGGTCAAGGAGGTGGGCGACCGCGTGTTCATGGTGCTGCCCGCCGGCTGCGAGGTCAAAGATTCCGATCTCAAGAAGCTTCGTGCCGACGGCTACCTTAAGTAAAGACAAGACGAGGAGATTCCCATCAACATCTACACTATCGTCCAGCTGGTCAACACGCTGTTCAACTTCTATTCCACGCTCATTGTCGTCTACTGCTTTATGACGTGGATTCCCATGAAGCAGGGTGGTTTGCTTCAGGATATTGCTGCGGTGCTCGATAGCGTGTGCGGTCCGTGGCTCAACCTGTTCCGTCGTTTCATCCCGCCGATGGGCGGTATCGATTTTTCGCCGGTCGTTGCGATTATTGCGTTGCAGTTGGTGCAGAGGCTGGTTCTGCAGCTTCTTATAGGTATACTCGTATAGAACTGACTTAGTAACTTACGTCGGGCGTGTAGCGCCGAGGCGATGAAAAAGGAGACTTGTTATGGCTATTACCCCTGCAGACATCCAGGCTCAGACTTTCTCTGAGGCCAAGCGTGGCTACGATCCCGCCGAGGTCGACGTCTTCTTGGAGACGCTGTCCTCCGAGGTTGACGCTATGCTCGCTAAGATCGTCGACCTTAAGGGTCGCCTGACTGCTACCGAGCAGCAGCTTGCCGATGCGCAGGCTCAGCTTGCCCAGGCTCAGGATGCCACCGCCCAAGCCGTTCCTGCCGCCCCCGTGGCTGCTCCCGCCCCTGACTTCTCCGCTCAGGAGCGCCAGATTTCCGCTGCCCTGATCGCTGCCCAGCAGACCGCTGAGACCATCGTCAACGATGCCAACGAGAACGCTGAGCGTATCCGCAACGAGGCTGACGCTAAGGCCCGCGAGGTTATCCGCCAGGCTCTGACCGAAAAGCAGGCCGAGCTCGAGGAAATCGATCGTCTCAAGGCTTCCCGCGAGGAGTTCAAGGCCGAGTACCTCAAGCTCATCCAGCACTTCATGGACGATGCCCAGAACTCCTTCCCGGCCGACCTCATGGCCTCCACGCCGGTCGGTTCTGCCGCTTCTCCTGCGGTGACTGTTCCCGCCGAGCCGCTGCCCGTCGCTGACCCGGTTGTCCCCGTGGCCGATCCCTTCGCCCCGATCGACAACTTTGCTGCCGACGACCTGGACTAGCATCAGAGCTACAATCTAGTGTCCTTAAGAGGAGCTCGCACCTGCGGGCTCCTTTTTTGTGGCTGTATACGGGTTGGGAAACAAAACGGCTTATAGGACAAAATGTGTGTCCCGATAGAACATCCGTTTCCATCCATTAATCCAGCCAGAACGGGTACGGGTCCCTGTGGTGGAGGTCCTCCCACACGGCCCTGTCGCCCCACTCCGGCCCTCCGTCCTCGCGCGACGGCGAGGCGGAGTAGACGCTGAACAGGAAGTCGATGTCCGCGTCGGTCGGCATCGCGGCGAGCTTCTCGCGCGCCGTCCTCGCGTCCCCGGAGTGCGCATGGCACCACCAGAACACCGCCTTCACGCGCTTGACCGACGTCAGCCCCCGGTGGTTGCGCAGGACGGCCCTCAGCTGCGAGTTCACCCCTCCCTCGATCATGTTGTTGGTCGACGGCAGCGGGCCGGCCTTGGCCAGGGCGGGGTCGAGGTAGGTGAACAGCGTCCCCGCCGACACCAGCGACGACAGCGACGAGCGCGCCCGCCTCAGCCTCTCGTGGGTGTAGACCCTCCTGCCGTCCACCACGGTCCTGTCCTCCAGGAAGTCGGCCCAGAACCCGCACCAGTCGAGGTAGCGCTCGACCCAGAGCTCGGCCTGGTGCAGCGTCTCGATGCCCATGAGGTCGCGCGCGACGAGGTAGAGCTCGCGCCCCGCCTGGAGCTTCGGCCGCGTCGTCGTGTAGCGCTTGACCTGCGAGAAGGCGTGGAAGGTGCACCTCTGGACCCTGGTGCGCGGCCAGGTCTCGCGTACGGCCTTGGCGAACCCGCTCCCGCCGTCGGTGACGACCACCTCGGGCGCCGGGATCGGTGCCATGAGGGCCGACCACGCCCTCGAGTTCTCCGACCTCGCCATGTACCAGGAGACCACCCTCTCGCCGCTGCAGCATATGAGAACCACGAGGTCGCGCGCGACCCAGATCCCGTCGGCGTAGAGCACGCGGTGGAGCTCGCCGTCGGGGACGGGCATGGGCCAGACCTCCCAGAACTCGGCCGTCCTGCGCCTGAAGGACCGCCCGCCGCCCGGCATCGCGGCCTGCGAGTCCTTCGAGAGGAGCCACCCGAGGAACTCCTCGAGCCTCGCCGCCGTGTCGTCGTACCTCAGCGTCGTCGACGCGCCGCAGGCCGTGCACCTCCACCGCTGGGACCCCGATGAGGTCCTGCCGTTGCGCTTGGTCCGACCGCCGCAGTAGGGGCAATAAACGGCCTTCATGGGCACCTCTTCCGAAAGGGTGTTTAACGGTTCCGGAAAAGGGTATCTACCGGCGGGAACGATAGGCAACCGGACACACATTCTGTCCGGGCGGTTAAAAGCGGGCACGGAATTTAAACGGCTGAAAAAGGGGCATCGACCTGCGCCGATGCCCCTAAAGTGGACACACATTTTGTCCTATAAGCCAACAAAACGCCGAGCTCTGCATGCGATAGGACAGAACTCGGCGAAGGGCGCGTGGTAAAAGGTAGATTTTAAGGTATGTCTAAAAACTACTTGAGGAGGAAGTTGGAGAGGGGAATAGTGCGGGCCTCGCGATGCTCGGAATCGGCGATGTGGTCGGCAGGATATCCGCAGACGAGCATGTGATAGGGATAGACGCCCTCGGGCAGGTTGAACTGCTCCTGTGCCACCTCGGGCTTAAAATGGCATACCCAACACGTTCCCAGGCCCTGCTCGGTGGCCTCCATCATCATCTGATCGCACACTATGGACGTATCGATTTCACTGGAATTCATCTGGTCATACGGGCGCACCCAAGCATCATCGGTAACGCTGCAAATAAGGAAGACAAGCGGAGCTCCAAAGATAGACCCATCACGAGCAAACCGAGGCTGACAAGCAGCAGCCTTCTCCAACAGCTCAGGCGTATCCAGCACCATCACACGGGCTGGATGATTATTACAAGCAGAAGGAGCAATCCGCCCCGCCTCAACAATGGCATCCACTACCGACTGCTCAACAGGACGGTCCTCAAAAGAACGACAAGAATACCGACCACGAGCCAGATCCAAATAAGACATACAAGCCCTCCTAAAATTAAAAATCAAACAAACCAAAAGTAACCCAAAGAGTACTCAAAGCAGCAATCAGCCAAACGCTCATCAAGGGCCAAAGTGTCCGAACGGATACCAAAGGTCCCTTCAGCCAAACCCCCGTCGCGCTAAATCTATCAGCCAAAGTTCCCAATGGTGGTGCATAAGGGAGCGGGCCCGGCCACTAATAACCTTTTGACCGACTCTGCTTGCAGCCGGAGTGAAAAAGGTTATTAGTGGCCGGGCCCGCGACCGGTGGGACATGTACCCCCAATTAACTGTTCTTCATGACAATCGAATCCACGACATCGGCCACATTCTCGCAGCAGTCGGCGCAGTACTCCAGGAAGGCGTAGACGTCACGCCAAGCGATGACCTCGAGCGGATCCTTGCCGTTAACGTGCAGGTTGCGCATGGCGTTGATGTAGAGCTCGTCGGCCTCGGACTCGATGGTGTTGATCTGGATGACCAGCTCGCGCAGCGTTTTGGACTTGCGGTAGTTGGGAAGCTCGACCATCAGGTCTTTCATGGCGCGGCAGGCGTCAGTCACCTTGTGGGCGATGACGATGGCGTCGGGATGGATGCTCTGAATGTTGGTGAAGTAGACGCGCTGCACGACGCCCTCAATACGGTCGAGCACGGTGTCGAGCGCGCAGCTCATCAGATCCAGATCCTCGCGCTCGAGCGGGGTGATAAAGGCGGTGAGCAGGGCGTCCTCAAGCTCGTGGTGCTTCTTGTCTGCCGCATGCTCAATCGCATGCATCTCCTCGAGCATGTCGTGGATCTGCGCGGGATCAAAGTTCTCAAAAATCTTGATGAGCAACTCTGCGGCCTGGACAGCAAGGTCGGCGCAGGCGACGTAGTTGTCAAAGTAGAACGAATCGGGTTTCTTTGCCATGGGTGGGTCCTTTCGAGGTGAAGACGGGTGGGCGAAGTGTTGCGGTCCAGATGGACGTTCGGTTTGACTAGAGGAACATCATGAACAGCTTGGCCATGACAAAGCTGATGAGTCCGCAGGCGGGGAAGGTGAAGAACCAGGTGAACATCATGTCCTTGACGACGCCGAAGTTGATGGCCGAGAGGCGTTTGACGGCACCGACGCCCATGATGGCGCAGGTCTTGATGTGCGTGGAGGACACGGGGATGCCGGTAAGGGTGGCAAGCAGCAGGTTCGCGGCGCCCGCCAGGTCGGCGGAGAAGCCCTGGTACTTTTCGAGCTTGACCATGCTCTGGCCAACGGACTTGATGATGCGCTCGCCGCCCACGCTGGTGCCGATGCCCATGGTGGCCGAGCATAGCAGCATAATCCAGATGGGGATGCCGGCATCGCCGACGCTCGTCTGGCCGCTGGCAAAGGCCACGCCTAAAAAGAGCACGCCGATGAACTTCTGTCCATCCTGCGCGCCGTGCATAAAGCTCATGGCCGCAGCGCTCGCGATCTGAGCGTATTTAAAGAAGACATTGGCACGTCGCCTGTTGGCGGCGGCGAAAAGAATCGAGACGAGCTTGCACAGGACCCAGCCCATGACAAAGCCCAGGCCGATGGAGAGCGCCAGGCCGTAGATGACCTTCATCCACTCGTGGACGTTGACGCTGCTCGCACCGCCGAGGGCGATGGCGGCACCGGTCAGGCCGGCGATAAGGCTGTGGCTTTGCGAGGTGGGGATGCCAAAACGCGACGCTGTGGCGCCGTAGACGACGATGGAGAACAGCGCCGCGCACAGGCAGGCGAGCGCCATGGTACTGTTTCCGCCAAAGTCGACAATATGGGAGATGGTGTTGGCGACGCTCGCGTTAAAGTGCGTCATGATGAGCACGCCGAGGAAGTTGAATGCGGCACTCATGAGAATGGCGGCGCGGGCGGGCATGCAACGCGTAGTGACGCAGGTCGCGATGGCGTTGGGTGCGTCGGTCCATCCATTGACGAAGATGGCGCCGAGCGCGAGGATCACGGTGACGGCAAGGACTGGGTTCGACACAAGTTGGCCGAGGAAGGTTGAGAACGTTACGTCCATATATGGGCTTTCTCGAAGTTTGCAGGCACGTTACAGAAACATGATAAATCGTATCACCTCCTGCGGGTTTCTTTACCGAGTTCTGATGGGAGCAGTGAATTTTTTGGCACTAAAATTGAATATTATCCCTGTTGACCGCGGGTGTTCTTTTTGCTAACACGCCATGCGGACACATGCGATCGCTCCGGCACCCCAAAACCACAGCCTGTTCGCTTTACAACATGCAAACATGCGTTCGATAATAGGAGGCATGGAATATCGACAGACAGACGGCAAAACTCGGCGCGTGCACAAGCAGTATGTGGACGTCGTGGCTCGCATTCTCGCGGGCGGACAGGTTGTGCCGGTTACCGTCTGCTGGGTTGACGGTCGCTGCTTTACGATTGACGAGATTGTCTCGTCCACCGGTTTTGGCCTGACGGTTCACGGCATTCGTACGGCGACTTATAAGGTTCGTTTTGGCGGACATGCGACCGAACTGTATCTGGAAGAACAGGCACGCGAGCGACCGGATGGCTCGCAGACTCATCTGATGCGTTGGTGGGTGTGGGCGTTCGACCGAACACTCGAGAGCGAGCGCCGCAGGTAAGAACGCGTGGCGTTCGGGTACAATGGCAGGAAACTTGTCAGCTACGGCGCCGTCGCGGTGCTTTTTGAAAGGACGAAATTATGAACGATATCCAGGGCTATCAGAATGGCCCCATCGAGACCGGCGCAAGCCGTGCCAAGGAGATGTCGCCGCGCGCGTACAACCTTGTCATGTCTGCTCTGATCTTTTTGGGCTTTTGCGCCATGGGCGCCGGTGCTTACTTTACGAGCACCATGTCGTTTGCGCGCATGATGATGAGCGGCGCCGCTTTGCCGCTGGTCTTTGGCTCATTTATTTTGACCATCGTCGGCATGGTCATGATGTCGGCTGCTGCCAGCAAACAGTCCGTGGGCCTGTCACTCGTGGGCTACGTGGTCTTTGCGAGCACCTTTGGCCTGACGGCGTCGTTTGGTCTTGCCAACTACGACCTGCCTACCATTAACACCGCCTTTATCGCCACGGCCGCCATTACCTTTGTCTTTGGTGCGCTGGGCGTGACCTTCCCCAAGTTCTTCCAGCGTGTGTATGGCATTGGTTTTGGCATCCTGCTTGCCACGATTCTGGTCGAGATCGTGCTGATGTTCATGGGCGTTTCGCAGTCCATCACCGACCTGATCGTGATCGTGGTGTTCGCCGGCTTCATCGGCTACGACACCTATGTGGCAACGACGGTGCCGCCCACGCTGCCCAACGCCGTGCTCATGGCATCCAACCTGTTCGTGGACATCATCAACGTGTTCCTGCGCATTCTGAACATCCTCGGCCGTCGCGATTAAAGCGCGGCATTGCGATGCTTCCTGCCGGACACGGTAAAACGATGCGAAAGGCGGTCCTTCGGGGCCGTCTTTTTTGTGCGCGGCGGGGTATCATGGATGGGAAAAGCCGATAGCGGCAGCGACAGGAAAGGTGGCCACGTATGGCAGACGTCGACAACAGGAACCGTAACCGCAGGTCCAACCGAGCGGGTCAGCCCAATCCCAAGCGCGGGGCCCGTGCCAAGGCCGCCGAGCGTCACGTGGCAACTGTGTCCGAAGCGTGCGCCAAGGATATCGAGCGTTCGCTTGCCGGTGTTCGCGAGTTTGACGGTATGCCTGCCGGCTTTGTCGCGGCGATGAAGGCCAAGGTTCAGAGTGCTGTGGCCGCCGAAGAGCAGGTCGCCGAGGACGTCGAGAACGCGGAGACTGCCGAGACCGAGGCGGCGCCCGAGCCCGTCGAGGAGCCTGCCGAGGAAATCGCCGAAGCTGAGTCCGCGCCTGCTGAGGAGCCCGCTCCGGTCCTGCCCGAGGTCACTGTGCTTGATGCCTCCGCCACGCAGGCAATCCTCGATAACGGTCGCGGCTATGCGCAGTTCTGCGACATGGCCGTGCTCGCCTTTGCCTCGTTTACCAATCCGGGCGGTGGATATATTCAGGGTTATCTGGGCCAGGAGGCCACGCTGTGCGCCGATTCGTATCTGTACAACGTTCTCGATAAGCAGCGTAAGTGGTACGGCGAGAACCGTCGCCGCAACATCAACTGCGAGCTCTATCGTAACCGCGCCCTGGTGGTGCCTGCGGTGCGCTTCGACCGCAACCACGTGCATGCATACGCCGACGTGATCGTGGCCGCCGCGCCCAACGTTAGGCGCGCCCGCCAGGAGTATCGCGTGAGCGACGATGCTCTGCTGGATGCCCTGCGCGACCGCATTCGCTTTGTGCTCGCCATCTGCGATGAGCTTGGTCGCGAGAAGCTCGTGCTGGGTGCTTGGGGCTGCGAGAACAACGGCTTTGATGCCGAGGCCGTGGCCGAGCTCTTCCGCAAGGAGCTCGCGTCGGGCGACTTCAAGGTCAAGCAGGTCTTCTTTGCCGTGCCCTCTACGCGCTGGGACCAGGACTTTGCCAAGTTCGAGCACGTGCTGGCAAACTTCCCCGAGCGCAACGAGGAGTCCTATGCCCAGGTTGCCGCCCGCGCCGCAGCCGCTCGCGCCGCCGAGCAGGCCCAGACAGCAGTCGAGGATGATGAGGACGAGGATGACTGGCGCAAGTACCTGTAAGCGGTGCGCGCGATGTGATATGCCAAGCCGACGGGAGGGGTTGCCCCCGTCGGCTTTTTACTGAATGAGGAGCTCAAGATGAAAAACGTTCTGTGCTTTGGTGACAGTAACACCTATGGTTACGATCCGGCGGGCATGCGCGACGGTACCGCGGTGCGCTATGCGCAGGATGTGCGCTGGTGTGGCGTGGTCCAACGTGACTTAGGCGAGGGCTGGCATGTAATTGAAGAAGGCCTCAACGGCCGCACGACGGTACGCGACGACATGTGCCATCTGGACACTAACCTCAACGGCATTCGCGCGCTTCCGATGCTGCTCGAGGCCCATAAGCCGCTGGACGCCATTGTGATCATGCTGGGCACCAACGACTGTAAGACGGTCTTTAACGTGACAGCTTCCGATATCGCCCGTGGCGCCATGGCGCTGATTCGCGCCGTCCGCGCGTTTCCGTGGACCGACGCTGCGCCTTGCCCGCGCATCCTGCTGATGGCTCCTATCAAGATCAAGCCGCAGATCGCCGATGTATATATGACCGATTTTGACGAGCGTTCCGTCGAGGCATCTGAACATTTTGGCGAGTACTATGCGCACGTGGCCGAGCAGTTTGGCTGCGACTTTTTGAATGCCGCCGAGTTTGCCGAGCCGGGCGATATCGACTATCTGCATATGATGCCCGAAAGCCACGAGAGCTTGGGACATGCCGTGGCAGCCAAGCTCCAAGAGATGCTCGGTGAGTAGCGCGACCCCAAGCCACCGCAAAGGGGACAGGCACCTTTGTGGTGGTTTTGCCCGGGTAAACGAACGGATTGGCTGCCATATGGGCATGGACGAGCTCATCGACCTCTTTGCCGAGGGCGATGAGCTCGTCTCCAATACCGCTTTTGAGGATTTGGATCTTGCCTACGACGTGGCGAACGGCGCGACCTTCGATGGCGTTGTGTTCCGATCTTGCGAGTTCGATAGCGTTGACTGGAGCGGCTCGACGTTTCGCGACGTGGTGTTTCGCGGTTGCCGCTTTATCCGCTGCAACATGGAAGGCTGCTGGCTCAGCCGCTGTGACTTCGTTGACTGCTCGGCACCGGGACTCAACTTGCTCAAGGCGCGCCTGTCGAGCGTGTCGTTTGGATCGTGCGATTTGAGCTATGCGAACCTTTCGGAGGGACGCATTGGCCCTATGACAGCATGCGATACACGTCTGAGAGAGGCTGCGTTTCAGGGTGCCAAGCTGGGTCAGATACGCCTGGATGGCTGTGACCTGACGCGTGTTGATGTGTTCAAGACGTCGCTTTCCGGCGTTGATGTGTCGCGCTGTACATTTGCAGCGCCCGTTGTTTCGGTCGATTACCATGAGTTGCGTGGCTTGACGGTCAATGCCGAGCAGGCGCTGGCACTCTCGGGTTTGTTGGGAATTCAACTCGCCGACGAATAGGCGCTCTGGTCCTTTGCTCGACCGCTATCTAAAATCAAACCGTCGCAACATTTAATGATTTTTTGCGTTTGCACGATTTTCATCGAATGTTGCGACGGTTTTTGGTGCAAGGTAGCCTGTCTCTTTTTGGCAGGTTACTGGCTATTTAGTACTGCCACATGTGGTTGACAGGGCCGGAGCCTTTGCCCATGTTCAGGCCGGCGGCCAGAGCGCCTGTCAGGTATGCCTTGCCCGCATTGACGGCATCGGCAAGATCCATGCCCTGGGCCAGCGCGCAGGCGATGGCGGACGAAAGCGTGCAGCCGGTGCCGTGTGTGTTGTCGGTCTCGATGCGCTTGTGGCGGAACCACGTGGTGAGCGGATCGCCCAGATGGTTGCCCTCGTCATCGAGTGGCGCGGGTTCGGCCAATACATCGTTGGCCTCGTTGACAAGATGCCCACCCTTAACGAGGGATGCGCAACCAAAGCGGCGGGTGAGGAGCATGGCAGCATTTTGCTGTGTGCGCTCGGAGTCGACCTCGTAGTCAAGCAGGGCCATGGCCTCGGGAATATTGGGCGTGATGACGGTTGCTAGTGGGAACAGGCGGCGGGTGAGCGCCTCGGCGGCATCTTCGGCAATCAGCCGTGCGCCCGAGGTGGCTACCATGACGGGGTCGACGACCACGTTTGTCGCGTTCCAGGCGCTCAGGCGGTCGGCGATAACCTCGATAATCTCGGCAGAGGAAACCATGCCGATCTTGACGGCGCTGGGGCGGATATCGTCAAATACGGCGTCGATCTGCGCAGCGACGATATCAGGGGAGATATTCTGCACGGCGGTGACACCGAGCGTGTTTTGTGCGGTGATGGCGGTGATGGCCGTCTCGGCATACAGGCGGTGCGCCGTGATGGTCTTGATGTCGGCCTGAATGCCGGCGCCACCGCTGGAATCGGATCCTGCGATGGATAGAACGGCAGGTACCTTACTGCGATCCATGTTTGCTCCCTTGTTCGGTCGGAATCAAATGGGTCTTTAAGCCAGCATTATAAAGATGCCCGGGCCGACTCTATGTCGAACCCGGGCGGGCGATGCAATCTTTACGCAAATGTAAGCAAATGTTCACACGTCAACAATTGACGAACACCATGTTACCGATTGTGGCTCCGGTGACGAGTTAGTCCTCCATGCCGAGGTCGATCGTCGTGCCTTCGAACACCTTGTTAACGGTGCGGACGGCGCACATCTTGCCGCACATGGTGCAGGTGCCCTCGGTGGCGGCGGGGGATTCTTCGTAGCGTTTCTTGCCGGTGACCGGGTCGAGAGCACACTTCCACATGGCATCCCAGTCGAGCTTGCGGCGTGCCTGGCCCATCTTGTCGTCCATGTCGCGGGCGTGCGGCACCTTCTTGGCGATATCGGCGGCGTGCGCGGCAATCTTAGTGGCCATGAGGCCATCGAGCACGTCCTGGGCGTTGGGCAGGCACAGGTGCTCGGCCGGCGTCACGTAGCACAGGAAGTCGGCACCGGAGCTGGCGGAGATGGCGCCGCCGATGGCAGCGGTGATGTGGTCGTAACCCACGCCGATATCGGTCACCAGCGGCCCGAGCACATAGAACGGGGCATTGTGGCACAGGCGCTTCTGCAGTTTCATGTTGGCGGCGATCTCGTCGAGCGCCATGTGACCCGGGCCCTCGACCATGACCTGGACGCCGGCGGCCCAAGCGCGCTTGCACAGCTTGCCCAGCTCGATCATCTCAGCGGTCTCGGTGGCATCGTTGGAGTCGTAGAGGCAGCCCGGGCGGCAGGAGTCGCCGAGCGAAATCGTCACGTCGTACTCGTGGCAAATCTCGAGCAGCTCGTCAAAGTACTCGTAGAAGGGGTTTTCGTTGCCGGTGACCTCCATCCAGCCAAACAGCAGCGAGCCGCCGCGACTGACGATGTTCATCAGGCGGCCGGTCTCCTTAAAGGTCTTGGTGACCGACTTGTTGATGCCGCAGTGGATGGTCATAAAGTCCACGCCGTCCTCGGCGTGCGCGCGCACGACCTCGAACAGGTCATCCTTGGTAAGCTTGACCAGCGGCTTTTCCATGTAGCCGATGGCGTCGTACATGGGGACGGTGCCCACCATGAGCGGCGTCTCGTCGATGAGCTGCTGGCGGAACTGGCGCGTCTTGCCCGAGTTGGAAAGGTCCATGATGGCGTCGGCGCCAAAGTCCTCGGCGATCTTGACCTTCTTCCATTCCTCGGCGGCATCGGCTTTATCGCCCGAGATGCCCAGGTTGACGTTGACCTTAGTAGACAGGCCCTCGCCGACACCAAAGGCGCGCATGCCTTTTTTGATGTGCACGATGTTGGCGGGAATGGCGATGCGGCCGTCGGCCACGCGCTCGCGGATGTACTCGGGGTCGCGATGCTCGCGCTCGGCGACTTCCTTCATCTGCGGCGTGATCTGCCCGGCGCGGGCGAAGTCGATTTGCGTGACGAGCTTGGGCTCGGTCTGTGTGCTCATTGGCACGGCTCCCTTCGTTGGCATTACCCATATCAGGTTTGCGGGTCAGGGCGGGCGCGCCCAGTCTCAGCCTGCCGTCCTGTCCTGCAAGCTCCCCGTTTATGTAATGGGCTCAAGTATAGCTCGAATGGGTACGATTGGCCTAACGAGCGTGCCTGTGGGGAGGCGAACATGGAAGACAAGCATCTATATCGAGAGACGCAATGGGATGTATCGGCCGAGGAAAGCCGTGCGCACCATGGCCTTGTCGCGATTGGTTTTGCGGTGCTTGCCGTGCTGGTGATTGCCTTTTGTATCTGGACGTTTGGCGGTCACGGCGGCGCTGCATGGGAGTTCGAGGCCGACGATGCCCTGCCGATCATGACAGTGAAGGTTACGGGCGGCAATACCGTTGCCGCGCCGGGCGACTATTGGTATTCGCGCGATGGATTTGTCCAGCTTCAGCTGAGCGGTGGGTCTATTCCTGGTGAGGAAATCGAACGCGTGACGTATGATGCGGCGCTCAAAACGCTGACGGTGAAGCTCAAGAATCAGGGCGACGTGCCTACGACTATGGATATCGCGCTGACGGAATGGCGCTTGGAGCCCCCGACGGGTGTTGCGGTGTCCGAGGTGGAGCATGTCAAGATTACCTATCAGGACGGCTCGACAAACGAAGTTGCCAAAGCCGACGGCTTGGCGGAATAGACGCCGTGCCTGGGCAGCACATTCAAAAGTAGCGGTGGTCCTACAAGGTCTGTTCGTTCAGGAAGACCAAAGTGTTCTTATTTGAAAGCTCGGGAAAGTGACGATAACCAACGTCAAACGCGGTGAGCCCGCTTACATCCTCGAGCTTGTTTTCTGCCATCCAGCGCACCATGGAACCACGTGCCTTTTTGCTGGCGGTCGAGCGCTGGATGGGCTTGCCGTTGCGGATGCCTTCGCCAAAGAGGCACGTGATGACCGTGGCGTCGCCCGCGAGATGGGGCAGAACGGCTTTGGCGTACTCTACGCTGGCGAGGTTGACGATCGTGGTGTTTGAGCCTGCCGGGGCGATAGCCCGCGCGAGCTTGTCGCTCCAAAACGCATAGAGGTCTCGGGCATCGTCAACGGCGAGCTTCGCGCCCATCTCCAGCCGATATGGTTCGACGGCATGAAAGGGGCGAACGCACCCGTAGAGGCCAGAGAGGATCCACAGGTGGCTTTGCAGCCATGCGAACTGCGCGGAATCCATCACCTCGGGCGCCATGCTCTGGTATTGAATGCCGTGGTAGGACATGACGGCAGGGGAGAGGTGACAGGCGAGTGCGGGATTGTCGAGATCGCCGTTTTTCAGGATGGGCCCGAACTCATGCAGGGTGTTGAGGCAAGGCCCCAGCAGTTTGTCACTCACGTTCCATAGCGCCTGCAGGCCGCCGCTGCCTTCATTCCGCTCGATATCTAGCAGTGCGCGGTGGAGGCGAGCCGTCTCGCGCGCAAAGGGTGGGATGCCCAGGACTTCAAAAGCATCTTGGGCCGCGCGCATCTGCTTGGCGGGCGAAATGACGACCTGCAGCATGGACTCTCCTCTGCCAAAAAGGAAGTTGCGGTGGAATACGGTCTGTTTTGGCCGTTTATGGGCCAGGTTAGTCTGTATTTCACCGCAACTGATGAAGGGTTGGTTACGCGCGCTCGATGAAGGCCTTGTAGCCGCGATAGGCCTCGTAGATATCGGCCTTGTTAGCGACCTCCCACAGGGCGTGCATGGACAGGACGGCAACGCCAGAGTCGATGACGTTCATGCCGTACTTAGCCATGATGTATGCGATGGTGCCGCCGCCGCCCGCGTTGACGCGACCGAGCTCGCAGGTCTGGAAGTCCACGCCGGCCTCGTCCATGATGTCGCGGATGAGGGCCACATACTCGGCGTCGGCGTCGTTAGAGCCGCCCTTGCCGCGGCTGCCCGTGTACTTGTTAAAGCACAGGCCGCGACCCATAAAGGCTGCGTTCTTGGTTTCGAACTTGCCGGCGTAGCCCGGGTCGAAGCCGGCGGACACGTCGGAGGAGAGCATGCGGCTGCGGGCGAGCGCGCGGCGCAGGGCCAGCGGGCTATCCTCGCCGGCGAGCGTCATGATCTCGGCGACGGTGTTCTCGAAGAAGCGGCTCGTCATACCGGTGGCACCCACGGAGCCGATCTCCTCCTTATCGACGATGAGCGTGATGCTCGTACGCTCGACATTGGCCACATTGATCTGGGCGAGCATGGAGGGGTAGGCGCAGACGCGGTCGTCGTGGCCATAGCCCAAAATCATGGAGCGGTCGAGGCCCATGTCGCGGGCGGGGCCGGCGGGCACGACCTCTATCTCGGCGGAGAGGAAGTCCTCCTCCTCGACGTCGTACTGCTCCTTGAGGATATCCAGGAACATCTGCTTGACGGGCTCCTTGGGAGCGTCCTTGTCGTCCTCGTTAAACTTGACGGGGCGGCCGCCCACGATCACGTCGAGGATCTCGGCGTCGACGGCGTCCTTGGCGGGCTTGGCCATCTGCTCGCTCGAGAGGTGGATCAGCAGGTCGGAGATGGTAAAGACCGGGTCGTCGGCCTTGTCACCGATGTTGATGTCGACGGTGGTGCCGTCCTTTTTGCAGATGACGCCCACGAGTGCGAGCGGGGAAGCGACCCAGTGGTAGCTCTTGACGCCGCCATAGTAGTGCGTGTCGAGATAAGCCATGTCGCCGGCCTCGAAGGCGGGGTTCTGCTTGAGGTCCAGGCGCGGCGAGTCCACGTGGGCGCCCAGGATGTTAAAGCCCTGCTCGAGCGGGGCGGTGCCCAGGTTGACGAGCATGAGGTCCTTGCCGTGGTTGGCGGCGTACACCTTGTCGCCGGCCTTGAGCGCGCGGCCCTCGGCGATCACGGTCTCCAGATTGACGTAGCCCGCCTCCTCGGCCATCTTGATACCGGCCTTGACGCACAGGCGCTCGGTCTTGTTCTCACTCAAAAACTGCTTGTAGCCGCGGCAAAGCTCCTCGAGCTCCTCGATCTGCTGTGGCGTGTACTTTTTCCATGCGCTGGGACGCTCCATGACGCAGGCTCCTTTCGGATCGATCGTGCTGGTTGATGTACCGTGAGCCATCGTATCACGCGCGGGCCCGCGGCGGCAGGGAAGCCTGATGTGCGGTGGCCGCGGGGCGGGGAGCGTGTAAACTGGTGTGAGCAAACCGTGCCCAGCCCAAAGCGAGGTATTCAATATGTCTGAAAAGCGCCGTACCTTTGCCGTCATCGACGGCAACTCGCTCATGCATCGCGCCTTCCACGCCGTGCCGCCGACCATGAACGCGCCGGACGGTCGCCCCACCAACGCGATCTTTGGTTTTCTGAACATGTTCCTCAAGATGATCGATGCCTTTAATCCCGACGGCGTTGTCGTGGCGTTTGACAAGGGCAAGCCGCGCGTGCGTATGGAGATGCTGCCGCAGTACAAGGCGCAGCGCCCGCCCATGGATCCCGACCTGCACGCGCAGTTCCCCATGATCAAGGAGCTGCTCGCCGCGCTCAACGTGCCGATTCTGCAGTCCGAGGGCTGGGAAGGCGACGATATCCTGGGAACCATGGCGCGCTTGGGTGAGGAGGCCGGCTGCGACATGCTGCTGGTGACCGGTGATCGCGATATGTATCAGCTCGTGACCGAGCACGTTAACGTGGTCTCGACCCGCAAGGGCCTGTCCGACGTGGCGATCATGACGCCCGAGAGCGTGGACGATCTGTATCACGGCATCACGCCGGCGCTCGTGCCCGACTTTTATGGTCTGAAGGGCGACACGTCCGACAACATCCCCGGCGTGCCGGGCATCGGCCCCAAAAAGGCGAGTGCGCTCATTGCGCAGTACGGTAGCCTGGATGAGGTCATCGCACACGCCGACGAGGTCAAGGGCAAGATGGGAGAAAACCTGCGCGCACACATCGACGACGCGCTGCTGAGCCGTAAGGTGGCGACCATCCGCACCGATGCACCCGTTGAGCTCGATTTTGAGGCGACGTCCTTCCCGGCGTTTTCCGCCGATGAGGTTTCCGCGGCGCTGGGCACGCTTGGTATCACCGCCATGCAGAACCGTTTCTTGGCGCTGATCGGCGGCGAGGGCGGGGCAGCTGCCAGCACGTTTGAGATTCCCGCCGTTTTGCGCGCAGCCGCCGGCGATGCTGGCGCGCTTGGTGCCGTTGCGGCTGAGGTCTCCCGCGTGATTGATGCCGGCGAGTGGGTCGCCGCCGTGGTGGACGATGACAAGGAAGAGGGCGCGCTCTTTGGGCTGACGCGCACGTTGTGGTTGGCGACGTCCAAGGGCCTGTTTGCGCTCGAGGAGGGCGACAGCGGTGCGGCGGCTGAGGTTGAGGGCTTCAACTTCGCCCACGGCGTGATTGCCGGCGTGCTCGCGCGTCTGTTTATGGAAGGCCGTGCGGCGAGCCCGGATATGAAGGCGCTTCTGCATGAGCTTTCGCCCATCGATTCTTCTGAGCTCGAGCTCATGGATCCGCTGGCAGTCGATTCCACGCGCATCTTCGATACCGTTGTTGCCGCCTACCTGTTGGATTCCGACCGCTCCGAGTTTGACGAGGTGTATCTGGCCGATACGTATCTGCAGATGGCGCTGCCTGCGGCGCGCGGCGCAGAGGGTGCTGGCGAGGACGCTCCTGCGCCCGCCGCTCGCACGGCGGCCTTGACGCTGGCGCTGGTTGCACCGCTGCGTGACCGCATGGCCCGCGAGAACGCCGCCAACGTGTTCGATGGGATCGAGATGCCGCTCGTGCCGGTGCTTGCCAAGATGGAGCGCGCGGGCATGCTCGTGGACCCCGACCGCCTGCACAGTCTGTCCGAGGGCCTGGCGACCCAGATTGCCGAGGTCGAGCGCAGCATTCGCGACCTGGCCGGCGACGAGACCTTTAACATCGGCAGCCCCATGCAACTCTCGCACGTGCTGTTTGATGTTATGGGACTTCCGACCAAGGGCCTCAAAAAGACCAAGCGCGGCTACTATTCGACCAACGCCAAGGTGCTGAGCGACCTTGCCCGCGACCACGAGATAGTGCGCCTGATTTTGGACTGGCGTGAGAAGTCCAAGATTAAGTCGACCTATCTGGACACGCTGGGCCCGCTGCGCCGTGGTGACGGGCGTGTGCACACCACGTACAACCAGACCATCACCGCGACGGGGCGTTTGTCTTCGAGCGACCCCAATCTGCAAAACATTCCGACGCGCTCGGAGCTGGGGCGTACCGTCAAGACGGCGTTCTCGGCGGGCGAGGGCAGCGTCTTTTTGGCGGTGGACTACTCGCAGATCGAGCTGCGCCTGCTCGCGCATCTTTCGGGTGACGAGCACCTGGTGCGCGCCTTCAACGAGGGCGAGGACTTCCATGCCGAGACGGCCGCGCGCGTATTTGGCGTGCCGGTGTCCGAGGTGACACCCGACCTGCGTAGCCGCGCCAAGGCCGTGAACTTTGGCATCGTGTACGGCCAGCAGGCCTATGGACTGTCGCAGTCGCTGCACATCTCGATGGCCGAGGCGCGCGATATGATTGATCGCTACTACGAGGCCTACCCGGGCGTGCGCACGTTCCTCGACAATGTGGTGGCGCGAGCCAAGCAGACGGGCTATGCCGAGACCATGTATGGCCGCAGACGCCATATTCCCGAGCTCAAGGCCAAAAACCCACAGCTCCGCGGCTTTGGTGAGCGCACGGCCATGAACCACCCCATGCAGGGCACCGCCGCCGACATCATCAAGATCGCCATGGCCCGCGTAAGCCGCCGCCTGGAAGAAGAGGGTTTTGCCGCCCACATGATCTTGCAGGTACACGACGAACTGGATTTTGAGTGCCCCGTCAACGAAGTCGAGCGCCTAACCACCATGGTCCGCGACGTCATGGAACACGTCGTAGACCTCCGAGTACCCCTAATCGCCGAAGCCTCAACCGGAGTAACCTGGGCCGACGCCAAATAGGAAAGCACTCGGTAAGGCAAGCTCGCCCAAGACGCAAGCCCCCACATACTTAAGATTTGGGACAAACACTACTGATTAATTTGTCCCACAGTAACCAAAACAGAGGGGAGCCCCTCCCAACAAGGAGCTCCCCTCTGCTCAAATCATTTCAGCTAAGTATCTAGACACTCAAGACGCCATCTTGGCGCCCGGCCGGGTCCGACGAGCCCCGTTAACGAGCCGCCAGGATGGCGTCGATGAGCGTCAGTACGCCCCCGTCGTTGTTGCTCGGAATGCGCCATTTGGCGTGCGCGTTCATGTGCTCCTCGGCATTATCCACGATAAAGCTATGCCCGACGCGCTCGAGCATGGGGATGTCGTTGTACGTATCACCCACGGCGGCGGCATCAGCGATATCAATGCCCAGCTGCTCGCACAGGTGCGCGACGCCCGACCCCTTGTCGACGCCCAGGTTCATAAAGTCTATCCACTCGCGCCCGGCGTTGGTGACGTAGAGCTTGTCCGAGAACTCGGGGCTGTAGTTCTCGCGAAACGCGGGCTCGGCATCGTAGGCGGGGAAGAAGATCGAAATCTTGTTGGACTCGATATCAAGGCCCTCAAAGCTATCGACGTAGTTGATCGTGTTGTAGTACACGCTGATCTCGTCGTGGTACTGATGGTCGCGGGCGAGCACATAGAACTCGTCGTAGCAGCACAAGACGGGAACGGCACGCGGGTCCTCCGAGGCACGGGCGAGCACCTGCTGATACAGCGCCACATCGATGTTGCTCTTATAGATATAGCTGCCGCGATAGATGACGCAGGCTCCGTTGTCGGGACAAAAAGCAAGTCGGTTCTTAATGCTCTCGAACATTTCCTCGAGTTTGGGGGCGGGGCGTCCGCTGGCGGGGCAGAATACAATGCCTGCGTCGGCGAGCTTGTCCAGGCGCTCATCAAGACCCTGCGGCAACACGCGCTTGTCGGTGAGCAGCGTCTTGTCCATGTCGACGGCGAGAATCTTAATGCTTCCGATATTGGTGTCCGATTCGTAAGTTTGCATAAAAGCGCGCCTTTCGTTTCGAAATTGTTTCAGACGTTATAACCATCAACCAGTAACTGAGCGTATTGTCGCAGGAACGGAGCGTATTTGCACCACGCTTCACAAAGTAATGAAAAAACTTTTCAGAAATTTGAATTTGTCGCTTGTGCTGCGGGCACTTTAGCGTAATATAGCGACCATCGAAAACGGAGACGGAAATACAACCGCTTACCGAAGAAAAGGTACCGTTTACGATATTAGAATTGCGCCCGGCGATAGGTGAAAGGAGAGGCAGATGCAGTTCGTAAAGATCATCACTACTGCAGACAATGCCATCCGACGCCAGCGCGCAATTTCCCGACGACGATAACAATCGTCTCTGTCCGTATGGGGCGAATTGCCTCAACAGAGTCATTTTGAGGTCGTTGGGTTTTAGCACGACATTGCTGCATGTTTCTAGGGCATGTTGTGCTGCTTTTTGCTATTTAACCTGATATTGCACGGTTTTTGACCTCGAAATGACTTGCAACTGACCGATGTTCTAACTAGCTACCAAGGGCGAAAGGAAACAGCCATGAGCAAGGAAAAAGTCGTTCTCGCATATTCCGGTGGTCTTGATACATCCGTATGTGTCAAGTGGCTCCAGGACGAGAAGAATCTCGATGTTGTTTGTGTCTGCGGCAACGTGGGCCAGGAGGAGACCGGTCTGGACGCCAAGAAGCAGAAGGCCCTCGACCTGGGCGTTCTGGATTGCCAGGTGCTCGATCTGCGCGACGAGTTCTCCGATGAGTTCCTGACTAAGGCTATCGCCGCAAACTCTATGTACGAGAACAAGTATCCGCTGCTCTCCGCCCTGTCCCGCCCGTTGCTCGCCAAGAAGCTTGTCGAGGTCGCTCACGAGTTTGGCGCGACCTACGTCGCTCACGGCTGCACCGGCAAGGGTAACGACCAGGTTCGTTTTGAGGCTGCCGTCAAGGCCCTCGACCCCGAGCTCAAGGTTATCGCCCCGGTTCGCGAGTGGGACCTGAAGTGCCGTCCCGACGAGGTCGCCTACGCACATGCCCACAACGTGCCGGTTCCCGAGGGTGCCAACGACAACCCCTACTCCATCGACGACAACCTGTGGGGTCGCGCCATTGAGTGCGGTCACCTGGAGGATCCCTGGAACGAGCCGCTCGATGACGCCTGGGTTATGACCAAGAACCCCGAGGACGCGCCCGACACCCCGACGTATACCGAGATTGAGTTTGAGGCCGGCAAGCCCGTCGCCGTCGACGGCAAGAAGATGAAGCTCTCCGAGATCGTCATCGCCCTCAACAAGATCTCTGGTGACAACGGCTTTGGCCGTCTCGACCTGGTCGAGGATCGTCTGGTGTGCCTCAAGAGCCGTGAGTGCTATGAGGTTCCCGGCGCCCTGACGCTCATCACCGCCCACAAGGCACTTGAGGACATTTGCGTCGAGGGCGACCTGCTCAAGACCAAGATCAAGCTCGAGCAGGATTGGGCCACCGCCGTGTACAACGGCCAGTGGTACAGCCCGCTCAAGAACGCGCTCGATGCCTTTATGGCCGATACCCAGAAGTTCGTGACCGGTACCGTCCGTCTGAAGTTCTTTAAGGGCAACTGCCATGTCGTCGGTCGCAAGAGCCCGTTTAGCCTGTATGACTACGGTCTGGCTACCTACGACCGCGACACCACGTTTGACGAGAAGGCCAGCGCCGGCTTTATCGAGATCGATACGCTGTCGCTCAAGACGTGGGCAAAGGTCCAGGGTCCCAGCTCCGCTGCCGCCCAGGCCTAACGCCTCCTTTCCTTGGTATCCGCGCGGCCCATCCGCGTGATACAAAACGGGCGCACGGGGTCCCTACCTTTCGTTATGCTTGCTGACACTTCTTAACATCGGTGGCCCCTACGTTCCGCCCGCATATATGACGCCGCGCCTGCGGCTGAGTCCGAGCCCCGCCGGGGTTGTCCGGCGGGGCTCCTTCTATCAATTTGGCGGCTCTGTGCCTATATATATGAGGAGTATCCATTATGTTCAACGCTATCGCGCATGCCTTACTTGCCCTCGCGCCCGAGTTCGATGCTGCAAAGGTCGAGGACGTTCCTATGAGCCTAAAGGCCTGGATCGATGGTTCGCAAGGCAACATCCGGAGGGAGACGTTGGGCGCCAAGTGCCTGGTGCGTCACTTCTTTGCAAATTAGCAACATGGTCCCGCGCACGGTGGGGATTGTGTAAAACTAGCGGTTGAAAAATCGCTTTAGCGACATGGCGCATTGCTTTGGGCGCTTGTTTTGGTATTTGGAGAAAGGGGACGGTTCCATGGCTCTTTGGGGCGGTCGTTTTGAGGCGGGAGTGGCCGAGGTCACGCAGGAGTTTGGCGCGTCGCTGCCGGTCGACAAACATCTCTATAAGCAGGATATCGCCGGTTCTAAGGCGCATGCCAAGATGCTGGCGGCCCAGGGCATCATCAGTGCCGAGGATGAGCAGGCGATTGCCGAGGGCCTGACCGGAATCGAACAGGATATCGATGCCGGCAACTTCACCTTCGATATCAACGACGAGGACATCCATATGTCCATCGAGAGCGAGCTGACGCGTCGCATCGGCGAGGCCGGCAAGCGCTTGCATACCGGACGTTCGCGCAACGACCAGGTGGCGACCGATACGCGCCTGGGCGTCAAGGCGTTGGCCAAGGAGCTCATGGAGGCCAACCTGCAGTTGCGCCACGTGCTGGTGGATGCGGCCAAGAAGTACGACAAGGTGATTCTGCCGGGTTACACGCACATGCAGCATGCTCAGCCCGTGCTGCTGTCACATCATCTGCTGGCGTATTCCTGGATGTTCGCGCGCGACTTTACACGTCTGAAGGCCGCCTTTGATGCCGCCGACAACTGCCCGCTGGGTGCTGCCGCGCTTGCCGGTACGAGCTATCCGCTCGATCGCCAGATGACGGCTGCCGAACTTGGCTTTGCGGGCGTGATTCCCAACTCGCTCGATGCGGTTTCCGACCGTGATTTCCTGCTCGATCTGCATTACGCCGGATCCGTCATGGCGATGCACCTGTCGCGTCTTTCCGAGGAGATCGTGCTGTGGTCGAGCTCCGAATTTGGCTTTATCACGCTTTCAGACTCCTACTCCACCGGCTCGTCTATCATGCCGCAGAAGAAGAATCCCGACTTTGCCGAGCTTATCCGCGGTAAGAGCGGTCGCGTGTACGGCAACCTGGTGCAGCTGCTGGTAACCATGAAGGGCCTGCCGCTCGCTTATAACAAGGACTTGCAGGAGGACAAGGAGGGCGCGCTCGATACCGCTCACACGCTCATGCAGTGCCTGTCCGTTATGGCCGGAATGATTTCGACCTGGACCGTCAACGAGGATGCCATGGCGCGCGAGTGCGGCGTGGGGCATCTTGCCGCCACCGATGTTGCCGATTACCTGGCTAAGCGTGGTCTGCCGTTCCGTGAGGCACATGCCGTGGTGGGCCATCTGGTCCTGATGTGTGAGAAGCACGGCTGCAATCTTGAGGACCTGCCGTTTGAGGTGTTCCAGGAGGCAAGCCCGCTCTTTGAGCGCGACATTACCGAGGCGCTCGACATCCCGTCGATTGTCGCCGCACGCACGACCGAGGGCGGTACCGCCCCTGCCGCCGTTGCCGTGCAGCTGCAGCGTGCCGAGGCGCAGCTCGTGGCCGACGAAGGCGTGTTTGGATCGCTAACCAAGGTTGTCGAGATGGGTCACGGGGCAAAGTAAAGGTTTGGCTGAAGACGTATTGTCCATTTATTGATAAATCGTTTTTGCTTTACGGGCGTCTGCTGATGCGGGCGCCCCTATTTTGCTGCTATGGGGGAGGGGCTTGTCGAGAACTTCTGTAGGACCTTTGGGCAGGTTGTGAAGGGGGTACGTTCGCGGGTGGCAACCGACCGCCCGCTCTGTTCGATGTGGTTGATGAGCGGTCGGATGGTACTCTAATCGGGCTTCGAAACAGAAGTGACACATATGGAGCGCTTTAATAAATTGCAGCGTTTCAATAAACAGCTTTTTGTTTAACTGCAGCTAAAACTCTGTTACGATGCAGTCCAGGCGGGTGCCGGAATGGGACTTGGGCACGCGCGAACCTACTTGAAAGGCTACCTTATGGCTATCGAGAAGACCTTCATCATGATTAAGCCCGACGCCGTGCGCGATCGCAAGATCGGCGAGATCGTTGCTCGTATTGAGCGTAGCGGCCTTGTCATCGAGCGCATGGAGATGACCACGCTCGAGCGCGCTACCGTCGAGGAGCACTACGCCCATCTGGACGACAAGCCCTTCTTTGGCGGTCTCTGCGACTTTATGACGAGCGGTC
Organism: uncultured Collinsella sp.; assembly: GCA_902493145.1. Lineage (GTDB taxonomy): Bacteria > Actinomycetota > Coriobacteriia > Coriobacteriales > Coriobacteriaceae > Collinsella. The sequence goes on along the minus strand of CABUOA010000003.1, from coordinate 42,534 downwards.
CGGTCGTCAAGATGGTCGTTTCCGGTCTCTCCGCTGTCTCCAAGATGCGCACCCTTATGGGCGCTACCAACCCGCTTGATGCTGCTCCTGGCACCATCCGCGGCGACTTCGCCGTCGATGTCAACGCCAACGTGATTCACGGCTCCGACTGCCTGGAGAACGCCGAGATCGAGATCAAGCGCTTCTTTGGCTAAACCAGCTTTGACTCCTTAAAGCTGTTAGCGTGTGGCTTGGGCGCCGCGGAACTCCATCCGCGGCGCCCTTTTATATTCCAGTAGATTTTTGGGACATGCCTAGAAATCTACTAAAGAGCCCCCGCCTGGAATGTGCGTGCATTCCAGGCGGGGGCTGTCGCTAGCGTATGGCGTTGTAAGTCTTTAGGCCTCGTCGACGACCTTGAGACCGCGGGTCTGGTCGATCTCGTTGAGGAGGTTGACGCGACGCTCGTGGCGGCCGCCCTCGAACTCGGCGTCGAGCCACTCGTCGACGATCATCTTAGCGAGCTCGGAGCCAACGACGCGGGCGCCAAAGGCGAGCACGTTGGTGTTGTTGTGCATGCGGGAGAGCTTGGCGCTGAAGGGCTCGGAGCACACGACGGCGCGTACGCCCTCGACCTTGTTGGCAGCCAGGCTGATCCCGACGCCGGTACCGCAGATCAGGATGCCCAGGTCGACGTCGCCGTTGGCAACGGCCTTACCCACCTTGTAGCCGGCGATGGGGTAGTCAAAGCTCTCGGAGGTGTCGGTGCCAAAGTTCACGACCTCGCAGCCGCGCTCCTTCAGGTGCTCGGAAATGATGTTCTTGAGCTCGACGGCGGCGTGGTCGTTACCGATACCGATCTTCATAGATGGTTCCTCTCTGGTCTGTGCGGCGCAAATGCTAAAGGTGTTTACCGCGTTCGACTGCATGATAGCGCGACTTTTGTGTAAACGCTCGGGCGTTTTTTGATCAAACGCTTTAGCAGGCAACAAGACCCGCTTTTCATGAATGAATGCCGCCAGTTTGTGCTTGAGCGCCGTCCGCCGGAACCATGGTTGCGGTTTTTGATGCATTGTTATCAAATAGAAGAGCTAATTATTTTTGAGAGACCAGCCCGTTATGCAAGCAGGAGATACCTATGCCTACCGATTCCCTTCGTGATGCCGCGTTTTGCGATGTTTTGAACCGCGAGCTTGTCTGTGCGCTCGGCTGCACCGAGCCTATTGCCGTTGCCTATGCAGCGGCGTTGGCGAGCCAGACGCTCGGTTGCGAACCCGATCATATGGACGTTGCCTGCTCGGGCAACATCATCAAGAACGTTAAGAGCGTGACCGTGCCCAACTCGGGCGGTATGCACGGTATTGAAGCCGCGGCCGTGCTGGGTGCCGTGGGCGGCGACGCTAAGAGCGCGCTCGAGGTGCTCGAGAGCGTTAACGATGAAGACCGCGCTCGCGTGGCCGAGCTCCTCGCCGACGCCGGCTACTGCGATGTGTCGCTTGTCGAGGGTGTGCCCAACCTCTACATCAAGGTGACTGCGACGGCCGGGGGCCATACCGCGGTCGTCGAGATTACCGATCACCACACTAATGTCACGTGCCATACGCTCGATGGTATTCCGGTATGCGGCAAGTCGGCGGGGGAGTGCGCCGCCTGCGCCGAGCGCGTGGTGGCCGAGCGTGCGGCAGATAACGCCGATACGCCCATGTCCATTGATTCCATCATCGACTTTATCGAGGACGGTGACATTGAGGGCGCCCGCGCTGCCGTTGAGCGTCAGATTGAGCTGAATGGCGCAATCAGTGCCGAGGGCCTTGCGCACGCTTGGGGCGCCGAGGTGGGTCGTACGCTGCTGGGTGCTCGTGCCGATGACGTCGCCTGCCGTGCCCGTGCCCGTGCGGCCGCCGGGTCCGACGCCCGCATGAACGGTTGCGCGCTACCGGTCGCCATTGTGTGCGGCTCGGGCAATCAGGGCATTACCTGCGCACTGCCCGTCATGGAGTATGCCGAGTACCTGCGCTGCGACCACGAGCGTCTGGTGCGCGCCGTGATGCTGTCCGATCTTATCGCCGTGCATATCAAGAGCTATATTGGTGCGCTTTCGGCGTTTTGCGGTGCTATTTGCGCCGCGTGCGGCGCCGGCGCTGCGATTACCTGGCTGTGCGGTGGCACGCGCGAGCAGATTGGCGCGACGGTCTCGAATACGCTCGGTAACGTGGGCGGCATCGTGTGCGACGGCGCCAAGGCGAGCTGTGCCGCCAAGATCTCGGCTGCCGTCGATGCAGCGATTCTGGGCCATGATATGGCCATGCAGGGTCGCGGCTTCCGCGCCGGCGAGGGCCTGATCCAAGATACCGTTGAGCAGACAATCGCCAGTATGGGCTACGTAGGCCGTGTGGGCATGAAAGATACCGACGTCGAGATCCTCAACATCATGATCGGCAAAACCCAAGTGTGCTAGGACAGTTCGTCGGCTACTTGGTGTTCGTAGAAGGCTTCTACTACGGCGTTAAAGTCGCGGGCGAAGCCTTCCATGGTTCCGCGCCAGGTGACTCGGTTGGGCTTGCCCTGGCCTACATAGGCAGTCTGAATGCCGCAGGCGGGACTAGGGAAGTCGCGTTTGGGATCGTTGCCCACCATAAGGACCTCGTGCGGTTCGAGTCCCATCACCTGAAGCTGCTCTAGATAGTAGGTGGCATCAGGCTTGCAGCGGGTGGCGTTTCCCATGTGCGTGACGAGCTCAAAGGGGGCGTCGGCCAGGTCGCCCCAACCCATGCGGCACTCGATGGCCCCCTGCGGAAAGCTGGGGTTGGTAAAGAGCGCGCAGCGCAGCCCTGCGTCCTGTACGGTCTGAAGCGCGGCGTGTGCGCCCGGCATGGCATGGGCGTTGATGAGTTCGTCATTCTTGTACGGAAGAACTTCGCGGTCGTAGTAGGTAAACGCCTCGTAGATAAGTGGGTCCGAGAGGCAAATGCCGCATCGGCGCTCGACCTCTTCTTGGTAAAACTCAAGATTGGTGCGATTGTCCGTGCTGCTGCGGCGATTGGCGTTGAGGTCGACCAGGATGGTGCCGAGGCGTGCCATCGTGCCACCGCGGCTGCGGCGACCGATATCCGCGAGCATCGAAGAGACATCCTTAAAATATCGAAGGATGAACGCGTTGAGGTTGATGCTAAGAAGCGTTTCGTCCATATCGAAAACGACTGCTTTGAGCACGCGGGCACCTTTCTCGAAAAATCGATCTAGAATCGTTGGCTCCGGATACTTTACCCCAAAGCCGAATGCCTGGCTGGTTATCGTCAAGTTGCGGAGACGTGTGTTCATAAGATTACGAAAAAGTCTCCACACGAGTAAAAAATCGCAGTTCACGCTTGAAATCGAACTCATTTCCCCGTAACCTATACGAACGTGATTGCATAAGCGTCACATTAGTATCTGTCGGCTCCCGAGTGTTCCTAAACGTTGTGTGCTTGTCGCACCCTTCTGTAGGTCCTAGCAATCGGGGCCCCGTAGTTCGAAAGGGGTCCACCTTTGAGTGAGATTCAGAACTCGTCCATTTTCTCTCTTGACGATGTCAACGAGGAGGAGATGAACAACCTCATCGACGGTACGATTACCGACTTTGATGAGGGCGATCTCGTTAACGGCACTGTCGTTAAGATCGAGCATGACGAGGTGCTCGTTGACATCGGATTCAAGTCCGAGGGCGTTATCCCGGTCCGCGAGCTGTCCATCCGCAAGGACGCTAACCCTGCAGACATCGTTGCACTCGGTGATCCCATCGAGGCTCTGGTTCTCCAGAAGGAGGACAAGGACGGTCGTCTGGTCCTGTCCAAGAAGCGTGCCGAGTACGAGCGTGCTTGGAACCGCATCGAGGAGAAGTTCAACTCCGGCGAGAACGTCGAGGGCGAGGTTATCGAGGTTGTCAAGGGCGGCCTGATCCTCGACATCGGCCTGCGTGGCTTCCTGCCCGCTTCCCTCGTCGACCTCCGTCGCGTCAAGGACCTCACCTCTTACATGGGCACCCGCATCGAGGCCCGCGTCATCGAGATGGACCGCAACCGCAACAACGTCGTCCTCTCCCGTCGCGTCGTGCTCGAGGAGTCCCGTAAGGCCGAGCGCTCCGAGATCCTGTCCAAGCTCAAGTCTGGCATGCGTCTCCAGGGTACCGTTTCCTCCATCGTCGACTTCGGCGCCTTCGTCGACCTCGGCGGTATCGACGGCCTCATCCACATCTCCGAGCTCTCCTGGAACCACGTCAACCATCCTTCCGAGGTTGTCAAGGTCGGCCAGGAGGTCGAGGTCGAGGTTCTCGACGTCGATCTCAACCGCGAGCGCATCTCCCTGGGTCTCAAGCAGACCACCGAGGATCCGTGGCGCGCACTGGTCAAGAAGTACCCCGTCGGCGCTATCGTCGAGGGCACTGTGACCAAGCTTGTCCCGTTTGGCGCTTTCGTCGACTTGGGCGAGGGCATCGAGGGCCTGGTGCACATCTCCGAGATGGCCAACAAGCACGTCGACCAGCCTTCTCAGGTTACCCACGTGGGCGACAAGGTTCAGGTCAAGGTCATGGAGATCGACCTCGACCGTCGTCGTATCTCCCTGTCCATGAAGTCCGCTGCTGAGACTCTGGGCGTCGAGATCGAGGTTACCCCGCTGCCTTCCGAGAAGAAGGACGAGGAGACTGACGCCGAGTAAATCGGTTTGACGATCACTTGTTTTAAGGGATCCGTCCGTAATGGACGGGTCCCTTTTTGCATTTGGCACCGAGATGCGCAATGCTGCCGGGCTGTCCACAGGCTATTGGATTGTCGGTGCATGAAAAAAGCCGACATCCCGCCTCGGGGAGGAGGCGGGAACACACCGAGTAGACGGAGGGGTACGGAGCGCGGTCGCGTCTCGACTGACGACGTTGCCCATCGACAGGACCATTGTAGCGCATGGCGGTTCTTGGTTTATCGTGTCGAGCGTTTGCGTTGTGCCATTGCCTGCGGCAACGGTGTGTTACACTTTTGCACTGCTGAGTGGGCCAGACGGTCGCGCGATGTGCTGCTTGCAGTACGCGTGAGGAAAGTCCGGGCTCCAGAGGGCGGGATGCCGGCTAACGGCCGGGCGGAGTGATCCGACGGAAAGCGCCGCAGAAAAGAAGACTCCCACCTGCGCCGCAAGGCGTAAAGGGAAAAGCTGAAACGGTGGTGTAAGAGACCACCAGCGTCGTGGCAACACGGCGGCTTGGCAAGCCCCATCCGGAGCAAGCGCGAATAGGAACGCTATGGGCCGGCCCGGTCCGCGTTCGGGTAGCGTGCGTGGAGCTGCACGGTAACGTGCAGACAAGATAAATGACCGTTCACGACAGAACCCGGCTTATCGGCCCACTCAGCTTTCTTGTTGACGCTGCGACGGCGTCAGCTGGCCGATTTGGCGCTCATTCGTCGGTCGCCGCCATAAGGCGTGCTCCCTCCTCTTTCGGGCCAAATCGACTCAGCTGACGCCGTCTCGCTGTTGGTGACGGCATCATTGGCGTTTCCGTTCTTGTTGGCGAGGGCAACGGTACACCCTTTGCCGTATTATTGAGGCTGTTTGTTGCTTTGCTTGTTGTTGAGGGGCTTTGTTGGACAGCTATTTTACTCTGCAATCGAATATTGAGGTTTCGGGCGAGTTTGTGGACCGCAAGAGTCGGTTTATTGCCCAGCTGGTCCATATTGAGTCCGAAGATGAGGCAAATGCCTTTATCGAGACGGTTCGAAAGCGCCATTACGACGCTCGACACAATGTTCCCGCGTGGATTTTGGTCGATGGACGCGAGCGCCAGAGCGATGATGGTGAGCCGAGCCGTACGAGCGGCATGCCGACGCTCGAGGTGCTGCGCGGAGCGGGGCTCAAAAATGTTTGCTGCGTAGTGACGCGCTATTTTGGTGGTACGTTGTTGGGACCTGGTGGCTTGGTACGCGCCTATACCGCGGCGACGCAGACGGCGGTGGCTGCGGCTCAGGAAGCCGGGCAGATCGTTGAGATGACGAGCGTCGTGCCGGTTGATGTGCGTGTGGCCTATCCACAGTATGAGCAAGTGCTTCGTTTGGCCCAGGATTCGGATGCCAAGGTTTCGGATACCGATTACGCGGATGCCGTGACGATTCATTTGGTGTTTAAGGCGGGGGAGCAGGAGCCGTTTTGCGTTAAGATGCGCGAGCTTATGGCGGGGCGTGAGGAGATTGAGGTCGGCGCTCCCGAATTTGCCGAGTTCTAACGACGACGGCCGGCGTGCTTTTGGATGAATCCCAAGCGCGCCGGCCGTCGTTTTATGTTGTCGCCGTTTACTCGGCGAGCTGCTTTAGCACATCGCAGGCGATGTCGACGGCGTCGTCGATGCAGCCGGGGCAGCTGCGGAGCGGACCCTGGTCCGATCCGACGCCTTTGAGCGTGCCGCAGACGGTCGTGGTGTTCTTCTCGCCAAAGCGCTTGGCAATCTCGCGCGACAGCTTGTAGGTCTGGCCCTTGGTCTTGGGGTTCTCCATACCGTCGCTCATCACAAAGCCCATGATGGCCACGGCGCCCGAGATGGCGCCGCAGGTCTCGGTCATGCCGCCCATGCCGGCGCCAAAGCCCTCGGTGAGGGTAAAGGCGATCTGGGGGTCGAGCCCCACAGCGGGCGCGAGCGTGCAAGCGACAGCCTGGGCGCAGTTAAAGCCGCGGGCGTGGTACTCGGCAGCCTGAGCCTGGCAGGCGGCAGTGTTGAGCTGGGTGGTATCGATCTGCTTCATCGTTGTCTCCTTGTTCATGGTGTACCCGCCTATGGTACCCTTGCCGGCGCATTCGCTTATCGAGACCGCAGTGCATATCTCATTGTTTTTCGCCATCGAACACTTTCTTAAGATTTGGGACAAATAAACCTGATTAATTTGTCCCATAACCTATCGGCGGGATGGGTTGAGAGGGGTGCGGGGTAGCGGTATCGTGAACCGAATAAAAACAAAACCCAAGTAAGGGAGTTGGATATGAGCGAGCAGACCATCGGAACTACATGTGTTCAGGGCGGCTATCATCCGGGCGATGCGGAGCCGCGCCAGGTGCCCATCTACCAGTCCACCACGTGGAAATACGACACGTCCGAGCACATGGGCAAGCTGTTTGACCTGGAGGAGTCGGGCTACTTCTACAGCCGTCTGCAGAATCCCACGTGCGATCTGGTTGCCGCCAAGATCTGCGAGATGGAGGGCGGCACCGCTGCGATGCTCACGAGTTCGGGCATGGCCGCGAACTTCCTCGCGATCTTTAACGTGGCCGGTGCCGGTGATCACGTGGTCGCGAGCTCTGCTATCTACGGCGGTACGTATAACCTGCTCGCCCACACCATGGGCCGCATGGGCGTGGCTTGCACGTTTGTCGCCCCCGACTGCACCGATGAGGAGCTGGAGGCAGCCTTTGAGCCCAATACCAAGCTCGTCTTTGGCGAGACGATTGCCAACCCCGCCCTTGCCGTGCTCGATATTGAGCGCTTTGCCAAGGCCGCGCATGACCACGGCGTGCCGCTGATGGTCGACAACACCTTCCCGACGCCCGTGATGTGCCGTCCCTTTGAGTGGGGCGCCGACATCGTCACGCACTCTACCACCAAGTACATGGATGGGCATGCGGCCTACCTGGGTGGCGTGATCGTCGACCACGGCCAGTTTGACTGGATGGCCCATGCAGACAAGTTCCCGGGTCTCACCACGCCCGACGAGAGCTATCACGGCGTGACCTATGCCGAGAAGTTCGGTCGCGAGGGTGCCTTCATTACCAAGGCAACCGCTCAGCTCATGCGCGACCTCGGCCCCATGCAGAACCCGCAGGCGGCGTTTTTCCTGAATAGCTCGCTCGAGAGCCTGCATGTGCGTATGCCGCGTCATTGTGAGAACGGCCTGGCCGTTGCTAAGTTCCTGCAGAGCCATCCCAAGGTGCGCTTTGTGAGCCATCCGGGCCTGGAGGGCGATAAGTACTATGACCTGGCTCAGAAGTACATGCCCAACGGTACCTGCGGCGTCGTGAGCTTTGGCTTTAACGGTGGTCGCGCGGCGGCCGAGACCTTTATGAAGAGCCTTAAACTCGCCCAGATCGCCACGCATGTGGCCGATGCTCGCACTTGCTGCCTGCATCCCGCTAATGCCACGCATCGCCAGATGAACGATGAGGAGCTCATCGCCTGTGGCATCTCCGCCGACATGGTGCGCCTGTCGTGCGGCCTCGAGGATACGGCCGATCTGATTGCCGACCTTGAGCAGGCACTCGAGCAGTGCTAGGCTAGCGTTCGCATAAGGCGCCGATGCTGGCAGAAAGCTTCGGCGACCTTTCGTTCCGATTCCGTAGGCGGGACCCCAATCGCGACTGTTTGTAGGCGATTGGGGCCCCGTTTTTGCGTTGTGCCACTCGAAAGGATGGATATGGAGAAAACCGCAGAGCAGCTGCGCCGCGAGCACATTGCCCTTGAGGGCGAAACCCATGGCAAGAACAAATGGGCGATTCTGTTTACCGTGCTCATCATGACGTTTATGTCGTGTCTGGATTCGACCGTCGTGACCGTGGCGTTGCCCGTGATGCAAAAGGAGCTGGGCGTGGGCCTCGACCGCATCCAGCTGGTGAGCTCGGTGTACCTGCTTGCGACATGCGTGGCTATGCTGCCGTTTGGCCGCTTGGGCGACGTGCGCGGCAAGGTGGGCGTATTCCAGCTGGGCGTAATCGTTTTTACGGCCGGCTCGCTGCTTTGCGGCCTTTCGAGTTCGCTCGAAGTTCTTATCCTGGCACGCATTGTGCAGGGCGTCGGCTGCGCGGCGGCCATGGCTAACAACATGGGTATCATCACCGAGTCGTTTCCGGCGCGCGAGCGCGGTCGTGCCATGGGTATTCTCGCGACCTTCGTGGCCCTCGGCATGATGTGTGGCCCCGTGCTGGGCGGCATGCTGGTGGCAAGCTTTCCCTGGGAGAGCATCTTCCTCATCAACCTGCCCATTGGCGTCATCTCGTTTATCGTGGGGCTCTATACGCTGCCGCATGTTAAGCCGGAGGCTGGCGAGCGCCCCATGTCCCTGATCGAGGCTGCTCGTCGCTGCTTTGCAAATTCGGCCTTCACCATCAACCTCGCCTGCATGCTCATCGTGTTCGTTGGTATTGGCGCATCAGAGTTTATCCTGCCGTTCTATTTTCAGGACGCCCACGGCTTTGGTTCCGACATCTCTGGACTACTCTTTTTGGCGTTGCCGATGGTGAATGCCTTTATCGGCCCGCTTTCGGGTACGGTTTCGGACCGTGTTGGCTGCGAGGGCCCTACGGCGGTCGGCCTAGGCGTGTACGTATGCGGTCTCTTTGCGGTAAGCACGCTCGACGAGCACTCTTCCATCCCTGTGATCGTGTGTTGCGTCGCGTTTATGTCGTGTGGCACGTCGATTTTCCAGAGTCCCAACAACTCGCTGTACATGGGTTCGGCCCCGCGCGAGGCGCTCGGTTTTGCGGGCAGCCTGGGTAGTCTGGCGCGCTATGCGGGTATGGCAGTGGGCATTACAGCGGCGTCGCATATCCTGTATGGGCAGATGAGCGTGGCGATGGGTGAGGCCGTGACCAGTATTGTTGCAGGCCGTCCGGATGTGTTCCTGTTTGGTTTTCGTTCGGTGTTCTATGTGTTGATGGCTGTGGCCGCTGTGGGCTTTGCGTTCGCCATGGTGCGTTTGGTGAGGATGCGCGCCCGCCATTAGCGTGTTGGGAGGCTGTCTGCCACGATTCGCGCCGTCTCAAAAAGACTCGTTTGTGGTGCGATGCGGCTTGTGGGGCGGGCGGGGGTCGGTCCGTGGTAGACTATCGAACAACGTTTATTAATCGCGCGGTATCGTTGCCGCGAGAAGGGGTTGCGCCATGCAGGAGCTTGAGGATCGTATTCGCCATGACGGCATCGTAAAGGCCGGTAACGTCCTTAAGGTTGATGCCTTCCTCAACCACCAATGCGACGTTGAGCTGTTCGACCACATGGGCGCCGAGTGGGCCCGTCTGTTCGAGGGCGTCGAGATCAACAAGATCCTGACGATCGAGGCTTCGGGCATTGGCATGGCTTGTATTGCAGCCCAGCATTTTGGCGGCGTGCCGGTGGTCTTTGCCAAGAAGGCGCAGTCCATCAACCTCGACGGCGAGCAGTATGCCACGACCATCTACTCCTTTACCAAGCAGAAGGAGTACCCGGTCATCGTTGGCAAGCGCTTCCTGTCCGAGGGCGACAAGGTCCTGATTATCGACGACTTCCTGGCCAACGGCTGCGCACTCGAGGGTCTTATCAAGATCTGCGAGGCTGCGGGTGCCGAGGTTGCCGGCATTGGCATCGCGGTGGAGAAGGGCTTCCAAGGCGGTGGCGATAAGCTCCGCGAGCGCGGCTTCCGCGTTGAGAGCCTGGCCCGTATCGCCGATATGGACTGCGACACCGGCGAGATCACCTTCGCCTAAGCGCGCAACACAAGCGATTGGTATGCGATGTGACAAAGGGACTTTCCCTTTGTCACATTTTTTGTATGAGGGGAGGTGCTGATATGGACGAGAACAAGATGGGATGGCGCGAGTATGCGCGCTATGCCGAGATGTCGGTCGAGAGGTTGGCACGCGACTGCGAGGTTCAGGTGTTTCGCGCGACAGGTCCGGGCGGACAGGGCGTGAACACGACGGACTCGGCGGTGCGTATGAAGCATGGGCCCACGGGGATTGTTGTGACGGCGCGCGAGAGCCGTAGTCAGTTTCAGAATCGCGCGAGCTGCCTGCGTAAGCTGCGCGCTGAGCTGAAGCGTCGCGGGCGTCCACCGCGCCGACGCGTAATGACTAAGGTGCCTCTGCGCTCTCGCCAGCGCAGGCTCAATGACAAGCACTTCAACGCGATTAAAAAGGCCAACCGTCGCAAGCCGGGGAGCGACGAGTAGCCGATTGTTTCGCTGGTCTTGCTAGCGGGTGGGGTGCCAGGCTTGGAGGGCGCCGGGTAGGATGTCGACTTCGATGCGCGAGGCGACGATGGGCTCGCCGTCGGCCTGGATGGGGTAGTCGGGCTCCTCAAAAGTTAGCTCGGCATGGCGGCAGCGGCGCATGCGAACCGGTGGCAACTTGGTATGGTGGCCGTCCTTGGCCGAAAGGAACATAGGCAGGGCTACCGCGCGAGGGACGGGGCCGCAGGCGTAGCAGACGTCGAGCATGCCGTCGCAGGGGTCGGCATCGGGGCAGATGCGATAGCCCGAGCCATAGGTAGGACCAAGCTGAATCGCCATGATGATCGCCCTCACGCGCTCGGCGGGCGCGCCGTCAAAGCTGACTGTCATGGGGTAGCTGCGATAGCGCAGGCCAAACTGCTCAAGTCCCGAAAGGGTGTAGAGCGGAGCACCCGTCAAGCCGGTCTTTTTGCGCAGCTCGGTGGTGCCAAGGCCGATGGCGGCATCAATACCGACGGAGAGCGTCTGGTCGTAATACTCGACGATCGCATCGCCGCTGCCGCTTGCGGGGTTCCATGAGCGAATCCGCCCGATGTCCTGACGCTGCAGCTCACAGGTGAGTAGCGCACCAAAATCCTTGCCGGAGAAATCTTCGATATCGAGCGCCTGGGCAAAATCGTTGCCGGAGCCCACGGGCAGGACGGAAAGAGCGGGGCGGGCGTCCTCCTTTTGCGTCATAAGCCCGTTGACGACTTCGTGGATCACGCCGTCGCCGCCGAGTGCGATAACGGTGCGATAGCCCTGAGCCTGTGCGGCAAGCTCCTTGGCGTGTCCCATGTGCTCGGTTAGCACCAGGTCAAACTGGGATGCGCGCGCGGTCATATCCAAAAAGCGCTGCAGGCGCTCGGCAACCTCGCGCGCGGCGCCCGACTGGGCGGCGGGGTTGGCGATGATGAGCGTGCGGCCAAAATCAGTTGCGTGCATGGGGCGACTCCCGGCGTGTGGCATGACGGTGCGGTCGCGCTCAGGTCGAATTGCCCCCGATTGTGGCTGCACGGCGATTATTACATCTACTCTATCAGGTCGTTGTGGCGCTCGATAGCATCCGCTACCGTACCGCCCTCATCCACAATAAGCGAACGGCGCTTGGGTGAGATGATGCGCTGGGCAGGGTACACGCCGCGGTGTCCGCCGGTTAGGTAGCTGATAAAGGCCACGATGACAAAGAACCCGGCGGCCGTGCCGTGGAACAGGTCGATGGCCATCATGCAGGTGGTGATGGGCACGTTGAGGCCGGCGCAGAACACGCCGAGCATGCCGAGAGCCGCCAGAAAACTGGGGTCAAGCCCGGTAAGGCAACCGATCCAGCCACCGAGTGCCGCACCGATGCCAAACAGGGGCGTGACCTCGCCGCCTTGGAAGCCCGCGCCCAGGGTAAGCGCTGTGACGACCAACTTGATGGCTGCGTCCGCCAGGGTGGTGTTACCTGCAAATCCTGCGCCGGAAAGCCACGTGGAAAGGCCGGCGTAGTCCCAGGCATCGAGGAGGGCATAGGCGGCCAAAACCACGAGTGCGCCTATGAGTGCGCGGACGAGGTAATTGGTGATAAAGCGACCGTACAGGCTTTTGACGGTTCGAACCGACCAGGCAAAGAGGCGTGCCGTCAGGCCGAAGATAATGGCGCTGATAACAACGATGACAACCGTCCGTGGTGTCATGTTGGGAACGCTGGCGATGACATTCGCCTCGTACTCGGTTCCCAAGGCAAGCGACGTAAAGTAGCCGGTAAACGAGGCGACCAGGCAGTAGATGCCCGCGGTGTAGTCGATCTTGCCGATAAAGCACATCTCCATGCCAAAGAAAGCTCCAGCAAGGGGCGAGCCGAATACGGCGCCAAAGGCCGACGAGATGCCGGCGAGCATGAGGTCGTGGTGGTCATGTTTTTTGAGGTGGGCGAGGTTCGAGATGTTGCTGGCGATGGTGCCGCCAATCTGCACCGCGGCCCCCTCGCGACCGGCAGATCCGCCCGTTAGGTGCGTGAGCGTGGAGCAGACGAAGGTGAGGACGGCCATGCGCATATGGATGAGGCGTGTGCCCAGAGCGGAGTCGATGACCAGGTTGTTGCCTCGTTTGGCAGCAAGGCCGTGGTTTTTGTACACCCATGCGGTGGCAATGCCCACAACGGGAAGCAATGCGTAGACCCACGCGTGGTGCTCGCGATAGTCGGTCGCGATATTCAGCGAGGCCAAAAACGCCCAAGCGGCAACGCCCATGGCGAGCGAGACGATGACGACGAGCGCGAGCAACTTGGCGCTCGCGAGTAGGTTGCGGGCGTTGCGGCGCGTGTCGGCAGCCAAGAGATGCTCGGAGCGGGTGAGCTGTTGCCTGCCTGCCATGATGACGTCATTAAGGGAGAAAAAGCCGCCGTCGTCGAGCGACTGGGAATGATCCTGCGCCTCGTTTGCGCTTTCGGGTTTGTCGGTAAAAGCCATACGTTCCTCTTTTGGGTTGCAACACGAGCATTATAGAACGTGCCATACGTGACAAACCGGCAGGTTGGTTTTGGTTTTGTTTCGCGGCTTGCGGCCGACAGATGTATTCGCGGCCGCGGGCCAGGTCTTGAGCAGGCGTCGGGGGATTATACTGAGAGAAACATAAAGAATCGGCGCTTTTGTTGCGCGCCGCAGCATGCTAGAGGTGTATATGGCTGAGAAACTCATTCCGTTGGAGGACGCGCAGGCGATCGTCTTGTCGCACGTGAATCGCACCGAAGTCGTCGAGATTCCCGTGTGGCAGGCCGCCGGTCTTCCCTTGGCAGAGGATGCGGTGGCCGATATCGACATCTCGCCGTTTGCCAACAGCGCTATGGACGGATATGCCGTGCGCTCGGCGGACTTGGCGCAGGCATCTGGCGAGGCGCCGGTGACGCTCGACGTTATCGGACACGAGGCTGCGGGCCATGTGTTTGAGGGCACAATCGGCGCGGGCGAGACGGTCCGCATCATGACGGGCGCGCCGGTACCCGAAGGTGCCGATGCCGTGGTGAAGTATGAGATCGTCGATGTGCTCGTCGGTGACGGCAACGAGGGTTCGCGTGTGAGGTTCTCGGCGCCTGCCAAGGTAGGGGAGAACGTTCGCTCTGCCGCCGAGGAGGCCCATGCCGGCGATGTTGTGATGCACGCCGGCGAGGTCGTGGCTCCGGCGGGCGCCGGCTTGTTGGCGAGCGCCGGGTATGCGAGCGTGAAGGTGCATGCCGCTCCGCGCGTGGGCATTATCTCGCTGGGGACGGAACTGGTCACGCCGAGTAAGGTACCGGCGCGCGGTCAGATTCGCGATTCCAACTCGTCGGCGTTGATGGCCGAGGCGCTCGATGCAGGAGCCGAGCCCGTGTTCTACGGCATTGCGCCCGATGATGAGCAGGCGATTGCCGAGCTGGTGCATCGTGCCGTGCAGGAGTGCGATTTTGTCATTACGAGCGGTGGCGCCTCGGCGGGCGATTACGATTTCGTGACGGCGCTCGTCCGGCGCGAGGGCGAGGTGCTGTTTGACCGCATCTCGATGCGTCCGGGCAAGGCCATCACGTTTGGCTTGCTCGGCGGCAAGCCGTATCTGGGGCTTTCGGGCAATCCCGCGGCGGCGTATGTGGGCTTTGAGATGCTCGCGCGCCCGGCGATTCGCAAGATGCGCGGTTTTGCCGAGGGGGCGCGTCCCGTGCAGCAGGCGACGCTCACGCACGGCGTGAAAAAGCGACAGCATCGCCGCTTCTTCGATCGCGCCACGGTTTTGCGCGACTCCGAGACCGGTGAGCTGTTGGTGACCGAGGCCAAGACGCAGAATTCGGCGTTGCTCGGCACGATGCAGCGGGCCAACTGCCTGTTGCGTATTGACGAAGGTCCGTGCGAGCTCAAGGCGGGCGACGTCGTGGATGTCGTGCGTGTCGACCTGCCTGAGGGCGCCGTGTTGTAGGAGGAATGCTATGGAGCTGAAGATATCGATCGTGACGTGTTCGGATACGCGGGACCTTGCCCAGGACGAGGCCGGTGCCGCACTCGAGGAGCTTATCGAGGCGCAGGGATGGACGGTCGCCTCGCATGTGGTCGTGCGCGATGACGTCAGCGAGATTGGTGATGCTATTGTGGAAGCCGCCGATGAGTGCCACGCCAATGTCGTGCTCACCTGCGGCGGCACGGGGCTTTCGATGCGCGATGTGACGCCCGAGGCGACGCGTGCCGTCTGCGATCGCGAGGTGCCGGGTATTGCCGAGGCGATCCGTGCGTACTCGATGACCAAGACGCGCCGCGCCATGCTCTCGCGCGCTATTTGCATGCAACGAGGTCATACACTTGTCGTAAACTTTCCCGGTTCTACGAAGGCCGCTCGCGAAAGCTGGGAGGCCATAGCGGACCAGCTGGAGCATGCGGCTCAGATGACAGCGGGCGGCGGACATACCAACTAAGCGATTTACCTGCGGCGGAGCGACCTGAACGGCTGCTCCGCTTTTTATTTGCGCCCAAGGGGACGGCATTCTGTAGGCATGCCTGAAGCTATATTCTCAGAAGAGAATAATTTCTCATAATCATTATTCGCACCGAAGTATAATTTAATTACAGAATAAAGCCCGCGGTGGGGTACCCGGGCACAAGGTCCGAAAGGGTTGAACATGTTCGATATGGTTTCTCGCCGCGGATTCGTCTCGCTCTCTACTGTCGCCGCTGCCGGCCTTGGGCTTGCCGGCTGCTCCGGCAACAAGGAGCCTGAGGCGACCGGCTCCGATGCCGGCTCCGCCAAGGCCTCTTCCAAGAAGGAAACCGTCGAGCTGCAGGTCTTTGCTGCCAACTCGCTCGAGAAGGCTTTGCCTGAGGTTCAGAAGCTCTACACCGAGCAGACCGGTACCACCTTTGCCGACACGCAGTTTAAGGCGTCCGGCGACCTCGTTGAGCAGATGCGTGCCGGTGCCACGGTCGACGTGCTCATCACCGCTTCCAAGGGCACCATGGATGACGCTGAGACCGTCGAGCTCGTCGATGCCGACACGCGTGAGGATATGTTCGTCAACGACCTCGTGATCATTCGTGCCGAGGGCTCCGACACCAAGGTCGAGGCCATCGCCGACGTCGCGAATCTGGACGGCAAGATCGCCATTGGCGACGCCAAGACCGTTCCCGCCGGCAAGTACGCCAACCAGGCGCTGGCTTCTGTGGGCCTCTATACCGGCACCGAGGGCGACGACGGCGAGTATGCGCCCGAGATCGCCGACAAGGTCGCACTGGCAGACAAAGTTGGTACCGCCGCCGCCTATGTGTCTACAGGCGACTGCGTTGCCGGTTTTGTCTACAGCTCTGACATCTACCGCTACAACGGCATCGAGGAGGCCTTCGTGTGCCCCGAGGACTCGCACAAGCCCATCGTGTATCCGGGCGCCGTTGCCGAGAGCTCCGAGCATGCCGACGAGGCTAAGGCGTTCATCGACTTTTGCCTGTCCAACAAGAAGGCTCAGAAGATTTGGGCTAAGTACGGCTTTGAGCTTTCCGCGTAGTGCGGCTTGGCGCGATAATTCCATCGTTTTGTGTTTCACTCCGTCCTTGTATTCGCTTGGAGCTTTTCGTGCTTAATAGATTCCGCATGCTTGTCGCCTGTGCTTTGACCTTCGCGCTTTGCTGGGTGCCGGGATTTGCGTTTGCTGGGGACGCTGAGGACGGGGCCCAGGTTGCTGCGACCGCTCATGGGCTTTCCTATGGGATCGAGGGTTTTGAGCGGTTGGCCAAGGGGACCGCTCGTGCCATGGAGGGCCAGCCTGAGGGCTTCCGGTTTCCCGTTGACGAGGACGTGGACCTTGTAGTGGTGCCTGCTGCCGATCGCGTTGTGGTGTGGATATCGCCCAAGGCGGTCGAGAAGTTTGGATTGGATCCGCAGGACAACGAGTGCGTATCGGGTCTCAAGGCCCTCGTCTGCGAGCTCGACAGCGCAAACTCCATGGGAGGTGCGCAGCTAGGGGACGTTGATCTTCCTTGGTATGTCACGGCGGAAACAGCGTTTGATGCCGGCGGGTATACCTATGGCTTTGATGTGCGTGGTGCGGATGGGGACCGCTATGTGGTGATTGCATCGGCCTCGGGTGATGCCAAGGGCGGCGCGCGTTGGCTTGATAGCGCTCAAATGGTAGAGGCATCGTCTGTCGTGTTGCGGGATGAGCAGGGGCCCTTGACCTCTCTGGCCTCCTTTTTAGGCGGCATCGACTACCGCCCGTTTTGGGTGTCTATCAAAACGAGCGGCCTTGCCCTGGTGATTGCCTTTGCACTGGGCCTGTTCGCCGCGTGGAAGACTATGGGTACCTCGAGTCGCATCAAGGGCCTGCTCGATTCGGTCTTTACGATCCCTATGGTGCTGCCGCCCACGGTCTGCGGCTTTCTGCTCCTCATGCTGTTTGGCCGCTCGACCGGGGTGGGCCAATGGCTCATCGCGCACGGCATCTCGATCGTCTTTACCTGGCCCGCGGCGGTCATTTCGGCTGTCGTTGTGTCGTTTCCGCTGGTCTACCGCACGGCGCTCGGAGCCTTCGAGAGCCTTGACACGCAGATGCTCGACGCCGCGCGAACCCTGGGATGGTCCGAGCATCGCATCTTTACCAAGCTTATGATGCCGCTTGGCTGGCCTTCGATTGCCGCCGGCACGGTGCTCGCCTTCGCGCGTGCCATGGGCGAGTTTGGCTGCACGCTGTTCTTTGCGGGCAACTACGCCGGCATTACGCAGACCATTCCCATTGCGATTTACTTTGAGTGGATGGGCGGCAATACGTCGGTGGCTCTCTTCTGGGTCGTGGTCGTAATAGCGTTCAGCTTCCTGGTCATCCTATTCATCAACATGTACACGGCGCATTCTCAAAAGTATCGCGAGCGGGGCCTTTCCCGTGCGGAGCGCAAGCAGGCCAAAGAGCTCGCCGGACAGGGCGATTCGCTTGACCCGGTGGGCGGTGATGCCTTGCGTATCGATCGCGAGGCGCTGGCCGAGCTTATGCGCGATGGCGCGGTCGCAAAGGGAGGTCGATAAGCCATGTCGCTCGTTCTGGATATCAAAAAGCGCTATCCGGGCTTTACCCTCGACATTCGGCTCGATGCCGGCGAGGAGCGTGTGGCGCTGCTGGGCGCCTCGGGTTGCGGCAAGAGCTGCACGTTGCGCTGCATTGCCGGCGTGGAGACACCCGACGAGGGCGAGATCGTCGTCAACGGCGTGACCTTTTTTGACTCGGCGGCGGGTATCAACCTGTCGCCCCAGGAGCGAAAATGCGCCCTGCTGTTCCAGAACTATCAGCTGTTTCCCAACATGACGGTGGCCGATAACGTATGCGCCGGTGTTAAGGATGCGGGCGACGCCGCCGCGCGCAAAAAGCTCGCCGAGCGCTATCTGGGCATTTTCGGTCTGGCCGACTTTGCCGACCGTTATCCCGCGCGCCTCTCGGGCGGCCAGCAGCAGCGTGTGGCGCTTGCTCGCATGGTGGCGGCACACCCGGGCATTTTTATGTTCGACGAGCCCATGAGCGCGCTCGACGCGTATCTCAAGAGCGCGCTTGAGCAGAACATGCTCGACCTGTTCGACGTCTGTAACCGTACCGTGCTCTACGTGAGCCACGATATTGACGAGGCATGCCGCCTGTGCGAGCGCATTTGCGTGATGCATAACGGGCATGTGGAGGAGATCGGCTCCGTCGAGGACGTGGTCCGCCGGCCGCAAACCTTGGCTGCGCTGCGTCTGACGGGCTGCAAGAATACGAGCCGCGCGCGCAAGATCGAGCTTCAGGAAGTTGAAGCCCTGGACTGGGGCATGACCTTCAACGTGGGCCGTGAGGTTCCCGATAATGTGGCGTACCTGGGTATTCGTGCGAGCTATTTCCATGTGGACAACCGCGCTGAGCGCGGTCGTAACAGCTACGATCTGCATGTGGCCCGCGTGAGCGATTCGCGTTTTGAGCGCCTGGTGCTGCTGGATGTGCCGCGTGCCGATGCGCCGACGCGCCTGCAGTGGAAGGTCAACAAAGTGGGCATGCCTGTCGACGAGCTGCCGCAAGCAGGCGAGACGCTGCGCATGCATTTTGATGCCAGCAGGATCCATTTGGTTTGTCGTTGATGCGGTGGGCGATGCGGGCGAGGAGGTAGTCCTCGACCGCTTTGTTTCCACTTTACCGCTCGCCGATTTCTATATGACAAAATCTTATCAATCTGATAATTATTTATCAGACAGCGAGGTGTTCGCATCCCGCAGCTGTCGTACGATTGTCAACGGTGTTCGCATGGTCGATGACCGTTGATATAGTTGACCTCAACTGGTTAAGGAGGGTGCGCACATGCCGCAGACGACATACATTCGCCGCGTTGCCGCGCGTGCCCTATATATCGCTCGGAGCCGCATATGAGCAGGTATGTTCACGGCTCCGGGAGAGACGACGCACAATTAAATAGTCAACCGCAAAGCAGGTTCCCCAAAATTCCGGGTTTGAGCACGGCAGGGCAATCGCCGCCCGTCGTGCATCGATACCGCTGTTATCCGTTTTTGGTTCGAGAGGGGAACCGCCATGGCTGAAGAATTCGATTTCCATCCGATGTGGGAGAGCCTCGGCATGAATCTTGCCGACCACGACATACTGCTGGGCGCCGTGGGCCAGATGTACGGCGATATGTTCTTGACGCAGAACAATCGCCCCAAGTCCACGTCCTACCTGGACTTTGTGGCCACCAACATCCACAGCGGCCGTATTAAGGAGATGCTCGACAAGAAGGAGGCCGGCGAGGCCACCAAGATCGTCGGTTCGTTCTGCGTGTACGTGCCCGAGGAGATTGTGCTCGCCTGCGACGGTATTCCCGTGGGCCTGTGCTCGGGTGCCGATTGGGCAACCGATAAGGTCGAGGAGCATCTGCCGCGCAACACCTGCCCGCTTATCAAGAGCTTTGCCGGCTTTAAGCTGGGCGAGGTCTGCCCCTACATTGAGTCGAGTGACTTGGTGGTAGGCGAGAACACCTGCGATGGCAAGAAGAAGGCCTACGAGTTTTTTGCCACGCAAAAGAACATGTACGTCATGGATATTCCCAACGTACACGACGAGTCGACGCTCGTGACCTGGAAGGCCGAGGTCAAGAAGCTCGCCGCCAAGATCGAGGAAGAGTGCGGCGTCACGATTACGCCTGAGCGTCTGAAGGCCGCCATCCACGCCGTCAATGAGAAGCGTCGCGCCCTGCAGCGCCTCGCTGCCACGCGCGCTGCCGACCCTGCGCCCATCAGCGGTCTTGACAGCCTGCTGACCGTTCAGGCCGCCTTTATGGACGACACGCCACGTCTGACCGGAGCCATTAACGATATGGCGGCTGAGTGCGAGCAGCGTGTCGAGGCTGGCGAGGGCGTGGCGCCCAAGGGGACCAAGCGCATCCTGTACACCGGCACGCCCATGGCCGTGCCCAACTGGAAGCTGTTCAACCTCATCGAGAAAGCCGGCGGCGTTGTGGTAGGCGAGGAGTCCTGCACGGGCTCGCGCTACTACAAGGACCTGGTCGACGAGTCCGGTGAGACGGTGGACGAGATGCTCGATGCCATCGCCGAGCGCTACTTTAAGATCAACTGCGCCGTCTTTACGCCCAACGACCAGCGTATGAAGGACATTGTCCAGATGGCCAAGGACCTGCATGCCGACGGCATCGTCGACGTGGCCCTGCAGTTCTGCACGCTCTATGAGATGGAGTCGTTTGCCGTGGAGAAGGCCGCCGAGGAAGCCGGCATTCCGTTTATGCACATCACGACCGACTACGCCGGTGAGGATGCAGGCCAACTGCAAACCAGGATCGAGGCCTTCTTGGAAACCATTTAGGGCTATCCGTCCCGGCGGCTTTCCCAGGCACCCGATCTTGCCGTTCAAACCGTCGCTTGCGTGCGAAAGTACGCGGCGCGTCTCTTTCACGGCAACCTCGGGCACCTGGGAAAGCCGCTTCCTTGGTTGGTTAAAAGGTTTAGGAGTTATATGTCGGAAAATATTGAGCAGCCGTTGCCCAGCACGTTTGAGGAGTTTAACGAACAACGCAAGGCGGCGTTTATTCGCGTTAAGGATTACAAGCAGGCGGGTAATCGCCTGGTCGGCTTTTTGTGCAGCTATACGCCGCTCGAGATTATCGATGCCGCGGGCGCCTCGAGCGTGGCTCTGTGCGGTACGTCCGACGAGGTGATTCCCGAGGCCGAGAAGGTGCTGCCGGCAAACCTCTGCCCGCTCATCAAGTCGACGTATGGTTTTGCCTATTCGCAAAAGTGCCCGTTTACGTACTTTAGCGACATGATCATCGGCGAGACCACCTGCGACGGCAAGAAGAAGATGTACGAGCTGCTCAACGAGCTCAAGCGCACGCACATTCTGCACCTACCGCAGGGCCGCGACCGCGCCTACGAGCGCGAGGGCTGGTACGAGGAGTGCCGTCTGCTCAAGGAGGAGCTCGAGAACTTCTACGACATTACGATTACCGACGGCGACCTACGCGCTGCTGCCCGTCGTCGCAATCGCCTGCGTGCGGCCCAGCTCGAGATGTTTGCGCTGCAGGCCAACCAGCCGGCGGCCATGAGCGGCGTCGATCTGATGAGCACCATGTTTGCCGGTACGTTCAGCTTTGATATCGAGGCCTATACGCAGCAGCTGGAGCAAAAGGTCGCTAACCTGCGCGAGGCCTACGAGGCCGGCGAGCACCCGGTTGCGGCGGATGCCAAGCGCATCCTGATCACCGGTTGCCCGGTGGGCGGCGTAATCAACAAGATCGGTCGCACCATCGAGTCCAACGGCGGCGTGGTCGTGTGTATGGATGACTGCTCGGGTGAGCGCACGGCGGCCATGATGGTCGACCCGGATGCGCCCGACATCCTGCGTGCGATCGCCGACCGCTACCTGGATATCAACTGCTCGGTTATGACGCCCAACGACGGTCGTATGGAGAACACGCTGGCCATGTGCGAGAAGTATCACGTCGATGGCGTAGTGGAGAGCGTGCTCCAGGCGTGCCACACCTTTAACGTGGAGAGTGCACGCATACAGGAGGCCGTCGAGGGTGCGGGTATTCCGTATATGAAGATCGAGACCGACTACAGCAACGGCGACATGGGCCAGATCGAGACCCGCATCGCCGCCTTCATCGAAACCCTCTAGCTTCCTCAGGCACCGGATCTTGCCCCTCAAACCGTCGCTTGCGTACCAAAGTACGCCGCGCTCCTCTTTCGGGGCAACCTCCGGCACCTGAGAAACCTAGAGCTAAGGCGCCTGAACGCGCCGCTGTCTTTGATGTTTGGATTAGGAGAGAGCCATGATAGGGATCGGGGTCGATATCGGGTCTACGGCGGCTAAGGCTGCTGTGGTCGATGGTGAGGGTTCGGTGGCGTGGACGTGCGTGCAGCCAACCGGGTTCTCCTCGGTCGATGCCGCCGATAGGTTGCGCGAGGCGCTCGCGGCGGCGGGCTTTGACGTTGCATCCGATTCTGCGCGTGTGGTGGCCACGGGTTACGGGCGCGTGGCTGTGCCATACGCCCACAAGGTTGTGACCGAGATTACCTGCCACGGCGCCGGTGCCGTGCGTCTGTTTGGCGATCGCGGCACGGTGATTGACGTGGGCGGCCAGGACACCAAGGTCATTCAGCTTAAAAATGGCCGCGTGGCCAAGTTTGCCATGAACGACAAGTGCGCTGCCGGCACGGGGCGCTTTTTGGAGATCATGGCCGACCGCCTAGGTATTTCTCAACAGCAGATGGCCGACCTGGCGCGTTCCGGCGAGCCTACCAAGATTTCCAGCATGTGCACGGTGTTTGCCGAAAGTGAGGTCATTAGCCTGATCGGTCGCGGTGAGCCGCGCGAGAACATCGCACGTGGCGTGATCGACAGCGTGGTCTCGCGCGTGGCGACCATGGCCGGGCAGGCCGCGGGCGCCCCGTACTACCTGACCGGTGGCCTGTGCGAGAACGCCTTCGTGGTGGAGCGGTTGGGCGAGCTGCTGGGGTCGCCGGTGACCACCTCGCCCCAGGCTCGCTTTGCCGGTGCCATCGGCGCGGCGATTCGCGCACAGGCGCTCGATTAATGCATCGGCCGTGGGCCTGCATTCATGCGTATACTGGGAGGAAATGATTGACCGATGAGAGGAGGTATCGATGGCTGACGATCAGATTAAGCTCACGTCTATGACTGCCGCGAGCGGTTGAGCCGCTAAGTTGGCTCCTGGAGCCCTCGCCCAGGTCCTGGGCGACTTACCCAATGTGCATAACGACAACCTGCTCGTGGGGTTCGATACCTCCGACGATGCGAGTGTTTTTCGTGTTGGCGAAAACCTGGGCCTCGTGCAGTCCGTCGACTTCTTCCCGCCGATGGTCGACGACCCGTTCCTGTTTGGTCAGATCGCGGCGGCCAACTCGCTGTCGGACATTTATGCCATGGGTGGACGACCGAGCCATGCCATGAACCTGCTGTGCATTCCCAGTTGCCTGGGCGTCGAGGTCGCAGGTGAGATTCTGGCGGGTGGCGCCGACAAGTGCGTCGAGGCTGGCTGCACCATCGCGGGCGGCCACACCATCAACGACGACGAGCCCAAGTACGGCCTGTCCGTGAGTGGCTTTGTCGCGCTCGACCGCATGCTCGCCAACAGCGGTGCGCGCGTGGGCGATGTCCTACTGCTGACCAAGGCGATCGGCTCGGGCATTATCACCACGGCCATTAAGGGCGTGCTCATCGAGCAGGACGAGGCCGCAGCCATGTTTGACTCGATGCGCACCCTCAACGAGGCCCCGATTCGCCTGGCCGAGGGACTCGAGCTTCACGGCTGCACCGATGTCACGGGCTTTGGCCTGATCGGGCATGCGTGCGAGATGGCCGAGGGCTCGGGCGTGCAGATTGAGCTCGCGTCGGGGGCGGTGCCGCTCTTTGACCAGGTGCTCAATATGGCGCGTCTGGGCATTATCCCTGCCGGCGCCTACCGCAACCAGGATTTCTTTGGCCCGCGCGTGGCGGCCGACGATGACCTGGAGCCGGGAATGCTGGATGCGCTGTACGATCCGCAGACCTCGGGCGGCCTGCTCATCGCAGCGCCTGCTGCCGATGTGGATGAGCTCGCCCGCCGCCTGCATGCCGAAGGTCGCGTTGCCGCCACAATCGGCCGCGTGTGCGAGGCGGTGCCGGGTGGTCCTGCCGTTCACGTTGTGCATTAAGGAAAACCGTTTATGCGACCGTCTACTGTTCTGGGCGGTCCCTTTTGAAAGGATTTGCTATGTCTACCAAAATTGAAGTCAATGCCATGGGCGATGCCTGCCCGCTGCCCGTCGTCAAGACGCTCAAAGCTCTGAAGCAGCTTGATGGCGAGGGTGTTGTCGTGACCTCGGTCGACAACGAGACGGCCGTCAAGAACATCTCCAAGATGGCACAGGAAAAGGGCTGCACGGCCTCGGTCGAGAAGGTCGCCGATGCCGAGTGGCACGTGATCGTGGCGACCGCCGGCGCCGTTGCCGTGGCCGATCCTGAGCAGGACGGCGCCGCTTTCTGCGACGCCAGCGCCGGCAAGGGCGAGCTGGTCGTGGCCGTCTACACCGATTGCATGGGTCGCGGCGACGATGAGCTGGGCCACAAGCTCATGAAGGCCTTTATCTTTGCCGTGACGCAGCAGGAGGAGCTGCCCGCCACGATGCTCTTCTACAACGGCGGCGCCAAACTCACCGTCGAGGGGTCGCCGGTGCTTGACGACCTCAAGGGCCTGGCCGAGCAGGGTGTCGAGATCCTTACCTGCGGCACCTGCCTCGACCACTTTGGCATTAAGGACCAGCTTGCCGTGGGCGATGTCACGAACATGTACGTGATCGTCGAAAAGATGGAGCAGGCCGGCCGCGTCGTGCGTCCGTAGCGCCTGGGTGGGATTGCCATGAGAGAAAAGCGCCCGGCGCTTGTCATCACGTTTCCCACCACGGCGGCCGCCATGGGCTGCGAGTCTCTGTGCCGTGAGCGTGGCCTTCCCGGGCGAACGATTCCCGTACCCGGAGAGGTTGCTGCCGGCTGCGGCCTGGCATGGAAAGCCCTGCCTGAAAATGAACCACTGCTGCGAAGCGAGCTTGCCGCGGCGGACGTTCCCACCGAGGGCTTTACTGTGATCGATATGTGGGAGGTCGTGCGATGATCTACCTGGATAACGCGGCGACGACCATGCACAGACCTCAGGCGGTCATCGATGCCGTGGTGCAGGCGATGTGCTCGCTCGGCAATGCTGGGCGAGGCGCCACGTCGGGTGCGCTCGACGCGGCGCGCACCATCCACAGCTGCCGCACCAAGCTTGCGCGCTTGCTGGGCTGCCCGCGGGTGGACCATATTTGTTTTACGCCCAACTCCACGGCGGCGCTCAACACCGCCATCAACGGCGTGGTGCGCCCCGGCGATCGTGTGGTCACGACGGTGCTCGAACACAACTCCGTGCTGCGTCCGCTCAACCGCCTGGCGGCAGAGCAGGGCGTGACTGTTGAGCATGCGGGCTGCGACGCGAACGGCGTGCTCGACTACGACGAGCTCGAGCAGCTGGTCACGCCGGGCACGCGTGCCGTGGTGGTGACACACGCCTCCAATGTGACCGGCAACGCGGTCGACATTGCACGCGTGGCTGCCATGGCCCATGCGGCCGGCGCGCTTGTGATCGTCGATGCCTCGCAGTCTGCCGGCACGGCGCATATCGATATGCAGGTCATGGGGCTCGACGTGGTGTGCTTTACCGGCCACAAGGGGCTCATGGGCCCGCAGGGGACCGGTGGCCTAGCCGTGGCGGAAGGCATTGACGTGGCTCCTTGGGCCATGGGTGGCACGGGCGTGCGCAGCTTCGATGCGCTGCAGCCGCAAGAGTGGCCCACGCGTCTTGAGGCGGGCACGCTCAACGGTCACGGTATCGCCGGCCTTTCCGCCGGCCTCGACGTTATCGAGGCCCAGGGCGGGGTAGAGGCGATTGCGGCACGCGAACGTGCGCTTGCCGAGCGCTTCCTCGCCGGCGTTCGCGACATTCCCGGCATTGCGCTCTACGGTGCGTTTGACCAGCCCGTGCGCTCGGCGATCGTTTCGCTTAACGTGGGCGATATCGATTCGGCCGAGGTCTCGGACGCGCTCATGCAAGGGTGGGGGATTGCGACGCGCCCCGGCGCCCACTGCGCTCCGCTCATGCACCGCGCACTGGGGACCGAGCGCCAGGGTGTCGTTCGCTTCTCGTTTGGGTATTTCAACACGGACGAGGAAGTCGACACCGCGATTGACGCTCTGCACGATTTAGTCTGCTAAAGCGTATATACTTGCGGGACGGGTCTTTTGCCCGTCCCGTTTTTGTTTTGACTCGAAAGGTGGTCCCATGGCTTCATCCGCTCCGCGCGGTCTGCGCTCCGACCATGTCGTCACCGTCGGCATCGCTCTGTTCTCGATGCTCTTTGGCGCCGGCAACCTCATTATTCCGCCGCTGCTGGCGCTGCAGGCAGGTTCCGCCACGCCGGTCGCCATGTTCGGCTTTCTGATTGCCGCCATCGGCCTGCCCGTCATGGGCTTTATCGCCGTGGCGCTTGCCGGAACGGCGCGCGAGCTTGCCGGCCGCGTACACCCCAAGTTTGGCGAGTTCTTTGTCGCGGCGGTGTATCTGGCCATTGGCCCGTGCCTTGCCATTCCGCGTACGAGTTCCACGGCCTTCGAGATGCTGGTGCCGCTGTTGCCCGAGGGCGTCTCGCTCGGCACGGCGCGCCTGGTGTTTGCCGTCGGCTTCTTCGTCGTCGCGTTTGCGCTCACGCTGCGCCCGGGCGTCATCACACGCGTGCTCGGCCGCATTACGGGCCCCGCGCTCATTGCCCTTATCGTGTTGGTCGTGGGTGCCGCCGTGGTCTCGCCGCTGGGTCCCGCTGCCGCGCCGCAGGCTCCCTATAATGCCGGTGCTGCCGTGCAGGGCTTTTTGACCGGCTATCAGACCATGGACCTGCTCGCGTCGCTCGCCTTTGGCATCATCATCGCCGAGACTATCCACGAGCTGGGCGTTACCGATGACAAGCGCGTTGCCTTCGAGATTTCGCGCTCCGGCGTGATCGCCGGTGTGCTCATGGCCATCATCTACTGCGGCCTGGCGCTTGCCGGCGCGCAGCTCAGCACCGTGATGCCCGATGCCACCAACGGTGCCGCCATCCTTGCCCGTTCGGCCTCCATGCACTTTGGCCTTGCCGGCACGGTCGTGGTCTTTGCGATTTTCTTCCTCGCCTGCATGAACGTGTGCATCGGCCTCATCAGCTGCTGCTCGCGTTACTTCTGCGAGACGTATGTGGTCGAAGGGGGAGCGGAGGCCTCTGAGGAGGCCATGCGCCGTCCCTTTGCGGTACTCGCCTTTGTGTTCGCAGCGTTTTCGTGCGTGCTCTCCAACGTGGGCCTCGACGTGATTCTTATGTTCTCGGTGCCCATGCTCAACGCCCTGTACCCCGTCGCCATCGTGCTGGTACTGATGGGTCTGGTGCACGGTTTTTGCGACGCGCATCCGCAGGTGTGGGTCTGGGTCGGCGGCGTTGTCGCGGTGCAGAGCGTGATTACCTCGGTCCGCGATGCGTTCTTTACGGGCGCGTGGCTGCCGTTCGATGCGCTGCCGCTGGCAGACATTGGAGCCGCGTGGGCGCCGGTTGCCGTGGTGGCGTTTGTGATCGGCCTGCTCCACAGTCGGTTTGTCGTACATTCGAGGAGCTAGGGTATCGTCGCTTGCACAGGCGGGGAGTCTCCCCTATAATTTCCTTCGCTTTGGGACACGCAAGGTTTAGACCTTAGCTGCTCAACACCTTCGGGACGTGGCGCAGTTTGGTAGCGCGCCTGCTTTGGGAGCAGGATGTCGCAGGTTCAAATCCTGTCGTCCCGACCATATCTTGCGGGCGTAGTTCAATGGTAGAACCCCAGCCTTCCAAGCTGATGACGCGGGTTCGATTCCCGTCGCCCGCTCCATAAGAATTGTTTTAACGGCTTTGGTTTCCTTTGGGGATCAGAGCTGTTTTCGTTTACGCGCCGGGCGACGGGAATCGAACCCGCCAGGGTGCGGAGCTGAGAAAATGCGTGAGCATTTTCCAGCGCAGCACGCAAGGGCCGAAGGCCCGCAGCGAAGCAAATCCTTGGACTTCCCGTCGCCCGCTCCAAGCTATATAATCGCAGGCCAATATGCTAATTTGGCTCGCGTTTATTTTTATACCGTCCGACCTCGCAGGGCAAATGAACCAGGAGCGTTTGTCCCGAATCGTAAGAAAGAAGTGATTTCCATGGCACAGAGTAAGGCAGAATACCCCACCTCCGATTGCCTGGCGCCCGCCGCGATCGAGGCGAAGATCGAGGCCGCAGTCGTTACCAAGGCCAACCTGCCGGTCTCGAAGGCCTTTTTGCTCGCCATGTTCGCCGGCGCGTTCATCGCCTTCGGCGGCCTGTTCTTCACGATCTTTCTGAGCGATCCCACGCTTTGCTGGGGCGCCCAGCGCTTCGTGGGCGGTCTTGCTTTTTGCCTGGGACTGGTGCTCGTGCTCATTTGCGGCGCGGAACTGTTTACCGGCAACTCGCTTATGGTCTGCGCGCTTAAGAGCAAAAAGATCACGCTCGTCCAGATGCTCAAGGCTTGGGCTATTGTGTGGATCGGCAACTTTGCCGGCGCCCTGTTCGTTGTCTTTTTGATTTACATGGCAGCCATTTACAAACTCAACGGCGAGGCCGTCGCCAACACCATGGTGAGTGTCGCCGCCGGTAAGGTTACGATCGGCGCCGTCACCATCTTCTTCCGCGGCATTCTATGCAACATCTTTGTGTGCCTGGCCGTATGGATCGGTACCGCCGGCAAGACCGTGGTCGATAAGGTCGTGGGCATTCTGCTGCCCATTGCCGCCTTTGTGGCCTGCGGTTTTGAGCACTGCGTTGCCAACATGTACTTTTTGCCTATGGGCATTTTGATGCACTCCTGCGGCTATGGAGCCGATGTCGCTGGCGCCGATGCCCTCAACGCTGCCGGGTTGGCGCTCAACCTTACGGTCGCCACGTTGGGCAATATCGTGGGTGGCTCCCTGATCGTGGCGCTGGGCTACTGGTTTATCTACGCCAACAGGGAGGCCTAAGGACCCAAGCCATAACCGACCAAAGAGGGACAGGTTTATTTGGCAGGTTTTGGACGAGGCGCTTCGACGTCTTGTCACGAGCTGCCATAATGGACCTGTCCCTTTTGCGTGCGCGCCGGTATTTTTTTGCCCGATGACGATCGCGGGGGACCAGCTTTTTATTGAACATGTCGAAAGGCTTTTCATGAGCGACTGCGAATCCATGTCTGCCGAGGTGCGCGGCCGCCTGCGTTCCATTCCCGCCGTTCACGAGTTGCTTGCCGAGTGGCCGGTCATGAAGGCTGCTGGCGATGCAGGCGACACGATGGTACGCGAGGCGATTGACGCCGAGCTCGATGCCGAGCGCGCGGCGATTCGCTCCGGCGCCCCTGCAAGGAACAAGCGCGAGCTCGCCTTGGCAATTGAGCAGCGGACCCATCGCCTGTCGCTGCCGACCCTGCGCCCTGCCGTCAACGCGACGGGCGTTGTGATTCACACCAATCTGGGCCGCGCTCCGCTCGCTCCCGCGGCGGTGCAGGCGGTGACCGATGTCGCCCGAGGCTACAGCACGCTTGAGTATGACGTCTCAATCTGCGCTCGCGGGGGCCGCAAGGAGCATGCCGCACGCCTGCTGCGCACGCTCACGGGGGCGCAGGACGCCTTGGTTGTCAACAACAATGCCGCCGCGGTGCTGCTGGTGCTTGCCGCGCACGCGGCTGGCAAAGAGGTCATCGTGAGCCGCGGCGAGCTTGTCGAGGTGGGCGGCAGCTTCCGCATCCCCGACATCATGGCGGCTTCGGGTGCCAAGCTTGTCGAGGTTGGCTCTACCAACCGCACACATCTGGACGATTATCGAAGCGCCATTACGCCCAACACGGCGATGATCTTGAAAGTTCATCCTTCTAATTACCGTATCGAGGGCTTCCACGAGGAGGTTTCCGCGGCGGAGCTTTCCGCGCTGGCGCATGAGCACGGGCTGTTGCTGTACGAGGATCAGGGCTCGGGCGCTTTGCTTGCAGACGGGGTGCTCGCCGATGCAGGGGAGAAGCCCATGTCCGCCTCGCTTTGCGCCGGCGTTGACGTCGTCTCGTGCTCGGGTGACAAGCTGCTCGGCGCCTCGCAGGCAGGCATTATTCTCGGCAGCGCCCAGGCAATCGCCGCCTGTGCCTCGCATCCTCTTATGCGCGCGCTTCGCCCTGGCAAGCTCACGCTTGCGGCGCTCGAGGCCACTTTGCGACTGTATGTGACCGGTCCCGATGCGGCGCATCGGGAGATCCCGGTACTCAACATGCTTTCTGGCGCGCCGGCTCCGCTCGAGCGCCAGGCCAAGCGCCTGCACGACCGCATGCTGCGCAAGCTTCGCGAGGCTCAGTGCGAGGAGGCCGTGGAGCTGCAGGTTGTCGAGGGCGCCTCTACTCCCGGCGGCGGTTCGCTGCCGACCGTCGAGCTCCCAACTTTTTGTGTTGCCGTTTGCCCCGCCGATGGGCGCCTGTCCGCCGATGGCCTAAAGCGCGCTATGGTACAGGAGCCCGATACGCCGGTCGTGACGCGCGTGCGGCATGGCCAGGTACTGTTTGACGTTCGCACGCTTTTGCACGATACCGACCTTGACCTGTGTGCGTCTGCGTTGGCGGATACCGTGCGGGCGGGTTTGCGTCGATGACTGCGCGTGAGCTTGTCGAGTGTCCCGTTGTCGTTGGAACAGCAGGACACGTCGACCACGGAAAGTCGGCCCTTATCGAGGCGCTGACCGGCAAAAATCCCGACCGTCTGGAGGTCGAGCGACGCCGAGGCATGACTACGGAGCTCGGCTTTGGCGAGCTCGAGCTTCCCAGTGGCAAGCTTGTCGGCCTGGTCGACGTGCCCGGGCATGCGCACTACCTGCGCGCGATGGTACAGGGTGCCACCGGCGTGGACGTTGCGTTGCTGGTGGTTTCTGCCGTTGAGGGCGTGATGCCGCAGACGCGAGAGCACGTGTACGTGTTGGAGCTGTTGGGCGTGAGGCACCTCGTGGTGGCGCTCACGATGCGCGATCTGGCCGATGACGAGACGGCGGAGCTCGCCGAGCTCGACGTGATGGACTTCCTCAGCGATACCGTCTTTGCCGATGCACCCGTGGTGCCTGTTTCCTCGCGCACGGGCGTGGGCATCGAGGACGTTCGCCTTGCCCTCGATGCCGCCATCGACTCTTTCCTGGCCGATGCCGCATCCCGCCCGGTGCGCCCCGGTCTGGCCCCGCGCCTGCCCATCGACCGCTGCTTCACCATCAAGGGATCCGGGACGGTCGTCACGGGCACGCTTCACGATGCCCCCGTAGCGGTGGGCGACGAGCTCGTCTCATGTCCCGCGGGCGTGCGCTGCCGCGTGCGCGCGATTCAGGTGCATGGTGATACTCCTCGGGCGTTGCCCGGACAGCGCGCGGCGCTCAACATCGTGGGCGACGGTGCGGGCGACCTTCCGCGTGGCGAGGTCCTCTGCGGGTCTGGTGCTGAGGGCTCGACGCTCAGGCTCATCGCCCGCTTCACGTATCTGGGGCGCGAGGGCACCAAGCCCGCGCCCTTCGAGTCCGGTACGCGCGTTCATGTGATGGCGGGTACGGCGGAGGTCCTTGGCCGTATCATGCTCATGGAGGGTGAGGGACCCATTGAGGCTGGCGAGACCCGCATCGTGCAGGTCCGTCTGGAGGAGCGCCTTCCCGTGCGATCGGGCGACGGCCTCATTGTGCTCGCGTTCTCGCCGGTGGTGCTTATCGGCGGCGGTCGTGTTCTTCTTTCGCGGTGCCGCCGCTCGCGCGTCCTCTCCGCGGGCGAGTGCGCGCTGCTCGGGGCCCTGGATGCCGACGACCGCGCCGCCGCCGTTGCCGCATGGTTGGGGCTGCAGCGCCTGCCCGTGCCTGCCGCGGCCGCAGCCCGTGCTCTCGATCTTTCGGGTGCCGAGGCGGCTGCGCTCCTGCACGGGGCGGTTTCCTCGGGTGACGCCGTGGCGCTTCATGCCGAGCGCTCGACCGAGGAGCTCTATGCCGCCCCCGCTGTGCTCGATGCCGCCCTCGCCACGCTCGCCGTCACGCTGGCCGCCATGCACGGGGCCGCGCCCAAGCAGACGGGTTTCACGCCGGGCGAGGTCGCGCATGCCGCCTGGCCGACAGCGCGCGAAGACGTCGCGTCCGCGCTCGTTCTCGAGGGCTGTGCGCGCGGCGTGTGCACCGTCGACGGTGCCGAGGTGTTCGACCCGCACTCTGCCGCTGCGGCGATACGTGTGGTGCGCGAGGCGAGCCAGCGCATCGTGGCCGCCCTCGACGAGGCGGGTCTCGGTGCGGCGACGCTGCCTGAGGTGGGTGAGCGTCTGCAGCTCGATCGCGACACCATGACGCGTGCCCTGCGCGAGCTTTCGCTCAACCGCGCGATCGTTAAGATCGAACGCGACGTTGCCTTGTCTGCCGCCGCCGAGGCCCATGCGCGTGAGGTTGTTTTTGCGGCTATCGAGGCTGCCGGCGGCGCTACCACCACGAGTGTATTGCGCGAGGCCTTGGGTGTGTCGCGCAAGCGAGCGATCAGCATCTTGGAGCACCTGGATGCCGTGCGCTTTACCGCACTCGACAAGGATGCCGGCGGCCTAAGATCGCTGCGTTAGGGGCTTTGCATCGCTGCCCTGGTCCTCCTTGCAGTTGCGGGCTGTTCGGTTTGGTAAAATACCGCCACGCTTGGGAACGGATGGGCTCCGGTGGGCCCCGCGGTCCTCAAAACCGTTGCGAGGCGTGCAAAACGTCTTGGATGTGTTCGATTCACATACGTTCCCGCCAACGCATCCTGCCAACCGCCACAAAGGTGCCCGTCCTCTTTGTGGTGGTATGGACCACGTGGACGAAACAGCTTCGAAACACGCGATTTGTGCGTCAGGCACTCAAAAACGCCTCTACCTGCATCGTAATCAAAACGAAACATCTGCTCGTCTGCTTATGCGAAACTTTCCCGCAACAGTGCGATATTATCCATACACGATAAAGTTCGCGGCGCACAGGGT
The DNA here is from genome assembly GCA_902493145.1 of uncultured Collinsella sp. Taxonomy (GTDB): domain Bacteria; phylum Actinomycetota; class Coriobacteriia; order Coriobacteriales; family Coriobacteriaceae; genus Collinsella. The sequence goes on along the minus strand of CABUOA010000003.1, from coordinate 9,520 downwards.
GCCGCGACCGACACTTTTCGTTTCCTATCATTGGAGGAAGCATGAGCTACACGCAGAAAGTTCTCGACGAGCTCAAGGCCCGCTATCCCGAGCAGCCTGAGTTCATCCAGGCCGCGACCGAGATCCTCGGCACCATCCAGCCGGCGCTCGACGCCCATCCCGAGTACGAGGAGGCCGCCCTGCTTGAGCGCCTCGTCGAGCCCGAGCGCATCGTTATGTTCCGTGTCCCCTGGGTCGATGACCAGGGCAAGGTCCAGGTCAACCGCGGCTATCGTGTCGAGTTCAACTCTGCCATTGGACCCTACAAGGGCGGTCTGCGCTTTAACCCGACGGTCACCCTGGGTATGCTCAAGTTCCTGGGCTTGGAGCAGATCCTCAAGAACAGCCTGACCACCCTTCCCATGGGCGGCGGCAAGGGCGGCTCCGACTTTGACCCCAAGGGCAAGTCCAACAACGAGATCATGCACTTCTGCCAGTCCTTCATGACCGAGCTCTATCGCCATATTGGCCCCAATACCGACGTTCCCGCCGGCGACCTGGGCGTTGGCGGCCGCGAGGTTGCCTACATGTTCGGTCAGTACAAGCGCCTGACCAACGAGTGGACCGGCGTCCTTACCGGCAAGGGCCTCTCCTTTGGCGGCTCGCTCGCCCGTACCGAGGCCACCGGCTACGGTCTGGTCTACTTTGTGGACGAGTACCTCAAGAGCCGCGGCGAGTCCTTCGAGGGCAAGAACGTCGTCGTTCACGGCTCCGGTAACGTCGCCATCTACGCGGTCCAGAAGGTCGCCCAGCTCGGCGGCAAGGTGCTGGCCTGCTCCGACACCCACGGCTGGGTCGAGGACCCCGACGGCATCGACTACACCGTGCTCGAGCATGTCTATAACAAGAAGCGCTCTGGCCACGACAAGGGCGTCACGCTCGCTATGTACGTCGACGAGAAGCCCAATGCCACGTGGCACGAGGGCGACGGCCGTGGCGTGTGGCAGCTTCCCTGCGACATCGCGCTGCCCTGCGCTCGCGAGAACACGCTGCTGCTCGAGGACGCCCAGGCGCTCGTCGCCAACGGCTGCAAGGTGGTCGGCGAGGGCGCGAACATGCCCACGACCATCGAGGCCACGACCTACTTCCAGGAGAACGGCGTCGCCTTTATGCCCGGCAAGGCTGCCAACGCCGGTGGCGTGCTCGTGTCCGGCCTGGAGATGAGCCAGAACGCCGAGCACCTGTCCTGGACCTTCGAGGAGGTCGACGGCAAGCTCGAGCAGCTCATGCGCGGCATGTTCCACAACGTGGACGACACCGCCAAGGAGTACGGCGAGGAGGGCAACTTCGTCATGGGCGCCAACATCGCCGGCTTCCTGAAGGTCGCCGACGCCATGCTCGCCCAGGGCGTCTGCTAAATTGTCGCTCGACATAGCATCGCAGAAGGCTCCCAGTCATCTTGGCTGGGAGCCTTTTTTGATCCGCATGCGACGGAGGAAAACGGTTCATTTTGTCCCGACACGAGCTGTGCCCCCTCGTTTGGTACACTTAAAGGTACTGGACAAGTGGAGAGATGGGGGAGAACGTGCTCAAGTTCGGTACCTACGTCCGTGTTGGAAACGCGGCCGAAGCCTATGAGCTCTTGCAGAAGAACCGCAACAACAAGATTGTGGGCGGCGGCATCTGGATGCGCCTGGGTTCGCGTCGTGTGGCGACGGCGATTGACCTTTCGGCCTGCGGACTCGATCATATCGAGGAGACCGAGACCGAGTTTCGCATCGGTGCCATGTGCACCCTGCGCCAGCTCGAGCGTCATGCCGGGCTCAACGCGCTTGTCAATAATGTCTTTGAGTTCGCCGTCCACGACATCGTGGGCGTGCAGCTGCGCAACACCGCCACGGTGGGCGGCAGCATCTACGGCCGCTTTGGCTTCTCGGACGTTCTCTCCGCCTTTCTCGCGCTCGATTCCTATGTTGAGCTGACGGGCGCCGGTCGCGTGCCGCTCGCGGAGTTCGTGGATATGGGCTATGTGCGCGACGTGATCGAGCACGTCGTGGTCGTCAAGCATGATTACCGCGCGAGCTACGAGGCCGTGCGCAAGGCCGCGACCGACTTCCCCTCGCTGAACGTCACCGCCGCCTGGTGGGACAACACCTGGCACGTCACCGTGGGCGCCCGCCCGCTGCGCGCGACTCTGCTGCAGGGCGAGGCGTGCGGCCTTGTCGGCGAGCAGCCTTCCGAGGACGAGCTGCGCGCCCTGGCCGCATCCGTGCGCTCGCTGAGCTACGGCACCAACCTGTGGGGCTCGGCCGACTACCGCCGCCGCATCTCTGCCCCGCTCGCCATCCAGGCTGTGCGTCGCGCCGCCGGCATCGAGCTTTCGGCCGCGCTTGCCCGCGAGCTCGAGACCGTGCAGATCCCCAAGTTCGCCACGGACGAGTATTCCTGCCGCCGCGTGCCCGGCGTCGATTCTAGCGAGGTGCGCTAATGGCTGCCAAACTCATCGGTCTTTCCTTTACGCTCAACGGCCGTAAGGTCAAGGTTCAGATTGCCCCCGACACCATGCTCTTTGCACTGTTGCGCGAGCAGGGTTGTGCGTCGGTGCGCTGCGCCTGCGAGACCACCAACTGCGGCCTGTGCACGGTGTGGCTCGACGGCGACCCGGTGCTGAGCTGCTCGGTTCCCGCCGCGCGCATCGAGGGCCGCTCCATCACCACGCTCGAGGGCCTCAAAGCCGAGTCCGAGGCGCTTGCCCGTGCGATGGCTGCCGAAGGCGCCGAGCAGTGCGGTTTTTGCGCCCCCGGCCTCATCATGAACGTGCTGGCGCTTGCACGCGCCGCCAAGGAGGACCCGAGCCTCGTCGCCACGCGCGAGGAACTCTCACGCCAGCTCGCCGGCAACCTCTGCCGTTGCAGCGGCTATGAGAGCCAGCTGCGCGCCATCGTCCGCTTTCTTAACGAGTCCGGCGTGCATGTGGGCTTTGAGATGCCCGAGCTGCCGGTCAACGACACCAGCTGCGACGGTGTCTCGTACAAGCAGATCACCCATAAGCAGCCCAAGAAGGACTCGAAGGCGCTGCTCGAGGGCCGTCCCGTCTACACGGGCGATATGGTGCCCGCCGGCGCCCTGATCGTCAAACTCAAGCGCAGCCCCTATGCCCGCGCCAAGATCCGCTCCATCGATACGTCGCGCGCCCTGAAGGTGCCCGGCGTTGTGGGCGTCTACACTTACGAGGACGTGCCCAAGCGCCGCTTTACTATCGCCGGTCAGAGCTATCCGCAGCCGAGTCCCTACGACCGCCTGATTCTCGAGAACCTTGTGCGCTACCAAAACGAGGAGGTGGCGATCGTCGCTGCCGAGACCGAGGAGGCTGCCGACAAGGCGCTCAAGCTCATCAAGGTCGACTATGAGGTGCTCGAGCCCCTGCTCGACTTTACCCAGGCACTCGATAACGATATCGTGGTCCACCCCGAGGGCGACGTGACCTTTATGTTCCCGCAGGGCGGCGATGTCCCGCGCAACCTGGTGTGCAGCGGTACCAGCGATTTTGGCGACCTGGACGAGGCCTTCGCCCAGAGCGACATCGTCTTTGAGCGCACCTACACCAGCCAGGCCACGCAGACCGCGCCCATGGAGACCTTCCGCGCCTTCGCGACGACCGACGCGTTTGGGCGCATCTCCGTGACCACCTCGACGCAGGTGCCCTTCCACGTGCGCCGCATGGTCGCGCAGTCGCTCGACATTCCGCAGTCGCAGGTGCAGGTCATTAAGCCGCGCATCGGCGGCGGCTTTGGCTCCAAGCAGACGGGCTGCTGCGAGATCTTCGTGGCGTTCGTCACCCAGCAGACTGGCCGTCCGAGCTACTGCTGCTACACCCGCGAGGAGACCATCACCGCGGGCAACTCGCGCCACCAGATGCAGATGACCGTCAAGTTGGGCGCCATGAACGACGGCACCATCACGGCCATCGACCTGCACACGCTGTCCAACGCCGGAGCGTACGGCGAGCACGCCACCACGACGATCGGCCTTTCGGGCCACAAGAGCCTGCCGATTTACAACCATGTGAAGGCGAGCCGCTTTAGCTGGGACGCTGTCTACACCAATACCAACCGCGGCGGCGCGTATCGCGGCTACGGTGCCACCCAGGGCCAGTTTGCCGTGGAGAGCGCCGTTAACGAGCTCGCCGACATGCTGCACATGGACCCCGCCGACCTGCGCCTTAAGAACATCGTGCGCGAGGGCGAGATCATGCCGCAGTACTACAACGAAAAGCTCAACGCCTGCGCACTCGACCGCTGCCTGCTGCGCGCGATGGACATGATCGGTTGGCGCGACAAGCCGCTGGCCGTCGACCTGGGCGACCGCGTGCGTGCTCTGGGCTGTGCGCTCACCATGCAGGGCTCGGGCATTTCCAATGTCGACATCGCCGGCATCGATATGCGCCTGGAAGAGGACGGCTTCATTACCATCGGCACCGGCGCCACCGATAACGGCATGGGTGTCGACACGATTCTGGCGCAGATTGCCGCCGAGGAGTTGGGCGTTGAAAGCTCGCTCATTGTGGTGCGCGGCGTGGACACCGACGTGTCGCCGTTCGACGCCGGTTCGTACGCGAGCTCCGGTACCTACGTGACGGGCCTTGCCGCCAAGAACGCCGCGACCGAGCTGCGCGAGAAGATTTGCGCCAAGGCCGCTCAGATGTGGGACGTTGACGCCGCCGACGTGGTCTTCGACGGCCAGTACGTGCGCCTGTCCGACGAGCGTGCCGCGCGCGAGCAGAACCGCTACCTCACGCTGCGCGACTTTGCCAACCTGTGCGTCAAGAACATCGCGGGCGGCGACGCGCTCACCTCGCATGCCTCTGCCTGCCTGCCCGTTTCGCCTCCGCCGTTTATGGCCGGCATTGCCGAGGTCGAGGTCGATAAGGCCACCGGCAAGGTGACTGTTGTGGACTATGCGGCGGCCGTGGACTGCGGCACTGTGATCAACGAGGCGCTCGCGCGCGTCCAGGCCGAGGGCGGCATTGCCCAGGGCATCGGCCACGCGCTCTACGAGATCGTCGAGCATGACGACCGCGGTCGCCTGCGCACCGGCAGCTTTATGAGCTACAAGCTGCCTACGCGCCTGGATATCGGCAGCATTCGCGTGGCCTTTGAGCCGAGCTACGAGCCGACGGGTCCGTTTGGCGCCAAGTCGATCGGCGAGGTCGTCATCAACACGCCGCTCGCCGCTGTTGCATCGGCCGTGGCACACGCCACCGGCCACCAGGTGCGCTCGCTGCCGATCACGCCCGAGAAGGCCCTGCTGGGGGAGTAGCGGGTCAGCGAACAAGTCGTAATGGGCGGGGCGGGGCAACTCGCCCCGCCTTTCGCACTCGTGGTGAGGTCGTGAGCCTGTAAAACGTGTGCGTGCGCTTGTCGTTCGTATCTGCTATCATTCCTAGTCTGTGCGCTCATGCGGGCGTGGCGGAATTGGTAGACGCGCCAGATTTAGGTTCTGGTGGGATTCCCGTGAAGGTTCGAGTCCTTTCGCCCGCACCAACGCATCTGCGTCGGCTTCGGCCGTCGCGACTCTTTGTTGCATAAAGGTACCAGCACCTCAGATAAGCTGGGCAGTATGAGGAGGAACGTGTTGAACATCACCGCTTCTGACGTCAAGGACGCCAAGCTCACCGCTACGGTCACCATCCCGGCCGCCGACGTCGACGCCGCGATCAAGAAGGCCTACAAGGACACCGCCAAGAAGTACCGCTTCCCGGGCTTCCGTGCCGGTAAGGCTCCCCGTCCGGTCATCGACTCTGCTCTTGGCGCCGAGGCTACCCTCGCTCAGGCCACCAACGACCTGATCGCCGCCAACGAGCCCGCCGTCCTCAACGAGCTGGACATCGTCCCCACCAAGAACGGTGACTACAAGGAGCTCGACCTCGCCAAGGATCACGAGGACTACACCTACACCGTCGAGTTCTCCCTGCGTCCCGCCGCTGAGCTCTCCTCCTTCGACGCCGTCGAGATCGAGATGCCTCCCGCGGAGGTCACCGAGTCCGAGATCAACAACCAGGTCGAGATGCTCCTCAACTACCGTGCCACCTTCGAGGACGTCGAGGGTCGCGCCGTCGAGGCCGAGGACTACGTCACCGTCGACCTCAAGGCCGTCGAGAATGCCGACAACTTCGCCGCCGAGGGCCGTATGCTCATCGCCGGTAGCGACAGCAACCCCAAGGAGTTCAACGAGGCCCTGATCGGCGCCAACGTTGACGATGTCAAGTCCGTCACCTGGACCGACGAAGCCGAGGAGGGCGAGGAGGCCGAGACCCACACCGTCGAGGTCACCATCAAGGGCATCAAGGTCCGCAACACCCCCGAGCTCACCGACGAGCTCGTCAAGTCCGACTTTGGCTTCGACAGCATCGACGCTATGCGCGACGCCATCAAGATCGAGATCGAGCAGGACAAGGCTTCCCGCCTCCCGGCCGAGAAGGAGAACCGTTGCGTCTCCGCTCTCGCCGAGCGCCTGCAGCTCGACGAGATGGATGCCGACTACGAGCAGTCCGTCTTTGAGGAGCTTGGCCAGAACTTCCTGTCCAACCTCGCTGCCCGCGGCATGACCCTGGACACCTGGCTGCCCGCTTCCGGCCTGACCATGGAGCAGTTCATCGGCGACCTGCACAAGCAGGCCAACGACGTTGCCCGTGAGTCCCTGGCTCTGGACGCTCTCGCCCGTGAGCTCAAGATTGAGGTCACCGAGGACGACATCAACGCCGAGTTCGAGAAGGCCGGCGTCAAGGACGTCGAGGCTTCTAAGGCCGAGTTCATCGCCGATGGCCGCATGCCTGCCGTCCGTGAGTCTATCCGTCGCTCCAAGGCCGTCGACCACCTGGTCGAGAACGCCAAGGTGACCGAGGTCGACGAGACCGCCAAGGACGCCGAGTAATTCTCGCCACCTTGCCCGCGAGCGCATGCGTGCGCCTGTGATGGGGTAAAGTTATACACCGGTTATCCGGTTGCTTCGTACGGTGCCAGCCAATGCATAGCATGCGGGCACCGTACGTTTATCTAGAACCAATTTGGTCCGCAAGAGAGAAATGGAGATGCGTATGATCGCTAAGTTCGATTCCGCCCTCGTGCCATACGTTATCGAGCAGACGCCGCGCGGCGAGCGCAGCTACGATATCTATTCGCGCCTGCTCAACGACCGCATCATCTTCTTGGGCGAGGAGATCAACTCCGTCAGCGCTAACCTGGTCGTTGCCCAGCTGCTGCATCTTGAGAGCCAGGATGCCGAGAAGGATATCTCGCTCTACATCAATTCGCCCGGTGGCGAGGTTTACTCTGGCCTGGCGATTCTTGACACGATGAACTTCATCAAGCCGCAGGTCTCCACCATCTGCGTCGGTATGGCCGCGTCCATGGCCGCCGTGCTGCTTTCGGCCGGCGCTAAGGGCAAGCGCTTCTGCCTGCCGCACTCCAAAGTCATGATTCACCAGCCCAGCGGCGGTGCCCAGGGTCAGCAGACCGAGATCGAGATCGTGGCCGAGGAGATCAAGAAGACCCGTCGCGAGCTCAACCAGATCTTGTCCGATGCCTCGGGCCAGCCCATCGAGAAGGTCCAGGCCGATACCGAGCGCGACAACTACCTGACCGCCGCCGAGGCCCTCGACTACGGCCTGATCGACCGTATCGTTACCTCGCGCGACCTCGCCGCGAAGGACGCCTAGGATGGCAGGAAACATGCAGGACAACTTTGACGAGAACGGCAACCCCATCCGCTGCTCCTTCTGCGGAAAAGAGCAGGGCCAGGTTCGTCGCCTTGTAAAGGGTCCGACCAACATCTTTATCTGTGACGAGTGCGTCGCCGCCTGCTCCGAGATCCTTGAGGAGTCGCTGGCTTCTGACTTTATGGACGCTGCCCGCAACGGCAAGCTGCCGGGCTTCCTCAACGACCACGGCCAGGCTGCATCCCAGTCCGCCGTGGACCCCGAGGCCGAGGGCTTTGAGCTCGAGGACGACCGTCAGGTCATCACGCACGTGCCGACGCCGCACGAGATCTATGACGAGCTTTCGGCCTATGTTATGGGTCAGGAGGACGCCAAGCGCGCCATGTCGGTGGCCGTGTACAACCACTATCGCCGCGTGATCGAGGGTGGCGCCGCGGTGTCTGCCTTTGACGACGGCATGGGCTCGCAGTTCGACGACGATATGGACGAGGTAGAGCTCGCCAAGTCCAACATCCTGCTGCTCGGCCCCACCGGTACCGGCAAGACCCTGTTGGCCCAGACGCTCGCGCGCATCCTCGAGGTGCCGTTTGCCATCGCCGACGCCACTGCGCTCACCGAGGCCGGCTATGTGGGCGAGGACGTGGAGAACATCCTTCTCAAGCTCATCAATGCTGCCGATGGCGACATTGAGCGCGCTCAGGTGGGCATTATCTACGTGGATGAGATTGACAAGATCGCCCGCAAGGCCGAGAACCTCTCCATTACCCGCGATGTCTCGGGCGAGGGCGTTCAGCAGGCGCTGCTTAAGATTCTTGAGGGCACGGTGGCAAGCGTTCCGCCCACCGGCGGCCGCAAGCATCCCCAGCAGGAACTGTTGCAGATCGACACGACCAACATCCTGTTTATCTGCGGCGGTGCCTTTGTGGGTCTGGATAAGATCATCGCCGATCGCGTTGGCAACAAGGGCGTGGGCTTTAACTCCGAGATCGCCGGCCCCACCTCGGTCGACGAGAACGACCTGCTGCGCCAGGTACTCCCGCAGGACCTCAATGCATTCGGCATGATCCCCGAGTTCGTGGGCCGTACGCCCGTTGTCACCCAGACGCAGGCGCTCGACGAGGACGACCTGGTGTCGATTCTGACCGAGCCCAAGAACGCCGTGGTGCGTCAGTACCGCAAGATGTTCCAGCTCGAGGACGTTGAGCTTGAGTTTGAGGCCGCGGCCCTTCACGAGATCGCCCGTATGGCGCTCGCCCGCAAGACCGGCGCCCGCGGCCTGCGTTCCATCTGCGAGGACGTGCTTCAGCAGACGATGTTCGACCTCCCCAGCGAGGAGGGCGTCACCAAGGTCATCGTGACCGAAGCCGCCGTAAAGGGCACCGAACAGCCCCGCCGTATCTACGGCTAAATAGCGTCCATTCAGGTCCCGCGGCAATCACCGCGGGACCTGCCATTTAGGGACAGGTTTATTTTGGTCGGTTTTATATAGGCAAACGTCATTCTGCCTGATAAAACCTGCCAAAATAAACCTGTCCCTTATTGGTAGGTATGCCTGTGCTATTCTGTGAGGTTGTTTAGTTAGTACCTTCAGACTGAAGTAATCGATACCTAAGGGGAGGAATGTAGGCCCGATTTTCGTAGATTCCGCACGAGCCGAAGACCACTTAATGTGGTCTTCGAGCGAGCCCAGGACTTGACCGAGCGAAAATCGGGCCTACATTCCTCCCCGGCGGGACAGGGAGAGATATATGGAAGAAATGCCCAAGAACTACGATCCGTCGACCAACGAGCCGGCGATCCTGCAGAAGTGGCTCGACGGCGGCT
>CABUOA010000002.1 GCA_902493145.1 uncultured Collinsella sp. | reverse complement strand
CGACATAACCGGTGTAGCCTTCACGCAGCGAAGCTGTTGGAATAAATGCGACTTTTTTATTTTCAATTTCTTCCTTTATCAGACTTCCTACACTTGAAAAGTGAGAACATAAAAACAGTTTCATAAATATCCTCCTTTATGTATAAATTCTTATTTGTTGAACTAAGCCGTGTATACCATACTCTCCAATGAAAGAACGCCCTAATATAGCGAAATTTTGCCGTTTTCCTGCGTACGTGCGTACACACTCCACAGGAATTCTAAGGTGCCTGCCCCCTTAGCACACGGACTTTGGAACAAAGTCTAGCGTGTTACGCCTTGCCAGAGGTGTACAGGCTCCCGGTATGCACGTACGAAGCAATTGCCATCAATGCACTATATAAGTGGCGATCAAGTTCGCATAAAGCGACCTTGATCCCGCAAAACAAAAGGCAGGATACCATCACCACGATGATACCCTGCCTCTGTTCGTTCCTGTTTGCCGTTCCGAGTAGTCCTTCCGCAGAATTTCCGATAAACAAAAAACGTACCCGAACCCTTTCTCGTAAAGAATCGGGTTCGAGTACGAACTGAATGCTGGATCAATAAAAAACCACCAGAAAGGTGCCCGTCCCATTTGTGGTGGTTTTGGGTCAGTCCTAGAGCGTGTGGCCGTAGGTGTTGGCAGCCTTGATGGCGGCGGCGAACTTTTCGTCGGTGAAGGGCTCGGGGTTTCCCTGCTTCCACTCGTTGGTGGTGTGCGCGCACTCGCACAGGGCGGGGATATCGGACTCGGAAAGCCCGACCTGCTCAAGCGTCACGGGCAGTCCCATCTGCTTGTTAAAGGCTGAGTAGCGCTCAAGGTTCTCGGTATCGCCCGTGTAGGCAAACAGCACCAGCACGCCCAGGCTCACGACCTCGCCATGCAGGTAGGTGCCCTCGCGCGGAATGCTGCAGGTGGCGCTGTAGAACGCATGCGCCACGCTCGAGTTGTAGTAGTAATCGTTTTGGTTGGTCAGGTTGGAGACGTAGCCCGTGTTGACCACGATATCGAGCGCGATCTGCTTGACGGCTTCGGTCGACAGGTTCTGGCGAACGTCCTCAAGACCCTGCACGCCATAGGTAAACAGCGGCTCGGAGCAGGTGTGCGCGAGCGCCAGGCCAAGACCTGCGGTGTGCTCCAGGTTGCCGGCGCTCGTGGCGTACTCGACCTCGGGCTGCTTGGACAGGGCATCGCCCACGCCCGCCCAGAAGTACTCCGCCGGAGCCTCGGCGATGATCTTGGGGTTGATGAAGATGTGCGCGGGGCGGTTGGGGTACGAATAGCCCTCGAGCGAGCCGTCGTCGTTGTAGACAACGGCAATGGCGGTCGCGGCCGAGCAGTTGGAGCAGATCGTCGGTACCGTAAAGACGATCTTCTTGAGCTCGATGGCCGCCGTCTTGACGGTATCGAGCGCCTTGCCGCCGCCGCAGGCAATGAGCACGTCGGCTTCCTGGCAGGCGGGGGAGTTTACGACCTTGGCGATATTGGCGCGCGTACTGTTGGTACCGTAGACGCGTGTCTCCAGAATCTCGATGTCGGTGCCCTCCAGTGCCGCTTCGATACTGGGAAGCGCCGCGGCCAGTGCTCGTTTGCCACCGATAATCGCGACCTTGGCCGCTCCGTACTCGGCCAGCGCGCCGGGCAGCTCGTCAAAGCAGTCCTCGCCGACGGTGTAGTCGCTCATTCCAATCGTGCGCATAGCAGCCTTCTTTCGTTAGATAAAGTGCTTTCAGGTATTTTGCTCCAAGTGAGTGCTTGCGACCGCGAGAAATTTCTAAAGTATGAAACCGATGTTGAGGGTTTTTCGCCGGCGTTGACCGTGCTACCATACAGCGCATAAGCGTTGATGGGGACGAGTAGTCGGCCGTCCGCGTGCTACAGAGAGCGGGGAGCGCTGAGAACCCGTGCATGCGACCGATGAAAATCACCCCGGAGCTGCGGTCCCAACGGACGCGCCGTGTAGGCACGTCTTAGTAGACATCGCCGAGATGGTCGTCGATACAGGCCAGCCGAGTAACGGATGCGAGCGCGCTATAACGCGGGCGAGGGCATCTAAGCTGGGTGGTTAAGCGAAGAGCTTTTGCGGGCACATAGTCCGTTTTGTGGCGCTTCGTCCCAGCTTGTAGGGACGGGCGCTTTTTTGGTGCCCAACGGGCGTGCGCGCCCACGACATGAAAGGGGTACCGTGGCAAACGAGTACAAGCAGACGATGAATCTGCCCAAAACCGGTTTTCCCATGCGTGCCGGTCTTTCCAAGTCCGAGCCCAAGCGACTCAAGGACTGGCAGGACAACAAGGTCTACGAGCAGGTTCTGAAGAAGAACGAGGGTCACAAGAAGTTCGTGCTGCACGACGGCCCTCCGTACGCCAACGGTCCGATCCACATCGGCCACGCCATGAACAAGATCTCCAAGGACATGATCAACCGCTACTGGATGATGCAGGGCTATGAGGTTCCCTACGTCCCCGGTTGGGACTGCCATGGCCAGCCGATCGAGCACAAGGTCGAGGAGAAGCTCGGCACCGAGAAGTTCAACCAGACCTCCACGGCTAAGATCCGCGAGCTCTGCAACGAGTTCGCTGTCGAGAACATCGAGCTGCAGAAGGCCGGCTTCCGTCGTCTGGGCGTGCTCGGCGACTGGGATAACCCCTACCTGACGCTCTATCACCAGCATGACGCTGCCGACATCGAGGTCTTTAAGGCCATGTTCGACAAGGGCATGATCTATCGCGGCCACAAGCCGGTTCACTGGTGCAAGCACTGCCATACCGCGCTGGCCGAGGCCGAGATCGAATACTTCGACGAGACGAGCCCTTCCATCTTCGTACGCTTTGAGATGACTTCCAAGCCCGTCGGCCTCGAGAGCTTCGATGGCCCGGTCGACTTTATCATCTGGACGACTACGCCGTGGACCATCCCTTCCGACCAGGCAGTCTCCCTTAAGCCCGGCGCTGCCTATGTCGCCGTTGAGCACGATGGCCGTGCCGAGGTCATGCTCGAGGACCTGGCTCCCAAGTGCTGCGAGGAGTTTGGCTGGGAGTACACCCCGGTCATGGTCGACGGCAAGCCCTATGTGGTTCCCGCCGAGACCTTCCACCACATCCACTACAAGCAGCCGATCTTTGACGGCGTTGAGGGCGTGGCGCTGCTGGCCGATTACGTTGGTGTCGATGACGGTACCGGTATCGTTCATAACTCGCCCGGCCACGGCGTCGACGACTACTTTGCCTGCCTCAAGGAGGGCATCACCGACATCTGCATGCCGGTCGATGACGACGGCAAGTTCTACACCGGTGAGGAGTTTGGCACCGGCGGTCCCTTTAGCGGCATGGATACTGACGAGGCCAATCCGCACATCATCGAGTTCCTGCGCGAGCGCGGCACCCTGGTCCTCGAGAAGAAGATCGCGCACAGCTATCCGCACTGCTGGCGCTGCAAGCACCCGGTGCTCTTCCGTGCTACCGACCAGTGGTTCGTCTCGATGGACAAGACCGGTTTGCGCGAGCAGGCTGGCAAGGAGGTCCGTGAGAACGTCAAGTGGTATCCGGCTCACGCCGCCAACCGCATCGGCGCCATGGTCGAGCAGCGTCCCGACTGGTGCATCAGCCGCCAGCGCAACTGGGGCGTGCCTATCCCCAGTTACACATGCGCCGACTGCGGCGAGAAGGTCATGAACGACGCCACGCTCGACGCCGTCATTAAGCTCTTCCACGAGAAGGGCTCCGACGCCTGGTTCACCGACGCTCCTGAGAGCTATCTGGGCGAGGCCTGCGTCTGCCCCAAGTGCGGTGGCCATCACCTCAAGGCTGATAAGGACATCCTTGACGTGTGGTGGGACTCCGGCGTGTCTTGGAAGGCCGTCTGCGAGTACCGTCCCGAGCTGGAGTACCCGGCGGACGTCTACCTCGAGGGCTCTGACCAGCACCGCGGTTGGTTCCAGAGCTCGCTGCTCACCTCGGTGGGCGCCAACGGCCACGCTCCGTACAAGGCGGTCGTCTCGCAGGGCTTCACCCTCGACGGCCAGGGCCGTAAGATGTCCAAGTCGCTCGGCAACGTTATCGACCCCAACAAGGTCTGTGACGAGATGGGCGCCGACATCATCCGCCTGTGGGTTGCTTCCGTCGATACCAGCTCCGACGTGTCCATCGACCACGAGATTCTTGCTCGTACGTCCGATGCCTACCGTCGTTTCCGCAACACGCTGCGCTTCCTGCTCTCCGAGCTCGAGGGTCAGTTTGAGCCCGAGACCGACGGCGTCGCCTTTGCCGACCTGCTGCCGCTCGACAAGCTCATGGTTGCCCGCCTGACCCAGGTCCAGGCCGAGGTCGACGACGCCTACGCTAGCTACGAGTTCCCGCGCGCCTACCGTGCGCTTTACGACTTCGTGGTTACCGAGCTTTCCAACGTGTACCTCGACGCCCTGAAGGACCGTCTGTACTGCGAGAAGCCCGGCTCGCTCGAGCGTCGCAGCGCCCAGACCGTGCTCGCCGAGCTCTTCTCGATGCTCATGCGCGACCTGCAGCCGATCTTGTCCTATACGGTCGACGAGGCCATGGCCTATGCGCCCGCCGGCTGCGTCGATAACCAGAAGTACGCCGCGCTGCTCGATTGGTACAAGTCGCCCATCACGGTCGACGAGGCCAACGAGTTTGAGGGCGTGCTCGAGGCTTCGCTCGAGCTCCGTAGCGTCGTGACCAAGGCCCTTGAGGATGCCCGCTCCGCCGGCACCTTCACCAAGAGCCAGCAGGTCCGCGTCAAGGCGGTCGTTCCTGCCGAAATGTATGCGCTGCTGACCGGCGACAAGGCCGTCGACCTGGCCGAGTTCTACATCGTCTCCGATGTTGAGCTTACCCAGGGCGAGGAGCTTTCTGTTGCCATCGATGCAGCCGAGGGCGAGTGCTGCGACCGTTGCTGGAACTACCGCACCACCGTCGGCGAGTACAACGGCCACGCTCACATTTGCAAGCGCTGCGCGAATGCCCTTTAAGGCACGGTAACTCGGCATTTTAGTTATAGGGAGAATTTAGGCGCCTTCGGCCCATTTGCTCCGCTGAAGAAAAGCGACATTCCGTTATCCGGAATGCCGCTTTCTTTTATGCTGGTTATTTATCTGACGTTAGCGAATGTGTCGTGCGCTCTGCGTGTGGCAATATAAGATGGTTATTTGCGTTTAACGGAATTTGATTATCTGAGGGTAGGGGATTTCTTTGGGTCGTGGTGCGGATATGACGCCGCCTATGCGTTGGCGGTTGGGTGTTGCTGGTGGGGTGGCGCTGGTTGTGCTGCTTGTTGACCAGCTGACCAAGCTTGCGGTTCGTGCCGTGGGCGACGCCTTGCATGTGACCGTCATCCCCGGTGTTATCGACTTTATGTTTGTCCGCAATATCGGTGCTGCCTTTAGCATGGGCGAGGGGCATGGCATCGCGTTTGCCGTGCTGGCGTTGGCGGTCATTATCGCTATTGCCGTGTACCTCGTTCGTGCACCCCAGCTCGCCCATCTTGAGGTTGTGGGCATGGCGATGGTTGCGGGCGGTGCTATCGGCAATGCTATCGATCGTTTGGCCTTTGGTTTCGTGACCGATTTTATTGCCACCACCTTCATTGATTTCCCTGTCTTTAACGTTGCCGATATCGGTATTACGGTCGGTGTCGTGCTGGCGCTCATCGGCTACATGTTCTTGAGCCCTGCCGCTCGTGAGGTCGATGCGACCGCCGAGCTCAACGCCCGTGACGAGGCCCGGGCCAAACGTAAGGCCAAGCAGCGTGGGGAGCGTGCCCGCAAGATTCGCGAAAGGAATGAGCGCTAATGGCCGACATCCATATCCTTGTTGCCGACGATGCCGCTGGCCAGCGTCTCGACGCCTATCTGGGCGCCAACGACGGCTGCCCCACGCGCTCTGCCTGCGCGCATCTGATTGAGGGCGGGGCCGTAGTAGTCAATGGCGAGACCTGCCTGTCCAAAAAGTACGCCGTGCGAGCCGGCGACCGTATTTCGGTCGATTTGCCCGAGCCGCACGATCCCACCGACGTGATTCCCGAGGCCATCCCGCTCGATATCCGCTACGAGGACGACTATCTCATTGTGCTCTCCAAGCAGCGCGGCCTGGTGTGCCATCCTGCGCATGGTCATGAGAACGGTACGCTCGCGAATGCGCTGGTCTATCACTGCGGTATCGACCATCTGGGCACCGTGCAGGGCGAGGACCGCCCCGGTATCGTGCATCGTTTGGATCGCGATACCTCGGGTCTTATGCTTGCGGCAAAGGACGACGACACCCAGCGCGCGCTCCAAAATCTTATCCGTACGCGCACGCTCGACCGCCGCTACATTACGCTCGTTCACGGTCATATCGCCATGGATGAGGGCACCATTAACACCGGCATTGCCCGTTCTACACGTGACCGTGTCAAGATGGCGGTTTCCGATGATCCTTTTGCACGCCAGGCCATCACGACCTTTAAGGTCCTTGAGCGCTTTGATTCCACGCGCTTTGATGACGGCTACACACTCGTTGAGTGTCATCTGTTTACCGGTCGCACGCATCAGATTCGCGTGCACATGCGCCATATCAACCACGCCTGCGTGGGCGATCCGCTCTACGGTAAGTGCGATGCGCGTGCCGATCAGGGTCTGACCAGGCAATTCCTCCATTCCTGGCGCGTGGCGTTCGATCATCCCGTGACGGGAGAGCGCATTGAGTGCCGCGACGAGCTGCCGTGGGATCTCGCCGCCGTCCTCGACGACTTAGCCCCGCGTTCGCTTGGTCGCACTGCTGCCGGCGACGAAATCGTACCGCAGCTCGGCCTGCTCGAACCCTAGCCAGTATTAGGTGGTTTCTTGAACTCGGTAAGCCTGCGGTAAGATATACGGTTGTTTACGTAACACGTTCCTGGGAGCCTGCATGCTCGCCTTTTTACAAACCAACACACCCATCGTGATCTTCAACCAGATTGTCGTCACGCTGCTCACGGTCTGCTTCTTGTACCAGGTGGTCTTCTTTGTCATCGGTGCTCTCCGCGGCGAGGTCGCGCCTCCCAAGGCCAAAAAACTCCACCGGTATGCCTTCTTTATTGCAGCACACAACGAGGAGGCCGTTATCGCCAACCTCGTTCGCTCCATCAAGGACCAGGATTATCCGTCCGAGCTCATCGAGGTCTTCGTGGTCGCCGATGCCTGCACCGATAACACTGCGCAGCTCGCGCGCGAGGCGGGCGCTGTCGTGTACGAGCGAAACGACCTGGCCCGTAAAGGCAAGAGCTGGGTCATGGACTTTGGTTTCGACCGTATCCTTAACGAGTATCCCGACACCTTTGAAGGTTACTTTATCTTCGATGCCGATAATGTTATCGCCCGCGATTACGTGTCCAAGATGAATGATGCCTTTGACCAGGGCTTCCATGTGGTCACGAGCTATCGTAACTCCAAGAACTTCGGAAGCTCGTGGATCTCGGCAGCGAATGCCACTTGGTATCTGCGCGAGGCGCGTTTTCTCAACAACGCGCGCAACATCTGCAAGACGTCCTGTGCTGTCTCGGGTTCGGGCTACCTTATCTCGGCTAGCGTTATTGAGGGCATGCACGGCTGGCAGTTCCACACGCTGACCGAGGACATCCAGTTCACTACGTTCTGTGCCATTCACGGCATTCGTATTGGCTATGCGCCGGCGGAGTTCTTTGACGAGCAGCCCGTGACGTTTAAGGCGTCCTGGAAGCAACGTATGCGTTGGACCAAGGGCTTCTACCAGGTGTTCTTTACCTACGGTAAGCATCTGGTCAAGTCGACCTTCCGCTATCATCGTTTTGCCGCCTACGATATGTTTATGACGATTGCCCCTGGTATGCTGTTATCGCTGATTTCGATGCTCGCCAACGCCACGTTCCTGATCGTCGGTGGTCTTTCGCATGGCTTTTTGGCTACCGAGGTCGAGATGCAGGCGTGTGCCGCTTCGCTCATCATGACCTTCGTCATGATGTATCAGACCTTCTTTATCCTGGCGCTGCTCACGACTATCTTCGAGTACAAGCACATCCATTGCGCGCAAAAGTGGCGCCTGGTGACCAACCTGTTTACCTTCCCGATCTTTATGTTCAGCTATATCCCCATTACGGTGGCTGCGTTGTTCCTGAAGGTCGACTGGGTCCCGACGCAGCATGCCGTCAGCGTTACCCTCGACGAGGTCATGCAGGGCGCTAAATAACCACCACCAAAACCACCACGAAGGGGACAGGCACCTCTGTGGTGGTTTTTGCTTTTGAGTGACTGCCCCGGGAGGTGTTCAATGGTCTATATTCCCTTTTGGATCTGCGCCTTTGCCGGTGCGGTGATTGATGTCCGTGAGCGGCGGTTTCCCAATGAGCTTGCTGGCGCGTGCGCCGTGGCGGCGTTTGCGGGCGTTTGGCTCGACCTCGGTTTGAACACAACGCTTGACCACGCAGGTCTTGCCGTCATCGTGTATCTTGCCCTCGTTCTGACTGAGTTCCTCTGGCGTCGTCTTCGCCAAATCCCGGGCATCGGCATGGGAGATGCCAAGGCACTCTTCGCGCTTTGCACGCTCGACCCTATGGGTGGCATCGTGGCATTTGCCGCCGCGCTCCTGGTCCTTGCCCTCTCCTGCCTCATCACAAAATCGCGCTCCTTGCCATTGCTCCCGTTTTTGGTGCCGATTTTTGCCATAATCGAGGTTGTGGGCTGCACTTTGTAACCGATTGCGCATCCTTCTTAAGGAGCATGCCATGGCAACTAATCAAGAAACGGCCGTCATTAAGGCGCGCATGGACCGTATTCCCTCGGCGTTGTCGCCCGAACTTTTCGAGCGCATTGCCACCGATCGTGCTTCGGGCTATGTTAACCCGTATCGTTGCAACGACGATCAGGTCATTCGTCGTATTGATCGCGCCTCCGACAAAGGCACGCTTATGCGTCCGGCGTTTATGCGCGATACCGAAAAGATACTTCATCTTCCGGCGTACACCCGTTATGCAGGCAAAACGCAGGTCTTTAGCTTCCGTAGCAATGACGATCTGTCACGCCGCGGTTTGCACGTGCAGCTTGTCTCCCGCATTGCGCGCGATATCGGTCGCGCCCTGGGGCTCAATTGCGATCTGATCGAGGCGATTGGCCTGGGCCACGACTTGGGCCACACGCCTTTCGGCCATGCCGGTGAGCGTTTTCTCAACGATATCTATCATGAGCGCACGGGTCGCTACTTTTTCCATAACGTTCAGTCGGTCCGCGTGCTCGACGCCCTGTATGGCCGCAACGTGTCGCTCCAGACGCTCGACGGCGTGCTATGCCACAACGGCGAGTACGAACAGCGTGTTTTTGAGCTTTCGGACATGGGTTCCTTTGACCAGTTCGACCGAACCGTCGAGGAATGCATTGCCACAGGCTATAGCGCGATTGAGCACCTGCGTCCCATGACGCTCGAGGGCTGTGTGGTGCGTATCTCGGATATCCTCGCCTACGTCGGTCGTGATCGTCAGGACGCCATTGCCGCGGGCCTGCTGTCGCCCGACGCTTTTGACGATGGTCGGGGCGGCGCCTATAACAGCTGGATTCTCACGCACGCTTCCATCGATATCGTTGAGCATAGCTACGGCAAACCGCGTATCGAGATGAGCGAGGACCTGTTTGAGGAGATCCGCCGAGCCAAGCGCGAGAACTACGAGAAGATCTATAGCAAGGGCGGTATCGAAGGCGATTCCGAGGAGGAGCTGCGTGAGGCGTTCGAAAAGCTCTACGACCGTTGCCTGCAGGATATAAACGAGGGTGACGAGTCCTCCTACATCTTTAAGCACCACATTTCGCGTATTGAGCAGCAGCTTTCCTATTATGGCCGCATCTATGCTTGGCAGGACGACAAGGATCAGACTGTCGTCGATTACATCGCAAGCATGACGGATGGTTATTTCTGCGAGCTGACGAGCAAATTGTTCCCAGGTCTAAAGTTTCCGCACCGCACCTATATTAACGAACGGTAGTTCGTATCCTTTCGGTATACTGTTGGTCAACAACGATTTTGATTGATGCACGGGATGGCTATGGACGACCTTTTTTCTGCTTCGACGCGCGAGCGCTCTTTTCAGAATGCCCCGCTTGCGGTGCGTATGCGCCCCAATTCGCTCGACGAGTATGTGGGCCAGCAAAAGGCCGTCGGTAAGGGCTCGTGGCTGCGCGCCGCGATTGAGCATGACGTGCTGTCGAGCGTGATTCTGTACGGCCCGGCTGGCACGGGCAAGACGACGCTGGCCCACATTATCGCCAACCATACCAAGAGCGAGTTTGTCGAGGTCAGCGCCGTGACGGGCACCGTAAAGGACTTGCGCCGCGTGATTGACGAGGCCAAGACGCGCCTGAATACGTACGACCGCCGCACCATTCTATTCATCGATGAGATTCACCGCTTCTCTAAGTCGCAGCAGGATGCCCTGCTGCATGCAGTTGAGAACCGTACCGTCATTATGATTGGCGCTACGACGGAGAATCCGTACTTCGAGGTCAACTCGGCGCTGCTCTCACGTGGTCGAGTCGTGGAGCTTGAGCATTTAAAGGACGAGGATATCGCCATGCTTATCGAGCGTGCGCTCGAGGCACCTCAGGGCCTGAACGGTAAGTTCTCGGCCGATGAGGATACGGTCAAGACCATTTGTACGCTGGCTGCGGGTGATGCACGCTCGGCCCTGACGACACTTGAGCTGGCGAGCGAGATTGCCGTCACGCGTCCCGATACGGAGGGAACGCCAGCGCCGGCGGCGGGGGAGCGCTATCCCATCACCGTGGATGACGTAAAGATTGCCAACCCGCGTCGTGGCTTTTCGTACGACAAAAACGGCGACATGCACTACGACATTATCAGTGCGTTTATTAAGTCTATGCGCGGTAGCGACCCCGATGCTACGATCTATTGGCTCGCGCGCATGATTGATGCGGGGGAGGATCCCAAGTTTATCGCTCGCCGTATTATGATTCAGGCTTCTGAGGACGTTGGCAACGCCGATCCGCAGGCGCTTTTGGTGGCGCATGCCGCGTTTAAGTCTGCCGAGGTCATTGGCTATCCCGAGTGCCGTATTAACCTGGCTCAGGCTGCACTCTATGTGTGCTTGGCGCCTAAATCCAACGCGTGTGAGGCTTCGATCGATGCGGCGCTGGCCGATATCCACAGCAGTGGTCTTCGCGAGGTGCCCAGCTACCTGCGCGATCGTCACCGTCCCGGCAGCGACGAGTACGGTGTATACAAGTACCCGCACGATTATCCCGAAGGCTGGGTCGATCAGCGCTATTTGCCCGAGGGGTTGGAGCGCGGCGCGTTCTGGCAGCCTGCCGGCCGCGGTTGGGAAGAGTGGCGTGTGGAGCAAAGCGAGCGCGACCGTAGCGGCAACGCTCCCAAGTAGGCCATTGGCGCCTCGCGCATTCCCTTTGGGTATCTTTGCCCTTCTTTGGGGTACCATGAAAAACGTCTGTATTTCGATTCCTTCGGGAGGCTTGCATGAGTCCCATTCAAATCGCCCTGCTGGTGCTCGCCGTTGCCGGCGTGTGGGCTGTTGTCGAGCTCGCGCTCACGCTGCGCAAGACTCGCACCGTCGTCGACTCGCTCGACAAGACGGTGAGTGACCTTAACAATACGCTCGCCGAGGCACAGCCTGTGGTGGCAAAGCTCGATGGCGCTGTCGATGAGCTCACCCCCGCGCTGGCACAGGTTGAGCCGCTCCTCAAGTCGAGCAAGACTGCCGTTGATGCTCTGACGTCTAACCTCGTTGAGGTTGAGGCGGTCGTTCGCGACATCTCCGAGGTCACGGGCAGCGTGGCCGAGGCCAGCAATGCCGTATCGAGCGTGACTGATTCTGCTGCCGGCGCCGTGCAGAAGCTCTTCAATAAGGTGAAGGCTCCTGCAGCCGACGCCGATCGCAAGCTCGCCGCTGCCGCCGCCGAGGCCGAGCAGCCTACTGAGCGCGTTCTGATTGGCGATGACGATGCCGCTGCTGACGACGATGATGTTCAGAAGCCCGCTGCTAAGCCCGCTCAGTATTACACTTATACGCCCGCCGAGACCTCCGAGGAGTCCTGCGATGAGTAGCGAAGCAACCTGTCCCATCACGCTGAGCGTTGCCGGTGATCCGCGTCTCGCGCGCTTGGTGCGCATGACGGCCGCCAACGTCGGCGCCCTGTGCTCTATGTCTGTCGATCGTATCGAGGACATCCGCATGGCTGCCGAGGAAGCCTTCATCTTTGGGTGCACCGCGGTCGACTGCGACGACATCACCATTCAATTTGATGTGGACGAATCTCACGTCGGCATGACCTTTACCTTTGGGGAACAGGCCACCGTCGACGAGGATGACCAGGCTGCTGTGTATGCCGAGCTCATTCTTGCAAGCGTGTGCGATTCCTACGAAAAGACTGCGGCGCCCCTAACGCTTTCCCTCGACCTCAAGGCGGATATCTAATATGACCGAACGTTCCCGGAGCGGCAAGACCGCTTGGGACAAGGAGAAAACCCGCGAGCTGTTTCGTCGTTATAAGGAGACCGGCGATCCGGATGCTCGCGAGCAGCTCGTCATGTCCCATATGAACCTGGTAAGGTTTCTTGCCAACAAATTTAAGAACCGCGGCGAGCCGCTCGATGACCTTTTGCAGGTCGGGTACTTGGGCTTGCTCAAGGCTATCGATCGCTTTGATCCTGAGCGCGGACTCGAGTTCACGACGTTTGCCACGCCCACCATCTTGGGCGAGATTAAGCGCCACTTCCGCGACAAGGGCTGGAGCGTGCGCGTGCCCCGACGTTTGCAGGAGCTCTCGGCCAAGGTCAACCAGGCTACCGATAAGCTCACCAACGAGCTACAGCGTTCGCCCAAGGTTGAGGAAATCGCCGAATACCTCGACGTGACTGTCGACGAGGTGCTCGAAGCCATGGAATCGTCCTCGGCCTACACCTCGGTGCCCATCGAGGCTCCTGGCGCGTCCGATTCCGACGATGCGCCTTCGATTCTTGACCGCTATGCCGACGAGGACAATGAGCTCGACTTTACCGATGACCGCCTGGTAATCGAGGAAGCCATCCGCGATTTCTCGCCTCGCGAGCGCGAGGTTATCGAGTTGCGCTTCGTAAAGGGCATGACCCAGATCGAGATCGCCAAGAAGCTGGGCATCTCGCAGGTGCAGGTCTCGCGCCTGCTGCGCCGTACCCTTAAGAAGATTCAAGATAAGATCGACCCCGACGGAGTGATGATTCGTTCATGAGTGAGCACCCCCAACAAATCGACCGCACGCTTCGCGATACCCGCATTCTGACGCTGCGCATTTGGGGCGTCGTCGGCTGCATTGTCATCGCTGCCGTAATCTTTAACCTTATGGGCATCCTGGCACCGGTCATCGAGTTTCTCGCTGTCGGTTCCATCATCGCTTTTGTGATGTCTCCGATCACCAACTGGCTCGAGCATCACGGCGTCGGACGTGGCCTCGGTTCGCTCATCGCACTCATTGTGGTTGTTGCCGTGCTCGTCGGCGTCGTCTGCATCCTATCGCCTATTTTGCTCGGTCAAATCATGGAAGTCCTGAGCCGCCTGCCCGAGCAGCTTCGTGTTGCGGGTGGTGATCTCAACGAGATGCTCTCGCACGCTAAGACGCTCAACAACACGCCGCTCAAGGAGTATCTGGACGACAATCTTTCTTCGTTGGTTACCGTAGCGTCCAAGTACGTCTCGCAAATCGCTGCTGAGCTCGGCCGCGGTGTGTTTCCGCTCATTACCAACACGGCCTCGCAGCTGTTCGTCATCTTCCTGGGTCTGGTGCTTGCCTACTGGCTTGCCTGCGATTATCCCCGCATGCACCACGAGGTCTGCACCATCATCGGGCAGGAAAAGGAGACCTCGTACCGCTTTATGGTGGCCATCCTTTCGCGTTCGGTCGGCGGCTACATGCGTGGCATGGTCATCACATCGATCTGTGGCGGTTTTCTTGCCTTTATCGGTTTTACGATCATCGGCCATCCGTATGCAGCACTCATGGCTATCTTTACCGGCATTATGCACCTGGTTCCGGTTGTCGGTCCCTGGGTGAGTGCGGCGATCGCCACGGTGCTCGGCTTTATGTTCAGCCCCATGCTGGCGTTGTGGACGCTTGTCGTGACCATGGTGGCTCAAAACGTCACCGATAATGTCATTTCGCCTAAGGTCATGCAGAGCTCGGTGCAGGTGCATCCCGTTATGAGCCTGACGGCTCTCGTTATCGGTTCGGCACTCATGGGTCCCATCGGCATGGTTATCGCCATTCCGCTGTGCGCGGCCCTCAAGGGCATCTTCGTCTACTACTTTGAGAACGAGACCGGCCGTCAGCTCGTGGCATACGACGGCGCCGTGTTTAAGGGCACTCCGTATCGCGATACCGAGGGTAACCCGGTCGCCGCCTACGACGCGCTCGGAGACGATACGTTCATCTATGAGTCCGAGCTTATCGGCAACGAGACCGCGCCCGAGGCCCAGGCAATGCCCAAGCCCGAGCTCGATAATCCCTGGATTAAGCTCTCAGGCCTGCAGCCCGACGCGACAGGCTTTTTCAAGAACCCCTTCGCCAAGGATGACGATTCCAATACGGACGACGACACCAAAACCGGCATCGACGGCTCCATGGACGATTCGGATTCCAAATAGGCCCTGTTAGCGTTTCTTGATGTTGTAAATAACAATAAACGCGATCAAAGCGATTGATAAGGGGCCAGCCACATAGAAAAAGATGGCGTCAATTGCGCTTAGGGTGTAATACGCTTTATCGCCAGATGTTACTGCGTACAATGCGTAGCCAAATCTCGGCTGGTTCGCATACCAGCTCGAGTAAGCGAAGATTGCTAAAAGGGCTACTGAGGTCAGTGCATTCACGACAAACCGTTTGCTATTCATCGATCGCTCCTTCCGGACGATTCTTATATGAAATTTTACCGAAATCATTTTTTTTTCAAAGTATTTGACAGACCTAAATAACGTGCACTTTCGCTGGAGGGTCGCTGTTTGGCGGCCCTCTTTTTTGCACAGGCGCGGTGGGATGGTAATATCGTTACGTTTGAACTGTTTCGATGTGAAACCGAGGAGATTCCCTCTATGAGTGCTGACTACCCGTCAATGACTACGGCCGAGATTCGCTCCAAGTTCCTCAACTTCTTTGAGGAGCGCGGTCTTAAGCTCTATCCTTCTTCGTCCCTCGTCCCCGACGATCCTTCGCTGCTGCTTGCCAACGCCGGCATGAACCAGTTTAAGGAGTACTACCAGGGCAAGAAGACCATGAAGGAGATCGGCGCGATCTCCTGCCAGAAGTGCGTCCGCACCAACGACATCGACTGCATCGGCGAGGACGGCCGTCACCTGTCCTTCTTTGAGATGCTCGGCGACTTCTCCTTTGGCGGCGTCTCCAAGCAGCAGGCCTGCGCTTGGGCCTTTGAGCTCATCACCAAGGAGTTCAAGCTTCCGCTCGACCGCCTGTACTTTACCGTCTTTACCGAGGACGACGAGACCCACGACGTGTGGCGCTCTCTGGGCGTTGCCGAGGATCACATCTCCCGCCTGGGCGAGGACGACAACTTCTGGGCCGCTGGCCCCACCGGCCCCTGCGGTCCGTGCTCCGAGATCTACTTTGACATGGGCGAGGAGGTCGGTTGCGGCAGCCCCGACTGCAAGCCTGGCTGCGACTGCGACCGCTTCCTTGAGTTCTGGAACCTCGTGTTTACCCAGTACGACCGCCAGGAGGACGGCTCCATGCCGGAGCTGCCGCACCGCAACCTCGATACGGGCATGGGTCTGGAGCGCATGGCCGCCATCATGCAGCACAAGACCGCTAACTACGACGGCGATCTGATGCAGCACCTCATCAAGCTGGGCGAGAAGATCAGCGGCAAGACCTATGACGCCGACGATTACTCCGGCGCCAGCCGCTCCCTGCGCATCATCGCCGACCACTCCCGTGCCGTCGACTTTATGATCTCCGACGGCATCCTGCCCGGTAACGAGGGCCGCGAGTACGTCCTGCGCCGCCTGCTCCGTCGTGCCGTGTTCCACGGTCGTCTGCTGGGCATCGAGGGCGCCTTCCTGACCAAGTTTATCGACGAGGTCAACGCTCAGATGGGCGAGGCTTATCCCGAGCTGCTCAAGAACGTCGCGCTCGTTAAGGGCATCGTCGCCTCCGAGGAGGAGCGTTTCTCAACGACGCTCGACAACGGCCGCGTTTACCTGGACGAGGCCCTGGCCGCGCTCGCCGACGGCGCTGTCCTTCCGGGCGATGTTGCCTTTAAGCTTCACGACACCTTTGGTTTCCCCATTGACCTGACTGTCGAGATCGCCGGCACCGCCGGTCACGACGTCGACATGGATGGCTTTACCGCTTGCATGGAGGACCAGAAGGCCCGTGCCCGCGCCAACGCTAAGGGCGATGCCTGGGGTAGCTTTAACGACGTGTGGGTCGAGCTTTCCGACAAGGTTGCCGCGACCGAGTTCGACGGCTATGACAACGACGCCATCGAGGGCGCCAAGGTTGTCGCCATCGTGCGCAACGGCGAGTCCGTCGAGTCCGCTGCTGCCGGCGAGGATGTTGAGGTCGTGCTCGACCGCACCCCGTTCTATGCCGAGATGGGTGGCCAGCAGGGCGATGCCGGCAAGCTTTCCGCCGAGGGCGTTGTTCTGGCCGTTGCCGACACCAAGAACCACAACGGCCTGTATGCTCACGTCGCGCACGTTGCCGAGGGCACGCTGACCGTCGGTGCTACCGTGACCGCCGCGCTCGACGCCGAGCGCCGTGGCTTCCTGCGCCGCAATCACACCGCCACCCACCTTCTCGACGCTGCGCTTAAGCAGGTTCTGGGCGAGCATGTCTCCCAGGCCGGCTCGCTGGTGACGCCCGAGCACCTGCGCTTTGACTTCACGCACTTCGAGGCTCTGTCTTCCGAGCAGCTCAAGGCTGTCGAGGACCTGGTCAACCAGCAGATCTTCGCTTCCAAGCCGGTTGTGACCCGCGTTATGGGCATCGATGAGGCCAAGGCCGCCGGTGCTGTTGCCCTGTTTGGCGAGAAGTACGGCGACGTCGTCCGCGTCGTTTCCGTGGGCGCCGAGGACCAGCCGTTCTCCCGCGAGCTCTGCGGTGGCACCCATGCCGCCAATACCGCCGAGATCGGCCTGTTCAAGATCATTTCCGAGTCCTCTACGGGCTCGAACGTCCGTCGTATCGAGGCCGTGACCTCTAAGGGCGCTCTCGATTACATGGCCGACCGCCTGGCACTTGTTGACGCCGCTGCCGCTGCGCTCAAGTGCCGCGCGGACGAGGTTCCCGCTCGCGTGGAGAACCTGCAGGCCGACCTGCGCGAGACGTCCAATAAGCTCAAGAAGGCTCTGACCGGTGGCTCCTCCGATGCCATTTCCGGCGCCATCGACGGCGCTGTCGAGCTGAACGGTTACAAGCTCGTTGTCGCTGAGCTCCAGGGCCTTGAGGCTGCTGACCTGCGCAACGTCTGGGATACCGTGCACCAGAAGGTCGCCGGCCCTGTCGCCTGCGTCGTCGCCAGCGTGACCGAGAAGGGCACGCCTGCGCTGCTCGCCGCCGGTTCCGATGACGCCGTGAAGGCCGGTTTCCACGCCGGCAACGTGATCAAGCAGATCGCGGGCCTGGTCGATGGTCGCGGTGGCGGCCGTCCCAACATGGCCCAGGCCGGTGGCAAGAACGCCGCCGGTATTGCCGATGCCCTCGCGGCCGCTAAGACCGCGCTCGGCGCCTAAGAAGTCGCTGTGGTCGCGCTCGCGCTGGACATAGGGGAGACCAGGATCGGTATTGCCGTCTCGAGCCGTGATGGCAAGATGGCGATGCCTGTCAAGGTGCTTCCGGCTGCCGAGGTCACCGGTATGGCCAAGACGTTTCGCTACCTGGTCGAGGACTATGAGCCCGATATCCTGGTAAGCGGACGTCCCTTGACCATGGCCGGTGAGCCCGGCCCCCAGGCCGAGCGCGTTGCCGCCGTGGCCCAAAAGATTGCCGACAAGCTCGAACTTCCGCTGGAGTTTGAGGACGAGCGCTTGTCCTCGCAAGAGGCCAAACGCATCCTGCGCGAGCAGGGCCTCAACGAAAAACAGATGAGAGGCAAGATTGACATGATCGCCGCCAGCCTGTTTTTGCAGACATGGCTTGATCGTAAAAACGAGGAGGTCTCGCATGCCTAGCGCTTCCGATCCGCGCCAGCCGATTCGTACACGTCAGCCTGTGCCGCGCCCTGCCCAGCCTGGCCAGCGTCCGGCACAGCCGACGCAGCGCGCAGCTCAGCCTGCCGCGCGCCCGGTGCAGTCCTCCTCTCGTTTGGCTCAACCTGCTCAGCGGACGGTTCGACAGCCCACTGCTCGTACGGCCCAGCCTGCAGGCGGTACCCGCTTTAAGCAGCAGGCACCTACCCAGCGAGCACAGGCCCCCCAATCGCATTCGCATCACGCTCGCGGTTCGCACGGCGTTGCTCCGGCCACGCGATCGAGCTACAACACGCATGCTCGTCGCGGTGCCCAAAAGAAAAGCTCCCCGGTGCCTATGATTATCGGCGTCGTCGCCGCCGTGCTAGCGCTTGTCGCGATCGTTTTCTTTGTCGTGCCGGCCGTCAAGGGCTTCTTTGTCGGTGAGGATTCGAAGGTCACGGCTGGTCAGCAGGTTACGGTGACCATTCCTGACGGTGCTTCGGGCGATACGATCGCCTCGATTCTCTCTGAGAACCATATCGTCGAAAATCCCAAGGATTACTATGCGGCGGTGAAAAAGCTCAACGCCGATATGTCGCTCAAGCCTGGTACTTATTCGTTCACCACGCTCATGGACGCGACTAAGGTGGTTCAGCAACTCATGGAAGGCCCCAACGCTGGCTCCAATGCGCTGACGATTCCCGAGGGCTTGACGGTCGATCAAGTCGCCGACCGTGTGGCCCAGGCCTACAATAGCATCTCTAAGGAAGACTTCCTCAACCAGGCCAAGGCCTCCAACTACGTGGACGACTATAGCTTCCTTAGGGGCGCGGCCAATGATTCGCTCGAGGGCTTCTTGTTCCCCAAGACCTATTCGCTGGGCGATTCGCCGACGGCCGATGATGTGATTCGCGCCATGCTCGATCAGTTTAAGACCGAGTACAAGTCGCTTGACTTTGCGAGCTGCGAGGCGAAGATCAAGGAACGCTACGGTGTGGAGATGTCCGACTACGACATCGTCAACTTGGCCTCTATTGTTGAGCGCGAGGGCCTCAACGCCGATCAACGTGCGCACGTGGCCTCGGTTTTTTACAACCGCCTTGCCGGCAAGCTCGACGGTCTGCGTTATCTCAACAGCGATGCGACCATGATGTATGTCACCGGCGGCGAGGTTGCCGCCGACGACCTGCAGAGCGATAGCCCGTATAACACCTATAAGCACGAGGGCCTGCCGCCCACGCCCATCTGCTCTCCGTCGCTCGAGGCGCTCAAGGCCACCCTTGAGCCGACCGACTCCGATGACCTGTATTTCTACATTACACAGGACGAGGAGTACTTCTCGCAAACCTACGAAGAGCATCAACAGTCTTGGAATTAGCATGAGGATTTTTAGCCCCAAACGATACGTTGCCTCGGTCGATCGCATCGACCTTGATACCCTGTGGGCCGACGGCAAACGCGCCATTCTGCTCGATCGCGATAACACCCTGGTGCCGCGCGACACCGAGCAGGTTCCCGCCGCGGTTTCCGCTTGGCTCGACGCCGCCCGCGCCAAAGGCTTTAAGCTGTGCATGGTGTCCAACAACTGGCATCGCGACCAGGTCATGAGCTCTGCACGCGAGCTGGGACTCGAGGCCATTAGCCACGCCATGAAGCCGGCGCCGTTTGCCCTCAAGGCGGGTCTTCAGCGCCTCGGCGCCACGGCCGACGAGGCGGTACTGATCGGTGATCAGCTCTACACTGACGTGTGGAGTGGCAATTTAGCCGGCGTCGATACCATCCTGGTAAAGCCGCAGGCGACGCAGGACCTGTGGTATACGCAGATCTTCCGTATTTTTGAGCGCCGGGCCCTGCGCGACCTTCCCTGCGAGGAATAGGTTTCGCCATGTCTCAGCACATCAAACACGGCTGCGACCATATCTTCTTTATCGGCTTTTTGGGCGCGGGCAAGTCGACGCTCGCGCGCAACGTCGGCACCATGTTCAAGCGGCGTTTTATCGATACCGATCGCCTGGTCGTGCGCCGTTGCGGCAAGTCGGTAACCGAGATTTTTGAGACCGAGGGCGAGGACCGTTTTCGCGAGCTCGAGACCTCGGCGCTCCGTTCGCTTCAAAGCGAGCGCAGCCTGTTGGTTTCGTGCGGTGGCGGTATCGTCGAGACACCGGTGAATATTGAGCTGATGCACGATATGGGTACGTGCGTGTACCTCGAGGGCGACTTCGAGGATTCGATTCGCCAGATTCGTCGGTCCGACACGCGCCCCGATTTCCGCTCGCCCGAGCATGCCGCGCGCCTGTTTGAGCATCGCCGTCCGCTGTATCGTCAGGCCGCAGATATTACCCTTGATATTCGCAACAAGTCCTTCGAGGACGTTTCCTACCTTTGTGCCGAGATGCTTTTGGAGCGTGGACTGCTATGATTCGCCGTCAACTGATCAATTTCCAAAATCGCAGTGTCGATGTTCGCGTCGGCTTTAACGCTTTTAGTGAGCTGTCGCGTATGTTTGCCTCGGCCGTGGGCAAGCCCAAGCGTGCGATGGTTGTCTGGAACAGCGCTGTTTCCGACCGCTTTGGCGAGATCGTTGAGCACGCTCTGGTCGATGCCGGCTTTGCCGTGTCGCCGCTCGTCCTCGAGGTTTCGCCTGCCGGTGCTACGCTGGCCGATGCCGATGCTATCTTTGGCGCCCTGTCTGCCAACGGCGTTACCTGCGACGATCTGGTTGTCGCCGTTGGCGATTCCGCAACCTGCTCGGTTGTTAGCTGGTGCGCCAACCAGTGGTGCGGCCGAACTGAGTGCGCGCTGTTGCCGACGACCTTCGACGCCATGCTCACGGTCGCGACGACCATGAAGCCGCTCGTCGCCTCGTCGGCCAATGCGCTTCCCGCTATCGCGTTCCGTCCCGAACTGGGCTTGGTCGTGTGTGACCTCGACCTTGTTCGCGAAGCGGACCCCGAGGACCTCAAGCTCGGCTATGCGGTACTTGTTGGCACCATGCTTTCGAGCAGCAAGTCGCGCTGGAATCAGTTTATTGAGACTGTCCCCGAGATTCTTGCTGGTGAGGAGGTCGCGCTCGTCAATGCCGTCCAATGGTCTCAGACTGCCCGCAAGGACGTGCTGACGGCCACGAACCCGAGCGCTCGCCATGCGCTCGATTTTGGCAAGATGGGGGAACGCACCCTGCGCGCCTGCTTGGGCGATGCCGCTTCGCAGGTCCCTGCCTACCAGCTGTTGTCCGAGGGCATGCGCTTCGAGGCGCGCCTTGCACATGATGCCTGCGACTTCGATATCGATTACGTCTTTGAGGTCGATGACTGCCTGGAGGACTTTGGTATCGAGGAGCTTGCCTTCGATCTGGAGCCCGCCGCATATATCGAGGAGTTCCGCAGGCAGCAGTTTGTCCGCTCGAACCGCAGTATGTTGCCGCTGCCCGCGGCACTCGGCGCCATTCGTCTAACGAGCGTTGAGGACGAGGTTCTTGAGCGCCATGCTCACGCCTACTTGGCTTCTCGCAAAGAACTTCTCTAAGATTTATTGACATCCATCGTCTTTCGTATCATGTTGAGGGACGGGTTTTCAATCGGTCGCGGATCGCAAGCGATTCCGTCGTTCGGTTGAGACCCGTCCCGTCTTTATAGAGACAACAAGAAAGGAATCTGCATGTCAGAGTTTGCTGCCGGCCCTGCCGGTCGTATCGAGCGTGTCCGTACCCTGATGGCTGAGCGCGGCTACGACGCTGTCGTGGTTCGTGACGAGGCCAATCTTCGTTGGCTTACGGGCGTGAAGGGCGTCTTCGATTACACCTTCGAGTTCCCGCACGCGGCGTTTATTACGGCTGACCAGTGCCTGTTCCATACCGACTCGCGCTACCTCAACAGCTTTGAGGAGAACACGCCCGCCGGCAGCCCCTGGGTCTACGACATGGACGAGGGCACCATCCCCGGTTGGGTCGCCGGCAAGATCGCGGCCAACAAGTGCCGCGTCTGCGCTGTCGAGGACGACATGCAGATCAACTTCTACCAGGGTATTCAGCGTGGCCTTGAGGATCGTTCTGTAGCCTGCATGCTGCCGCTGATGCATGACGACATTCGCAAGATGCGCGCCATCAAGGACGCCGAGGAGATCGAGCTCATGCGCCATGCGCAGTCGATCACCGACGCCGCCTTCCAGCATATGCTCGGCTTTATTAAGCCCGGTATGACCGAGAAGCAGGTTCGCAACGAGCTCGAGAACTTTATGTTCGCCAACGGCGCCGACAGCTTGGCCTTCGGCTCTATCGTGGCGAGCGGCCCCAATACCGCCAACCCGCATGCCGTCCCCAGTGATCGCGTGATCGAGAAGGGCGACTTCGTCCTCATGGATTACGGCGCGGGCTACTGCGACTACCGCTCCGACATGACGCGTACCGTCGTGATGGGCGAGCCCACCCAGGAGCAGCTCGACTTGTACGCGCTCGTACGCCGCACCCACGAGGAGTGCGTCGCCGCTATCCATCCGGGCGTCGAGGGCAACGACATTTTCAAGCTTTCCAAGAAGATCATCGGCGATGCCGGCTATGGCGATTACTACAACCATGGTCTGGGCCACGGCGTGGGCATTGACATCCACGAGCTGCCCAACTTTAACCGCAGCAAGAATATCATCGAGGTTGGCTCGGTTATCACCATGGAGCCCGGCGTGTACCTGCCTGGTGTGGGCGGCGTGCGCCTGGAGGACTACGGCGTGGTCACCGAGAACGGCTACGAGCCTTTCACCAAGACGCCGCATGACCTCCACGTCATCGATTGCTAGCTCATTTCGATAGATTTTTGGGGCGGGGCGTTCGGATAGATTCGGACGCCCCGCGTTCTCTTTTTATGCGCTCGCTGCAGGCGCCGTCTGCAAGTGTATAATTTTGGTCGTATGTAATTTGGACGCTTGTGCGTTCTGCCCATAACAAGAAAGGTCGCTATGCCTACCATTTCTACCGCCGACTTCAAGAACGGCCTCGGTCTCCGCATCAAGGACAAGGTCTACACCATCGTCGAGTTCCAGCATGTCAAGCCGGGCAAGGGCGGCGCGTTTGTGCGCTACAAGACCCGCGACATCAAGAGCGGCCGCGTCGTCGAGAACACCTGCAACGCCGGCACCAAGTTCGAGAGCGTCATGCTCACTACCCGTGAGTTCCAGTACCTCTACAACGATGGCACTGACTACATCTTCATGGACAACGAGTCCTATGAGCAGGTTCCCGTTCCCGAGGACATGGTGGGCGAGAATTCCAAGTGGCTGCGCGAGAACGACATCTGCCAGCTGCTCTTCGCCGACGATGAGCTCATGGGCGTGACCCCGCCGATGTTCATCGAGACCACCATCGTCCAGACCGACCCGGGCTTTAAGGGCGACACCGTCCAGGGTTCCACCAAGCCGGCCACGATCGACACCGGCGCTGTCATCCAGGTCCCCATGTACCTCAACGAGGGCGAGGTCATCAAGGTTGACACCCGCGACGGCAAGTTCGTCTCCCGCGTCTAGCAACCAACTCTTCTAGGAGGACTCATGCCCCAGGAAATCAAGATTGACGGCATCGGCATTTCGCCCGATGTTCTGACCGCCATCGTCTCGCGCGCCGTGTCGGATGTCGAGGGCATCGCCTCCGTTGGCGTCAAGGACCTTGCCACCAACCTTGTCTCCATGATGCTCTCGTCCAAGGCCCCGGCTTCCGAGCCGGCGGTCGAGGCCGAGGTTATCGGCGACAAGCTCGCACTCACCGTGCGTGTCGTGGTGTTCTTTGGCTATCCGTTCATGAAACTCGCCGAGGCCGTTCGCGCCGCCGTGGTCGCCGCCATCGATGCTCAGGTGGGCGTCGAGGTCGAGCGCGTTGACGTTTGCATCGACGGTCTCGTTTTCCCCAAGGAGTAACCTTTGAGCCTTAAGGTTTATCGCGGGCGCACGCTTGCCCGCAGTCAGGCGCTGCAGCTGCTGTTCCAGGCCGAGGCCACGGACAGTCCGCTCGAGCGCGTCCTCGAGGGCGATTTCCTGATCTCGAAGGGTCCCCTCGACCCCTATGCGCTGGAGCTTTGCCGCGGTGCCTACGAGCATATCGATCGCATCGACTGTGCCCTGCGCGCCGTCGCCAAGAACTGGGATCTTATGCGCATGCCCGGCGCCGACCGCAACCTGCTGCGTATCGCCGTCTACGAGATGCGCTTCCTCACCGACGAGGAGGTCTCGGACGCCATCGTCATTAACGAGGCCGTCGAAATCGCTAAGGCTTATGGCACCGACCAGTCCGCCTCGTTTGTCAACGGCGTGCTGGGCAAGATCGCTCGCAGCGAGGAGCTGCCGGGCGAGGAACTGTACCAAGAGCTGCTGGCCGATGATCGCGCTCGCGAGGAGGCGCAGGCTGCCGAGGCAGCCGCCAAGGTCGCTGCCGCTCAGGCTGCCGCCGGTGTACTTGCCGAGGATACGGATGCTGCCGAGGCCGTCGAGGCCGACTCCGTCGAGGAGTAGCCATGCCAGAGGGTTCCGTCCGCAACTTCGATGAGATCTCGGATCGCCTGGACCAGATCATCGCCACCGTTCGCTCCAAGGATACGTCCCTGGAGCGTTCGCTCGATTTGTTTGACGAGGCTATTGAGCTTGGTTTCCGTGCGGTCGATATGGTCGACAAGTTTGAGCTGACGCCGCGTGAGGCCGACAAGCTCGAGCAGGAATACGATGAGGATGCGGCAAACGAGTCCCAAGATAGGCAGGCTGCATCCCCGGATACGAATGGTTGATGGCATTCATGAAACGCGTGCGTCTCGATGACGAACTGATTTCACAGGGCATCTGCGCCGATCGCGCGGATGCCCTTCGCACTCTTATGGCCGGCTTGGTCTCGAGCGGCGGTGAGCGTTTGACCTCTCCGGGGCTTAAGGTGACGCCGGGCCTGCCACTGCACGTTAAGGGGCGCATTCCGTACGTTGGGCGCGGCGGCCTTAAGCTTGAGGGTGCGCTCGATGCGTTTTGTATCGATCCCACGGGCCTTGCCTGCCTGGACGTAGGCTGCTCTACCGGCGGCTTTACCGATTGCCTGCTCAAGCGCGGTGCCGCCACGGTCGTTTCGGTCGACGTGGGCCGTGCCCAGTTTGATTGGTCGCTGCGCCAAGACGACCGCGTGACGCTCCACGAGCGCACCAACGTGACGCAGCTGCCCGAGCTCGGCTACGGCGACGCAATCGACCTGGCCGTGTGCGACGTGTCGTTTACGAGCATCGCGAACATCATCGACGCCGTGCTGGCGTGCCTGACGCCGACGGGGTCGTTCTGCACGCTCGTGAAGCCGCAGTTTGAGGCTCCGGCGGCGCTGGTGGGCGAGGGCGGTATCGTGACAGATCCCACTGTGCGTGTTGACACGCTCGTGGCGGCGATTGAGCTCTTTGCCGCCAAGGGCCTGTTCCCGCTTGACGTGTGCGTGTCGCCCATCCATGGCGCCAAGGGCAACGTGGAGTTTTTCCTGTACGGCACGAGGTTTGCCCCCAGCGAGCACTCCGATGACGAGTTGCAATCCCAGGTATCGGCTTTGAGCGAGAAAGCTGCAACGCTATGAAGGTCTTTCTGGTTCCCAATTACTACAAGCAAGAGGCGGTCGAGAGCGGCCTGATGCTCGAGCTCTGGCTGACGCGCCAGGGCTACGAGGTCGCTTGGGCTGCCGACCAGCGCTCCAAGATCCAGAGTACGCCCGACGTGGATGGTGCCGACCTTGTCATCACGCTCGGCGGCGACGGCACGCTGCTGCGCGCCGCCCGCATCCTCAACTATCGAGAGATTCCTATTCTGGGTCTTTCCTATGGTCACCTGGGCTTTTTGACGGCGGCCAGTCCCGAGGAACGCGATATTCTGCAGGTTGTGAGCGATGCCCTGTCCGGTGAGCTCCACGTGAGTCGTCGCGCCACGATCGCTGCAGACATCGTTTCTGTGCGCGAGGACGGCACCAAGGATGTCGTGCGTTCTTTTGCCCTCAACGACATGGCGCTCACGCGCGGGCCGCTTTCCGATATGGTCGAGTTCGATATCACCGTTTCGGGCCACCATATCGATCGCTTGCGCGGCGATGGTGTGGTCGTGTCTACGGCAACTGGTTCCACGGGCTATGCCCTCAGTGCCGGCGGTCCTATCGTGAGCCCGGATTACACGGGCATGGTCTGCGTGCCTATCGCGCCGCATACTATTCAGGCCCGTGCCTTTTTGACCTCGCCGAGCGATGTCGTCGAGATTTTTATGTCTGACGACCGACCGAGTGTACCTGCCATCGCTATCGACGGACAGTTTATTACCTGCGATGGTACCGTCGAGAGCGTAGCCGTGCGTCGCGGTCCCGGCGATGTTCTGCTGCTCGACTATGGCCCCGAGAGCTTCTATAACTCGGTGAGCCGCGTATTCTACGGAGTTCGTCATGATCGATGAGCTGCAGGTTTCAAACATTGCGCTCATTCGCGAGGCGACGCTGGTGCCCAGCGCGGGCCTAACTGTCCTGACCGGCGAGACCGGCGCCGGCAAGACTGCGCTGCTCTCGGCGCTTAAGCTCATTTTGGGCGAGCGCGCGGATTCTTCGACCGTGCGCGAGGGCGAGGCGCTTGCGAGCGTCGAGGCGCGCTTGTTCGATGGCCCGCACGACACGGAGGGCTTCACCGTGCAGCGCAGCCTTTCTGCCGAGGGCCGCAGCCGCGTCAAGATTGATGGTCGCATTGCCAGCGTGCGCGAGCTTTCCGAGCGCGTCGGCGTGATGATGGATCTGTGCGGCCAGCACGAGCATCAGCGCCTGCTCGATCCGGCACATCATGTTGCCATGGTCGATGCCTGGGCTGGTCGCTCTGCGCTCGAGGCACTGGAAAAGTACCGTGCCTGCTTTAGGGTGTCGCGTGCGGCTGCCAAGGAGGTCCGTCGCGTAGAGGAGGCGTCGCGTGCGCAGGGGAGTCGCGTCGAGGAGGCGCGCTTCGCCCTGGAGCGCATCGCCGAGATCGACCCCAAGCCGGGTGAGTATGAGGAGCTCGAAGAGCTGCTGCCGCGCTCGGAGCATGCCGAGGTGCTGGTGGCCACGGCTAACGAAGCCCATGCATCGATTGCCGCCGAAGGGGGAGCGCTCGATGCCGTGAACAGCGCCGTGGCCGAGCTTTCACGCATGACGACCGTTGACCGCAAGCTAGGCGACATCGCCGATGCCCTTTCGGATGCCTGCATCTCACTCGAGGATTGCGCCAACGAGTTGCGTGCCTATCGCGATGGGGTCGCCTTCGATCCGCGCGAGCTGGCTCGTATGCGCGAGCGCTATTCCGACCTCAAGGGTCTGCTGCGTCAGTGGGGTCCCACCATGGACGACGTATTTGCCATGCGCGATCGCTCGCAAGAGCTGTTGTCGCTGGTAGACGATGGTGATGAGCAGATCAAGAAGGCGCGCGAAGCGCTTGGCGCGGCGGAGCGCGAACTTTTCGCCGCTGCCAAGGCGCTTAAGCGTGCACGCAATACGGCAGCCCCGCGTTTTTGTCACGAGGTGGGTCGTCAGATGGCACGCCTGGAAATGGGCGGCGCCGAGCTCGTTTGGGAGTCGCGTGATCTTCCGCGCGCCGAGTGGACGCCGGCGGGTCCTTCAAGCTACGAGCTTTTGTATCGCAGCGGTGCCGGCTTGACGCCGCGTCCCCTGCGCCGCATTGCCTCGGGCGGCGAGCTCAGCCGCGTCATGCTGGCGAGCAAGGTGGTCTTGGGTAATGCTGACGGCGTCGACACACTGGTATTTGACGAGGTCGATGCCGGTGTCGGCGGCTCCACGGCGCGCGCACTCGCGGGTGTGCTGGCGGATCTCTCCGCTACGCATCAGGTCATCGTCGTAACCCACTTGGCGCAGGTCGCCGTCATGGCCGACAAGCATTATGTTGTCAGCAAGGAGCCGGGCGATGTTCCCCAGACGCATTTGGACGAGGTAACCGGCGAGGCGCGTACCGCCGAGATTGCCCGCATGCTCAGCGGCGATCAGTCGGAGGCAAGCTTGGCCCACGCCAAGCAGATGCTCGAAGAAGCTCGAGCCTAGGTCGTATCAGCGGTGTTGGTGGGACAAAATAGACTGAAATTTTGTCCCACTACGCGTTTTACTCTACGACCTTATCCGGTTGGATGAGCTCCTCGTAGTAGCTGATATGCTCTCGGGCGTCTTCAATCTCGGGCAGCAGGAAGTTGTAGATAACCTCGATGATCATCGTGGCGCTGATCTTGGAGAACGCAAAGTCACCCGTCGTCAGCAGCGCCTCGTGGTTGACGGTATTAAAAGTGTAGTCTGCCAGGCGCGCAAGTGGAGACTTGCTGTCGCTGCTGATGACGACTACGGTGGCACCGCAGTCGCGAGCCGCTTTTGCCATGCGATTCAGTCGGCGCGATTTGCCGGAGTTTGAGATGATCACGATGACGTCGCCGGGGCGTAGTGTGAGCGCAAAGCCGATTGATGTCTCGCTAATGGTGCTCGCCATGCAGCGCAGGCCCAGCTGCGAAAACTTAAACGTCGCATCGAGCGCGACCGCGTTCGTATTGCCCACAGCCGCAAACTCAATAACCCCTGCATGCTTAAGGGCATGCACAACAGCCGCCAGCGTATCGTGGTCGATCCCGTCGATAGTCGCATTAAGCTCGCTCACCTTGGCAGCCAGGATGTTCTTAAGGCTCTGCTCCATATTGTCGAGCGAGACTTCGTCAGTCAGGCCCTCGTTGCGCTGGCTTTCCAAATCCCTCGCCAACGAAAACTGAAAGCTGCGGAAGCTGCCAAAGCCAAGCTTGCGGCAGAAGCGCGAAACGGTCGCCTCGGACGTGGCGGCGGCGCGCGAGAGCTGAGCCGCCGTGAGGCGTGGCGCCTCGGACTGGTGCTCCAATATATAGTCGACAATGCGCTGCTCGGACTCGCTGTATCCCTGATGGGTACTAATGAGGGAAAGTGCGCTCTTGCTACTATCGGTCATGGATGGCTCCTGGTTGGCATGAAAATCGGACTCGTTTTGTAATGTCATAGTATGGGGGGATTTTCAATTACAAGATACACCTTGCCGTTTCAAGTGTTGATGGTAAACTTTCACCTACCGTTTACGGTTATGAAAGAACCTTTCACCGGAGAATTGCGCCTTGTCTCTTCTCACGCGGACGGTAGGTTGGTATCTTTCAGTTGTGGAAAAGCGCGCAAGGACGCGCGTGTAGGGGAGCGCCTGCGGGCGCAAAACTTAAAAAGGAGGGACACATGGCTAAGATTGACATCATCGCCGCCACCGGTTGCCCGACCGGCATTGCGCACACCTTCATGGCGAAGGAAGCGCTGGAGAAGGCAGCTGCCGAGCGCGGTCTGACCATTAAGGTCGAGACCCATGGCCAGGTCGGTGTCGAGAACGAGCTCACCAAGAGCGAGATCGCTGGTGCCAAGGCCGCCGTCGTCGCAGCCGACAAGGATGTCCAGGCGGAGCGTTTCGCCGGTAAGCCTATGGTTTCCGTTGGTGTTTCCAAAGCCCTGTCTGTCGAGGCCGCCGGTAAGCTGATCGACCGCGCGCTCGCCGCCAAGGGTGACGACACGGTTGCTGCCGCTGCCGATGTCGAAGACGAGGTCGAGGAGAAGGAGTCTATCGGCCACGTCATCTACAAGCACCTCATGAACGGCGT
This sequence comes from uncultured Collinsella sp., assembly GCA_902493145.1. Classification (GTDB taxonomy): domain Bacteria; phylum Actinomycetota; class Coriobacteriia; order Coriobacteriales; family Coriobacteriaceae; genus Collinsella. The sequence continues at coordinate 68,063 of CABUOA010000002.1, read as the reverse complement.
CAGCCACATGCTGGTCTTCGTCGTTGCCGGTGGTGTTCTGACCGCCGTTTCGTTCCTGTGGGGCATTACGTCCTTCGATTCGACGGCGTCTGACTACAACAGCTTTGCTGCGATGCTCAAGATCATCGGCGGCATCGCCATGAACCTCATGGTTCCGGTGCTTTCCGCCTACATCGCCGAGTCCATCGGTAAGCGCCCGGCGCTCGTCCCTGGTTTTGTTGCCGGTATGATCGCCATTCAGGGCCTGCCTGTTAACGCCGAGACCGGCATGATCGACGCCGGTGGCGCCGGCGTGGGCTTCGGCTTCCTGGGCGGCATCGTCGGCGGCTTCCTCGCTGGCTATGTCATCCTGCTGCTCGAGAAGGTCTTTGCCGGTCTGCCCAAGAACCTGGACGGCCTCAAGGCCATCTTCCTGTACCCGCTGTTCTCGACGGCTATCGTCGGCCTGGTCATGCTCGGCATTTCGGGCCCCATGGCTGCCATCAACACCGCCATGATGGACTTCCTCAAGGGCCTGTCCGCCTCTGGCGCCGTTGTCCTGGGTCTTGCCATCGGCTGCATGTGCGCCTTTGACATGGGTGGCCCGGTCAACAAGGCTGCTTACGTCACTGGTACTGCTATGCTTACCGAGGCACTGGCTGCCGGCGTTGGCACCGATACCTACAACTTTGGCACCAACTTCATGGCTGCCGTCTCCGCAGCTTGCATCGTTCCGCCGCTGATCACCACCTTCGCCGTCGTTGTCGGCAAGAAGTACTTCAGCCAGGAGGATCACGACGCCGGTATCGTCAACCTCATTCTTGGTTGCACCCACATCACCGAGGGCGCCATTCCGTTCATGACCAAGAACATCTGGCCGGTCATGCCCATCATGATGCTCGGTTCCTCTATCGCTTCGATCCTGACCATTATGTTCAACGTTCACGATCCGGCGCCTCACGGTGGCTTCCTGGTCCTGCCCGTTGTCGAGAACGGTCCGCTTTGGGTCCTCGCGATCCTCATCGGTGCTGTTGTCGGTGGCATCCTGTTCGTGGCCTTCAAGAAGTACGACTTCGAGAAGAATCAGAAGGCCGCTCCTGTAGCCAAGCCGGTTGAGGCTTCCAAGGCCGCTGCCGTTGAGGCCCCTAAGGCCGAGGCTGCCGACTTCGTGAAGGTTGAGAATGTCTTTGTCGCCGAGGACTTCGCTTCTCGTGACGAGGCTCTGAGCTTCGTTTCCAACCAGGCTGTCAAGGCCGGTATCGCCAGCGACGCCGACGCCGTGATGAACGCCTTCCTGGCCCGCGAGGCCGAGGGCACCACGGGCATGATGGAGGGCTTCGCCATCCCGCATGCCAAGTCCGACGCCATTACCGAGGCTGCCGTCATCGTCGTTAAGGACGAGTCCGGCGTGACCGGTTGGGATACCATGGACGGCGCTCCTGTCAACGTGGCCATCGCTCTGCTCATCCCTGGTGCACAGGCTGGCACCACGCACCTCAAGATCCTGTCCAAGGTCGCCGAGGCGCTCATGGATGAGGACTTCCGTGCCACCGTCAAGGGTTCCACCGACGCCGCCGAGATCGCCAAGACGATCAACGCCCGCCTGGTCTAATTCCGCAGTACGCGAATAACATCGCCCCCTGTAACAAAGGCGAGGACTCCCTACGGGTCCTCGCCTTTTTTCATACCACCCGGCACTCAGGGACGTTCCTTTCCTGCCGGCACCCCGGGACACTCCTTAGTCCCCAACAGGGCATAAATAGCCCTCATCGACTGAATCACCCACGCGAACAATAATTCAGCCAGAATTCCTTTCGCACGATATTTCTTGGACCAACCTAGTTCCCGCAGCTCGCCTGCCGGGCGGGGCGGTTAAGTTTGTCGCGAGTTCCGCACGCAAAGGAAAGCACTTAATGTGCTTTCCGTCTTGCGCAGGACTGTAGAGCAGCAAACTTAACCGCCCCGCCCGGCAGGCGAGCGGACAGCGAACGACATCTGTCCAACAATTCGTGCGAAACACAATGAAAAACCGTTTGATGTGAGTTAATATAAACAACGTCGTGAATCTGACTCCTGCCACATGCATGACAGGGGTTAAACACAAAAAAGGAGTCAATTATGGTTTCTGAGAAGGCTACCCTCGTTAATCCTCAGGGTCTGCACATGCGTCCGGCTGGTCTGTTCGCCTCCACCATGGGCAAGTACGCCTGTGACGTGACGGTCGTCACCCCCGAGAAGGAGGTCAACGGCAAGTCCCCGATGGCCCTCATGGCTGCTGGTATCCCCTGCGGCACCGAGGTCGAGGTCAAGTGCGACGGCGCCGACGAGGCCGAGGCTCTGGCTGCTGCCATCGAGCTCATCAAGAGCGGTCTTGGCGAGTAGAACTCAAACGGGTCGCATGTTGAACAACTAAGTTCATATTTGGGGGCGCAGTGACCTGTTGTAAGGTAGCTGCGCTCTTTTGTCATGGATATGGCAAAACGCTTTATCACATGACACGGAGAGAGGAATGGGAATGTATCAGGGAGTCAACGCTTCCGAGGGCATCGGTATCGGCACCGTCATGGTCGCCGTCGATCCCGACTTGACGTTTGAGCCGCACGAGGTTGCTGATTCGGCAGCAGAGAAGGAGCGCTATCAGACCGCTCTTTCGGTCTTCTGCGAGAAGACCCAGGCTCAGGCCGACCACATGAAGGAGACGGTGGGCGAGGCCGAGGCCGAGATCATGAGCGGACACATTGTCCTGGCTCAGGATCCGGGCATGACCGACGCCATCAACGCCGCCATTGACGGCGGCACCTGCGCCGAGCAGGCGCTCATGGACACCTCGACCATGTTCGAGAACATGTTCCTGTCCATGGACGACGAGATGTTCCGTCTGCGCGCGGCCGACATCGCCGACATCCGCACCGGTATTCTGGCTGAGCTGCTGGGCAAGGAGGTCGTCGACCTCTCCGTCCTGCCCGAGAATACCGTCGTTGTCGTGCACGACCTCACGCCGTCCATGACCGCCACGATCGATAAGGCCCATGTTGCCGGTATCGTCACCGAGACCGGTGGCCGCACGTCACACTCCGCGATCATCGCGCGCGCCCTCGAGATCCCGGCCGTCCTTTCGGTTTCCAACAGCTGCACCGCACTGCGCAACGGCATGACCGTTGTCGTTGACGGTGGCAAGGGTATCGTTGAGGCCGATCCCGATGAGGAGACGCTCGCTGCTTACACTGCCAAGGCCGAGGCTTTCGCTGCCGAAAAGGCAGCTCTCGAGGCCTTCCGTGGCAAGCCTTCCGTGACTGCCGACGGCATCAAGAAGATCATCGCCTGCAACATCGGCAACCCCGATGACGTGCCCAACGCGCTCGATCATGACGCCGAGGCTATCGGTCTTTTCCGCTCTGAGTTCCTGTTCATGGACTCTGCTGAGCTTCCTTCCGAGGAGGAGCAGTTCAACGCCTACCGTAAGGTCGCCAGCGCGCTCAAGGGCGCTCCGGTCATCATCCGCACGCTCGATGTGGGTGGCGACAAGGAGATTCCGTACCTGCACATGGTCAAGGAGGAGAACCCCTTCATGGGCTTCCGCGCCGTGCGTTACTGCCTGGCCAACCCCGACCAGTACAAGGTCCAGCTCCGCGCCCTGCTGCGCGCTAGCGCCTTCGGTGACGTCAAGATCATGATCCCGCTCGTCACTTGCGTCGAGGAGGTCTTGGCTGTCAAGGAGCTTGTCGAGCAGTGCAAGGCCGAGCTGACCGAAGAGGGTCGCAAGTTCAACGAGAACATCGAGGTCGGCATCATGGTCGAGACGCCTGCCGCCTCGCTGCTCGCCGACCGCCTGGCCGAGGTCGCCGACTTCTTCTCCATCGGCACCAACGACCTGATCGGCTACACCATGTGCGCCGACCGTGGTAACGACACCATCTCCAACCTGTACCAGGTTTACTATCCCGCCGTGCTTCGCTCGCTCAAGAACATCATCGAGAGCGGCGTGAAGGCCGGCATCATGGTCGGTATGTGCGGCGAGGCCGCTGCCGATCCGCTGCTCGAGCCGCTGCTGATCAGCTGGGGCCTGGAGGAGTTCTCGATGAGCGCTCCGTCCATCCTGCGCGCCCGCAAGACCATCAGCCAGTGGACCAAGGCCGAGTGCGACGAGCTCGCCGAGAAGGCGCTCGCCTGCAACACCGCTGCCGAGGTCAAGGCACTGCTCGAGTCCGCAGCTCGCTAATTTGGTATCAGAGGTAACCGCGTGGTTGGAATGGGCCGGCCACGCGGCCCTCACATATACAGGGGGTACTGTAAATGTTCTACACGCTAACCGCTAACCCGGCTGTCGACATGACGGTTTCGAGCTCTCCGCTCGAGCCCGACGAGAACGTCCGCACCGGCTCGGCCAGCTACACGGCTAACGGCAAGGGCCTCGACGTGTCCTTCGCCTTTAAGAAGATGGGCGTCGACACCGTCGCGCTCGGCTTTTTCGCCGGCTTCACGGGCAAGTTCATCGTCGAGGAGGTCATGAACCTGGGTTGCCTCTGCCGTCCGGTCTGGACCGACGGTATCACGCGCATCAACACCTACGTCAACGATGGTCAGCACGAGTACGGCATCCTGAACCCCGGTGCTCCGATCACGCCGCAGCACCAGGAGGAGCTCTACAACATCCTGGACACCGCGGGCGATCTTGAGTGCCTGATCGTCTCTGGCTCCGTGCCTCCCAAAGCTACGCCTGACTTCCTGGCAAAGGTCATGGAGCACGCTCAGGCACGTGGCGCTGACGTCGTCCTGGACCTGTCCTCCGACAAGCTCAAGGAGCTCGCTCACAAGAAGCCGCTGCTCATTAAGCCGAACCATCACGAGATGAAGGCTATCTTCGGCGTGCCGGTCGACACCGACGACGAGGTCCGCGTTGCCATGAAGCTGGCTCACGAGGCCGGCGTCCAGAACGTGCTGCTCACCCGTGGTAGCCGCGGTGACGCTTACTTCTCCAACGGCGAGGACATCTGGTATGCCAAGCGTGAGTTCAACATCAAGCTTGTCTCTTCCGTCTGCGCCGGCGACTGCACCCTCGCTGCGTTCCTGCACAAGTGGTACAGGGATCGCGACAACGTCGAGGAGGCCATGAAGCTCGCTATGGCCACCGGCGCCAACGTTGCCGAGTCCGTCGGCATCGGCGACTTTGGTCACGTTGACGAGTACAGCAAGCGCGTTGCTGTCCGCAAGCTCGATCGCAAGTAAGCGAAACGCGACATATTCGTGCGCATGCGGCGCCCCGGTTTCGGCTGGGGCGCCTTTTTTGTTCCGCCATGGTGGAGAGGTGTCCTGCCGTACTTCATCGCTTCCACACCGTTCACCGAGTTGTTGTAGCCTTTTGCCGAAGCGTGGAATATACTTTCATTAACACGTTGCTTCGTGAAAGGAACATTCATGATTTACACGCTTACTGCAAATCCCGCTATTGACTACAACATCTCCTGCGATGGCCTGTCCGCCAACACCGTCACCCGCACCCGTAACGCTGTCTACACCCCCAACGGCAAGGGTCTCAACGTCTCTTTTACGCTCGACCACTACGGCGTCGACACCACGATCCTGGGCTTCTTCGCCGGCTTCTCGGGTGAGTATATCGTTAAGGGCGCCGAAGCCCTTGGCGTGCCCGTCAAGCCCGTGTGGACTGACGGCATCACGCGTGTCAACGTGTTCCTCAACGCCGGTCCCGACACCGAGTACAACATGGTCAATGCTGGTGCCTCCATCAACGCTGCCAACGAGCAGGAGATGTTTGAGCTCATCGATTCACTCGACGACATGACCTGCCTTGTCATTAGCGGCTCGCTGCCCCCCAACACCTCCGAGGGTTTCCTGGCCGAGGTCCTGCGTCGCGTGAAGGCGAAGGGCGCCGAGTTCGTGCTCGATATCTCGAGCCATCAGTTGGCCGACCTCATTGCCATGGAGCCGTTGCTCATTAAGCCCAACGACGACGAGCTGCTCGACATCTTTGGCATTAAGGTGAGCGGTGGCGACGACGAGTCCGTCAAGGGCGCCATGGCCGAGCTGCACGCCAAGGGCGCTAAGAATGTACTGCTGACGCTCGGCGGCGACGGCGCGTACTTCTCCAACGGCGAGCACATCTGGTTTGCCAACCGCACCTTCGACGTCAAGCTGCTGTCGACCGTCTGCGCGGGCGACTCCTCGCTGGCCGCCTTCCTGTCCGTGTGGCACGACGCCCCCGAGCGCGTCGAGGATGCCCTGCGCCTCTCGATGGCCACCGGCGCCAACGTGGTCGAGTGCCCGGGTCTGGGCGATTTTGCCAAGGTCGATGAGTATCAGAAGGGTATTGCAATCCGTCAGGTTTGCTAGTTCCGGCACCTTGCCTGAATAGTTCAATTATTTCGCATCCGTCTTAGACCAGGACGGATGCGTTTTTGTTTATCGGACTTGCGTGTGCAGTGGAGGCTGTTTCTTGCTAGACTTCTTGCAGACGCAATCGATAGCCAATTTGATAGTCGCAGGAGGCCATAGGCATGTGCAATGTTTCGCTCAACGGTACGCAGCCGACCGATGCCTCTATCCGTGTCCTGCGTGCGCTTGAGGCAGCAGGTCTTGAGGCTTGGTACGTGGGCGGTTGGGTACGTGATGCCCTGATGGGACGCCCCAGCCACGATGTTGACATGTGCTGCAGCGGCCTGTGGCAGGAGTCCAAAGAGGCGCTCGAAGCGGCTGATATTGCCGTGGTTGAGTCGGGCATAAAATTTGGCGGCATCACGGCTATTTGCGATGATGAGCGCATTGAGGTCACCACCTACCGCCTAGACGGCTTTTACACCGACGGCCGCCATCCCCAGAGTGTGGAGCGTGCGGCGTCGCTTGAGGACGATCTGGCGCGTCGTGACTTTACCGTTAACGCTATGGCCTGGCATCCCGAGCGTGGTCTTGTCGACCGCTACGATGGTCAGGGCGACCTAGACCGCAAGCTCATCCGCGCCGTTGGAGATCCCAAGCGTCGTTTTAACGAGGACGCGCTTCGCATGCTGCGCGCGGTGCGTTTTGCCTGCCGTCTGGATTTTATGATCGAGCCTAAGACTAAACAGGCGCTTGCCGAGTGCGCGCCGCTGCTCGATGCTGTGGCGCGCGAGCGCGTGGGCATTGAGCTCGAGGGTATCCTTTCGACCGGCCATGGGGGAGACGCGATGCTGCGCTACCCCGAGCTTGTTTGCGCCGCCGTGCCCGAGCTCGCGTCCGCTCGCGGGTTTGATCAACGCAGCGTCTATCATGCGTTTAACGTCTACGAGCATATCGCCCGCGTGCTGACGGTGGCAGGGGAGCTGGCGCTGTGCGACGGCGTCGCGCCCTCGTCGAGCCTTATGTGGGCGGCGTTTTTGCACGACGTTTCCAAACCCGAGTGCTTTACGGTCGATCACGACGGCAGCGGCCACTTCTACGGTCATCCCGAGCTCGGCGCCAAGAAGGCGCGTGTCATCATGGATCGCCTGGCGCTCTCGCACGATTTGGTGCGCGATGTGTGCCTGCTGATCAAATACCATGACAAGCCGCTGCGCCCCGAGCGCTCCTGCCTGCTCAATATGATGCGCGCGCTTTCGGGCGAGGGTGTCGATACGCCGCGTCTGATGGACGAGCTCATGGACCTTAAGCGTGCCGACACGCTCGGCAAGGCGCCCTCGTGCTTCTATTACGTCGAGACGATCGAGGAGATGCGTACGCTCGCCCACGATCTGCTGCAGGCGGGGGAGCCCTATACACTCAAGATGCTTGCCATCAATGGTGGCGACCTGATCCGCGCCGGCGTCAAGCCGGGGCCGGAGCTGGGACAGCTTCTCAACGCCGCCCTCGACGCCGTGATCGAGGACAACATCCCCAACAACCGCGAAGCCCTCCTGGCTCATCTCAACTTGAACTAGCTAACCAGTTGACCTGCGCGTTCCATAACCTGCCGACAATTTTTTCGGCAATTTGGAATTTCTTCTTGCGCTGATGTTTTTTGTCCCGTAATATATTTCCTCGCAGCACGGCAGTGCAGATGTCATGTGGCCCGTTCGTCTAGCGGTTTAGGACGCCGCCCTCTCAAGGCGGAGATCACCAGTTCGAATCTGGTACGGGCTACCACTTCTTTTCTGCTGAGGCTTATGGCCCGTTCGTCTAGCGGTTTAGGACGCCGCCCTCTCAAGGCGGAGATCACCAGTTCGAATCTGGTACGGGCTACCACGCATCTGATACCCGGACTTCCTATGGAAGCCCGGGTTTTTATTTTCAAACAACCGTCTGCAATTCCCGTTTGAACCAGAGCTTTGCGTTCTGCCTATGGCCCTTACGGGTACAATAACCAAGATATTTTGACTGTTAGAAGGAGTCTCATGACGGAGTCCTCTCAGCATACGTCCAAGCCCCAGGTCGAGGTTGAGGCCTCGGGCGGCGATGACAATAAGAGCGCACGCCGCGGCGCAATCTTTATCGGCGTTGTGCTGGTGGGTTATATCGTCTATCTGGTGGTAACCGGGCAGATGGGGCAGTTCTGGGCTGCTATGTCGAGCGTCCAGGCGCCCTGGCTCGTTGTCGCGTGTCTTTGCATGTTTATGTATCTGTTCTTTGGCATTGTGGCCTATGCGATCGCCGTCTGGCTCGACCCCAATTCACCCGTCGGCATTCGCGACCTGATCTCGGTCGAGGCGAGTGGCATCTTCTTTGGCAACCTGACGCCCATGATGATGGGCTCTACGCCTGCCCAGATCTACCGCCTGACCAAAGCGGGCCAAAACGTGGGCGAAGCGGGTGCCACGCAGTTCACCCGATTTATTGTGTATCAGTTTGGCCTTGTTGCCTGGGGTGCTATCCTATTGCTTGCTCGCATGCCGTTTTTTGCCGAGCGCTATGGCGACATGACGCTGCTGTGCGTCTTTAGTTTTGGCGGTCACTGCTGCATCCTGCTCGGCATCTTCGCCGTCGCGCTCATGCCTAAGACCGTCACGCGCGTCGCCCATTGCATCATCAATTGGCTCGAGCGCATAGGTGTCTCGGCCACTAAGATCGATGGATGGCGCTCGTTTGTCGATGGCGAGATCTACTCCTTCTCCGAGAAGTTCAAGCTTTCGGCCGGACATTTTTCTTCCATGCTGCTCACCGTGTTTATCACCATGCTGCAGCTCGCGTTTTTCTATCTGGTGCCGTATTTTCTGATGCTCGCCTTTGGCCACCACGAGGTCGACTTTTTCTCGGTCATGGCCGCGAGCGCCTTTGTCCAGCTGCTGAGCTCTGCGGTTCCCTTGCCCGGTGGAACTGGTGGCGCTGAGGGCGGCTTTGCTTTGTTCTTGGGTCATTTCTTTGGGTCGGCTTCGACCGCCGGCTATCTGCTGTGGCGTCTCATTACGTTTATCGCGCCGACCATTTTGGCTGCGCCCCTGCTGGGCCTTAAGAGCGCCCACAACGAGAGCATCCATGCGCGCTGGGATCGCGTGATGCGCAAGCTCGGCCGCGAGCCTCAGACGCCCTCTGCGCCCACTAAGCCGCACCCTACGAATGCTGTTACCGTTGATCCCAGGAAGCACGCTCAGAAGGCTTCTGGGACCGCTAAGCCGGCTCATAAAGCCTATGTGCGCCAGACGGGCGACGGTATCCGCGTATCTCCGTCGGCGCTCAATAAGAAGAAGCACCCTAAGTCGCGGTAGGGCAGTCGTGCGTTCTTCATGATGCGGGGCATATTTGAGCTGTATGGGGGATAATCCTCTTACGTAGATTATCTCTCATCTGTTGATGAATGCTCGCATATCGAAGGGACACACCCATGGCCACCAGTAAACTGCGTATTGATCGCCGTATCGTTCGCAGCCGCAATGCCATCCTTTCCGCTTTTGAGCGCTTGCTCATGGAAAAGCCGCTGGCAGACATTACGGTGAGTGCCATCGCGCGCGAGGCCAATGTCGACCGCAAGACCTTCTACGTGCACTTTGGCACGGTTGACGGCCTGCTCGATGCCATTGCCGTCGATGTGGTGGAGATGATTGTCGACTCGGTCGAGAAAACGCTTGCTTCCATGGACGGTGACACCAACGAGCGCGCTCTGGGCGCGGCGGCGACCTTCTTTAAAACCGTAAACGAGGCGCTGTGCAACAACCTGGTGCTCAATCGTCAGCTGATCGAGAATATTCCGCTCGATGATTTTATGGCTCGTCTTCGTGCGCCGCTCGAGCACGAGATTGCCGAGCGCGATCTGCTGCCACAAGGTCTCAAGGACGAGATGTTCGATTACTATCTGGCGTTTTTGCTGTCGGGTATCATCGGCATCTATCGCACGTGGGCACTGTCTGACGGATCGGTTCCTATCGAGCGCGTCTCTGAGGTCGCCAACGATCTGACTCTCAACGGCCTGTCGAGTCTGGAATCTCGCTTGGACTAGGCCTAGTTGGGCTCGTCGGCGTGGAAATTCCTGTTTACGAGGTTCTCCGGCGCCTTGTAGACCTCGCCGGCGTAGGAGCTGTAGCCTGAGGATCCTTAAAAGAAAGTCCAGTTTATCCTTTCCACCCCAATTGGGAATCCTCCGATGTGCCTTCGCACGCTCGCATGACCTCGATACCGTGCGAGCGTGCGAACTCGACGAGCTCTGCGTTGCGGGCGTTTATGGTGCCGAAGGCGGCGGGACACACGATAAGGCGCGCGCAGTGGACGAGGAGCTCTTTGGCGCGGGCTATGGTTCTATCCCCGATTGGCTCGAAGGCGCGCTCGGCCACGCATTCCGCTGCCAGGTCGCGCGCGAGCTCGCAGTCGATGTCCCCTTCGTGCAGAACGCCCGCGTAGAACGCCTTGCCCTGCCGGACGAGCTGGCGAAACACAGCCGACCCCGTACCTGCGCCGGCGATGACGAACGTGTGCGCATCGCCGTGCGGGCGCCCAATTTCCACGCTGCCGAAGCGCTCGTTGAAGGTGCCATGCTGAAGGCCGTAGAGCTCGCCAATCGTCTCGCGCGTGAATATGTCCTCGGGTGCGCCGGCGCGGAAGACCCGGCCGTCCTTCACGCAAATCACCTTGTCGGCGCTTTTCTGCGCGAGCTCGAGTTCGTGGATGGACATGATGACAGCCACATTCCGCGATTTCGCAAGGTGGCGAAGTATTCGCAGCAGGTCGATCTGGTAGCGGATATCGAGATACGACGTGGGCTCGTCGAGCACGAGCACACGCGGATCCTGCGCGATGGCGCGTGCGAGCATGACGCGCTGGCGTTGCCCGTCGCTTATCTGCATGAAGTCGCGCTCGGAGAGCTCTTCCACATGTGCGGTTTTCATGGCCTCGTCGACCCGACTATTGTCGTCGGGCGAGAGTGTGCCCATTCGCCCGGTGTAGGGATGCCTTCCCGCCTCTACGATATCGCGGCAGGTGAGGAGCTCGGTCCGGGGGCGATCTGTCAGCATAACGGCAAGGTTCCTTGCGAACTCCGCCGTCTTCCATCGGGAAATCTCCCGCCCGTCGAGCTCGACCGCGCCGGCAAGCGGTGCCAGATGGCGTGTGATGGTTTTCAAGATGGTCGACTTGCCCGAGCCGTTCGGCCCGATGAGCGCCACGACGTCGCCCGCGCGAACCTCCAGATCGACGCCTTCGACTACGACCTTCTTGTCGTAGCCCGCCGACAGGTCGCTTATGTGGAAAAGCGGCGCTCCGTCAGCCTGCGTTTCGACCGTAGTTTCGAGGTTCGGCTCCGCTCGGAGGAGGCGTTCCGCGCGCAGTTCCGCACGAGCCGAAAGTGCCTTCTGGCGCTTTCGTGCGAGCTCAGGACTGTCTAAGCATGGAATGTCCCCTCCGAGCGTTTTGGGCCGCGGCACGAATTCCCCCATCTACCTCACCCGCTTCTTCAACATGAGCGCGATAACCACCGGAGCGCCGAAGATGGCGGTGACGGCGCTGATGGAAAGCTCGACGGGAGAGAACAGCGTGCGCGCGATCAAATCGCAGCCCGCGCAGAAGATGGCGCCTCCCAAGAAGCACGCAGGAATCACGCGGATGGGCTTCGACGACTTTAGCGCCGACTTCACGAGATGCGGAACCGCGATGCCTACGAACGACACCGGACCAGCGAACGCGGTCACGCAGGCGGAGAGCATGCTCGCTAGAAGGACGAGCACCACGCGGAAGCGTTCGACGTTCACGCCGACGCTTTTCGCGTAGGCTTCTCCCAGCTGGAAGGCGGAAAGGGGCTTCGATATCGCGAATACGCATGCGCTCACGGTGATCACCACGACCGCGATGACCGCGATGTCGTCCCAGCTCGAACCCGAGAAGCTACCCAAAGACCAGTTGTGCAGGTTCACGATGGACTGGTCGTCGGCGAAGGCGATGAGGAAGTTCGTCGCCGCCGAGCAGATGTATCCCACCATGACGCCCGCCACGATGAGCATGGCCATGGAACTTATGCGCCGTGCGATGAGGAGCACGAAGCCGATGGTGATAAGCGAGCCCAGAAACGCTGCGGCCACCATGGCCGGCGAGGACATGGCCTGGTTCGCGCCTAGAAGTACGATCATCGTAAGCGCGACGACGAACTTTGCGCCCGAGGAGACGCCCAAGATGAACGGGTCGGCGATGGGGTTGTTGAAAAACGTCTGCAGCAGGAACCCGGAAAGCGAAAGTGCCCCGCCGAGAAGCACGGCTGAAAGCACGCGCGGCAGGCGAATCTCCCAGATGACCTGGCTTTCCATGGAATTGGCCGCGCCGCCCGAAAGAATACCGGGGATGTGGTCTGCGGGCACGAGCACGCTCCCGATGCACAGGTTGGCCCCGACGAGCACGATGAGGGCAACAGCGAGCAGCACCGTAACGACGCGACACCGCGCGGCGCGCCCCGATTCGTCGTATGCCATGGAAAGCCGGCTTCTCATGGCGCTAACCGAGCTTCCTCAGATAATGGAAGTCGCTCGCGTCATCGCCGGTGAACGCCCCGTGCAGCTCGTCGATAATGTCGGCGGTAGAAGTCATCTGCTGGTACATGTCGGCGCTTGTGACCCAGACGTTGCCGTTCTTCACGGCTTTGAACTGCGACAATAGCGCGTTTTTGCCTACGAAGTCGTTCAAGGTGGCAACCGATTCGTCGATGGTGCCGTTGTAGACGATGATGTCGGCATCCTTCGCCGTCGCGTAGAAGCGCTCCATTTCGAGCGTTACTGACGAACCTGACGTCGACGCCGTCTGCGCGTCATCGAGCGCGTAGCTGCCGCCTGCAAGCTCGATCATCTGCGCCACGTAGTCGCCCGCCCGCCGCGTGACGGCGGCCCCGTTCGAGTTAATGTAGAAATACGCCACGGTTTTACCTGACGACGCGAGCCCCGACGTTTGCTCGACGCGGGCCTTCTGCTCGTTGAACAGGTGCGCGGCCTCGTCTTCCTTGTCGAACAGGACGCCGAAAAGCTTAATCCACTCGACGCGCCCGAGTGCTTCGGGCTCGCTCGACGACTGTTCGGTGAGCACGACGAGCCCGAGCTTCTGCAGTTTTTCCTTCACATCGGGCGTGTGGTTGATCATGGTGTTCTCGATGGCGAGCGTGCAGCCCGAGGCCGATATTCGCTCGTAGTCGGGCGCGCTGTACTTGCCGCCGTAGGCGATCGCCCCACTTTCGAGCGCGCTTTTGAAGCCTGCGACCGAGCAATCGTCGGCCTTCGTGCCCGACATGACGATATTGTCGTTCGCATCGAGCGCGTCGACCAGGCACATCGTCGCCGACGACACGAGGTACACCTTGTCGGCGGGGCGCCTTATGACCGCGATGTCGGAGCTCAACCCATCAGGTACCTTCGCATCTTGCGGCACCACGAGGAAACGCTCCCCATTCGAAACGCAGATAAGCCGCAGACCGCCTTCGAACTCGTCGACAGTGAAGTGCTCGGCGTATTCAAGCTGAAGCGCCCCTGTTGGCTTCCAGCCACAGCCCAAATCGGCGTTGTGGAAGTCGGCCGCGGCGCTTGAAGCCGTTCCCGCAGGGGAGCCGCCGCTTGCTTCGTCGCCCGATTTCTCCTTCATGGTGGATGAGTCGAAGTGGATCGTGTAGTCGATGGTGTGCGGCGTCGACATGGCGACGGTCTCGGCCGACACGGCGATGTCCTCGTCGAGCGTGACGGGTATCTCGAACGTGGAGTTGCCGCCGTCGTTTACGGGCGCGTAGTCCACGCCGTCGACGGTCATCTTGTCGTAGTTCGAACTCGACCAGGTGATGGTCGCGGTGTAGGTGTCGCCATCCTTCACAATTGTGGTGGGTGAGGCGATGCTTGCGCGCCCTGACCCGCCGGAAAGCGAGACACTCACAGTGTATTCCTGAGAGCCCGCCGTGCCACCGGTCGCGTTTGGGCTCGCACTGCACCCCGCGAAGGGAAGCGCGAGCAGGGCGATGAGAACGCAGGCGATCGCGCGCGCCGCGATGCTGTGGCGCTTCCTGTTTTCCCCCTTGGGAAGAATCGACCGCATGGCGTTACTTCAGTGCGTCGGCGCGCAGATCGACGCCGGCGGATTCGAACACAAGCGTGCGGTCGTACCACTGCTCTTTTCTAATACTCCACGCGGCACAGGCGGTGTCCTCGTCGAGCGCATCAACGGGCACGTCGTAGGTGTACTTACCTTCCGCGTTTTCCACATAGGGGATGAAGTCGGCCTCGCTCGCGGCGGCAGCCTCGTCGCCCGTGCCCATGAAGAGCTTGCCGTAGCCCGTGCCGGAAAGCGTCATCACGCAGTGCATGGAGCCGTTTTCCACGATGAGCTGGGCGTCCACAATCCTGAACATGTTCGAGCTGGAATCTACGGTGATCGGATAGGTGCCGTCGGCCACCTTGTCGGCGGTGATGGGGGCAGCGCTTGCGCCCTCGGTTGCATCGGCCGCCTGCTCGGTCTTTTCCTGGGAATCGGTATTGCTTGCCTTTGCGCCGTCGCTTGAATTTCCGGCGCAGCCGGCGAGCGAGAACGCGAGAAGCGCCGCCGACAGGGCGAAGACGAGGGTTTTCTTCAACATGGAGGGGTTCCTTTCAATCGCTTCGACCGCCCGCGCCGTGCGGTGGGCGGGCGGGATGCGAATGCAACGGGCATGCGCCGTCAGTCGGGGAAGGCGCATGCCCGTTGCACGGGGACGCGACCGGCGCCCCCGTGCGCGGCGAGTTTACAGCTTGGCGATGGCGTCGTCCACGTGCGAGACGTAGATGTCGTCGACCGCGACGTTCTGTCCCAGACCCTGGAGCAGGCACGTCACTTCGAAGCCGGCGGCCACGAACTTCGCAGCCCAGCTGTCGGGGTCGGTCTCGTCTGCCATGTCGTTGTTCGCGTGGTCGCCCGCGACCACCATGAACGGCGCGAGCACGGCCTTCTTGTAGCCTGCGGCGCTCGCGGCGGCGATAACATCCTCGCAGGTCGGTTCAGCCTCGACGGTGCCGACGAAGAACTGCGTCAAGCCCTCGTTCTTAAACACTTCCTGCATCTTGGCATAGTCGGCGTTGGAATCGGCTTCGGTGCCGTGGCCCATGAGGCACAGCGCCGTCTTGCCGTCGTCGAAGGACGCCATGTTCTCCTTAATGGCTGCGGCCACCTTCTTGTAGTCGTCGTCGGAGGTGAGCAGCGGGTCGCCGAGCGAGATTTTGTCGAACTTGTCGGCGTACTTGTCGAGCTCGTCTTTCACGTCGGTGTATTCCAGGCCACCCATGAGATGCGTCGGCTGCACGACGATTTCCTTCACGCCGTCTTCCACGCAGCGGTCGAGCGCCTCGGTCATGTTGTCGATCGTGATGCCGTCGCGCTTCTTCAGCTTGTCGATGATGATCTGCGCGGTGAAGGCGCGGCGGATGTCGTAGTCCTGCCAGTACTTCTCGCGGATAGCGTCTTCGATGGCGCCGATGGTGATGTGGCGCGAGTCGTTGTAGCTCGTGCCGAAGCTCGTGACGAGGATGACCGGCTTCACGGCCTTCTCCTTTTCACTCGATTTTTCGGAACTTGCGGAGGTGTTGGAGCAGCCCGCGAGCGCGACTCCGGCGAGCGCGACGGCTCCGGTTGCTGCGGCGCTCATGAAGCCGCGGCGTGACATCTGGTCGGACATGGTTTTTCCTTTCCTCGGTTTGCCGGTCCCCCGGCGACAGTTGCTTGTCGGCACAAGCGAAAGAAAAGCGCACCCCTCGGGGTTCACAAGGAGCTAACGCCACGGCGATGCCGTGAGGAAAAGGCGAAGCAGTCTGGCTTGGGGCGCGAGGCGGTTCGCCCGCGCGTCCTATACAGTAATGTCCCTTGCCCAGGATTCCCACCTGGTTCCCTCCGCAAGCCAGCGCGGGCTGTGCGGGCGCCGCGCCGGTCATTTCCTTTTATCCGATTGTCATATGCTCGTTGCCGAAACTTTTACTATGATAGTGGGCACTTGTGAACGTGTCAAAGCCAGGGCGGGCGGCATTGCGCCTCCTGCCTGCGTATTTGCGCCGATTGCTGCCGCAGGCGCCGTGTTTTGCCCGCTGCGCGAATGGCGGCGTAAACGGTTGCGATGAGAAACGGGAAGGGAAGGCTCGGATGATTCATATCGTTGGCGCAGGCTCGGGCGCCGCCGACCTTATCACGCTGCGCGGGGCGCGCCTTCTGCGCGCGGCCGACGTGGTCGTTTGGGCGGGAAGCCTTGTGAACCCCGAGCTGCTCGCCGAGTGCAAGGAATCCTGCATCGTCTACGACAGCGCGCACATGACCTTGGAGGAAGTGCTCGACGTGATGTGCGCGGCAGATGCGCGGGGCGAGGAAGTGGTGCGCCTGCACACGGGCGACCCGTGCCTGTACGGCGCCATCCAGGAGCAGATGGACGCGCTCGACGCGCGCGGCGTGGACTACGAGGTGGTGCCCGGCGTGTCGAGCTTTTGCGGTGCCGCGGCGGCGCTTCGCCAGGAATACACGCTGCCGGGAATCAGCCAGTCGGTCGTGATCACGCGGCTTTCTGGACGTACCCCCATGCCCGCGGGCGAGGGCATGCGCACCATGGCGGAAAGCGGCTCGACTATGGTCATCTTCCTGAGCTCGGGTATGCTCGCCGAGCTTTCCGCCGAGCTTTTGGCCGCGGGCCGCAGCTCCGACGAGCCGGCGGCGCTCGTGTACAAGGCGACCTGGCCTGAGGAGCGCGTGGTGCGCTGCACAGTGGGCACGCTCGCCGATGCGGGCGCGCGAGAGGGCATCGACCGCACGGCGCTCGTGGTGGTGGGCCGCGTGCTCGGAGCTCGCGGCGGACTTGCGCACGACGGCGCGCAAGCGGAGTCGTACGAGCGCAGCAAGCTTTACGACCCTTCGTTTGCCACGGGGTATCGGAAGGCGAGCAGCTAACGTGGCCTTCGAGCACTACATATATACGGGGACGACCCGCCTGCGCTGCGGCTATACCACGGGGAGCTGCGCCACGCTCGCGGCGAAGGCGGCCTGCGAGATGCTCTTGTCACGAAAGCCCGTCGGCTGCGTGTCGATCGTCACCCCCGGCGGGCTGCCCGTCGAGGCGAACGTGGTCGACGCATGCATCGGCGAGGGGTCCGCCCAGTGCGCCGTGCGAAAGGACGCAGGCGACGATGCCGATGTGACCGACGGCGTGCTCGTGTACGCGCGCGTGGAACATGCGGGGTCGGGCACGGGTGCTGCGGGCGGCAAGGGCGTGCCCGCGCGCGAATCGGAAATTTCCGTCGATGGCGGCGTGGGCGTGGGGCGCGTGACGTTGCCCGGGCTCGAGCAGCCGGTGTGGGCGGCCGCCATCAACGCGACGCCGCGCGCGATGATCACTTCGGCCGTGCGCGAGGTGTGCGCCGCGCACGGCTTTTCTGGAAATATTGCTGTGACGATTTCGGTGCCCGAGGGTGTTGCCCTTGCCAAAAAGACCTTCAACCCGCACCTGGGGATAGAGGGCGGCATCTCCATCCTGGGCACGACGGGCATCGTCGAGCCGCGCAGCCTCGCTGCCTTGCGCGACAGCATCGAGCTCGAGATCCGGCAGCATGCGGCTATGGGGCGGCGCGGAGTCGTGCTCACGCCCGGCAACTACGGCGAGCAGTTCATCTCGGGGCATTTTCACCTAAACGGAGCGCCGATGGTCTTCATCTCCAACTTTGTGGGCGATGCGATTGATTGCTGCGTTCGCGAGGGATTTACCAATGTCCTTCTTGTGGGACACATCGGCAAGCTGGTGAAGGTCGCGGGCGGCATCATGGACACCCATTCGCGTACCGCCGACTGCCGCTCGGAGATTCTGGCCGCCCACGCGGCCTTGGCCGGCGCGGACGCGAAGACCGTGCGCGAGATCATGTCGTCGGTCACGACCACGGCGGCGCTCGAGGCAATCGAGGCCGCCGGCGTGGGGGACGCTGCGCGCGCCTCGCTCGCTGCGGCAACCGAGGACAGGTTGCGCCGCCGCGCGGCGGGCGCATGCGATATCGCCGCGGTCGTGTTCGACGCCGAGCGCCGCGAGCTTTTCCGCACGTCGGGCGCCGATGCAGTTATCGGGGAATTGGGGGCGACGTATGAGTAAAGGCGTGCTGTACGGGGTGGGCACGGGGCCTGGCGACCCCGAGCTGCTCACGATCAAGGCCGTCCGCACAATCGAATCGTGTCCGGTCATCGCCGCACCGCAGACGGCGGACGGGGTCATGGTCGCGCTCGACATCGTGCGCGGCGCCGTCGACCTTACAGGCAAGACGGTGATCCCCGTGCGATTTTCGATGACGCGCGACGCCGAGCGCCGCGCGGCCGAGCATGCCTCGCTTGTTCGCGAGCTTGTCGCGCACCTGGATGCGGCCCGCGACGTCGCGCTGCTGAACCTGGGGGACCCGAGCATCTACGCCACCTTCCAGCGCATAGCGCCCGACGTGCGCGCCCGCGGGTTCGAGGCGCGCGCCATTCTCGGCGTGCCGAGCTTCTGCGCGGTCGCCGCGGCGCTCGAGCGCGACCTCACGCCCGAGATGTCGTCGCCTCTGCACATCGTGCCCGGCGGCTACGACGACGTGCGCCGCGCAATCGGCTGGCCGGGGACGAAGGTGGTCATGAAGGCGCGCCGCTCGCTTGCGGACACGAAGTGCATCCTTCGCGAGGAGGGCGCCTTCGACGGTGCCGAGCTCGTAGAGGACTGCGGGCTTCCGGGCGAGCGCGTGTACCGCTCGGTCGACGATGTGCCCGATCGGGGCAGCTACTTCTCGACGATGGTGGTGCGCTAGATGAGGGTTTCCTGCATAGCGTTCACTGAGAGGGGATATGCGTTGGCGGAGCGCACCGCACGCGCGCTTTCCGATTGCGCGCAGACAGGTGAAGATGACCCTGGCTGGGACGTTTCCGTTTCGCGCGGGTTCGGCGAGGGGAAGGCCGACCTGCGCGCATGGACGGCGCTCGCGTGGGAAGCGTCGGACGCGCTTCTGTTCGTGGGCGCGGCGGGCATCGCCGTGCGGGCGATCGCGCCGCATGTCGCCTCGAAGGCAAGCGATTCCGCGGTTGTGGTGATCGACGAGGCGGGGCGCTTTGCCGTCCCGCTTTTGTCGGGGCATTTGGGCGGTGCGAACGAGCTTGCGCAAACTGTGGCACGCGCGGCAGGGGCCATCCCCGTCATCACCACGGCGACCGACGTCCGCGGCGTGTGGGCGGTGGATACGTGGGCGCGCTGTGCGGGGCTCGCCGTTTCGAATCCCGAGGCTATCAAGCGAGTGTCGGCGCGGCTGCTTTCGGGCGGGCGCGTGGCGCTCTATTCCGACATGCCGATTTCGGGACAGCCGCCTGAGGGGGTTGACATTGCGTCCGACCGCGCTCGGGCCGATATCGTCGTGTCGCCGTTCGCTGGCGCGAATGCGGGTGCGTCCGTTCGCGCGGCGGAGACAACGGGCGAGGTCGTACCCGCCGGTGTGACGGGGAAGCCGGCGGGCGTGCGGGCGCAGGCGCCTGCGCCCGAGTCGCTTCGCCTTGTCGTGCCCTGCATCGTTGCGGGCATAGGGTGCCGTCGCGGTGCGTGCGCCGAAGCGATCGGGGAGGCGTTTCTTCTCGCGTGCGGGCAGGCGGGCATCTCGCCTTCGGCCGTGCGCGAGGCGGCGACGATCGACGTGAAGGCGCACGAGGAGGGTCTGCTCGCCTTCTGCCGCGCGCGCAATATCCCGCTTGCGACGTATTCCGCAGAGGAGTTGTCGCAGGTCGAAGGCAGCGTTTCGCCATCTGATTTCGTGCGTGCGACGGTGGGGGTCGACAATGTGTGCGAGCGCGCGGCGCTCGCGGGCGGGGGCAAACTTATCTTCCCGAAGCTCGCTCACGGCGGCGTGACCGTCGCGTTTTCCAAGGTAACTATCGAACTTTCGTTTAAGGAGCGGTGATGGGAAAGCTCTTCGTGGTGGGGATCGGCCCGGGCGGCCCCGACGGCATGACGATTGCGGCTCGACGCGCGCTCGAGGCGGCCGACATCGTTGTGGGGTACACGAAATACGTGGAGCTCGCGCTCGCCGCCGTGCCCGACGCGGCGCATCTCGCGACGCCGATGATGCACGAGGTCGAACGGTGCCGCCTGGCGCTTTCGCGCGCGCAGAGCGGAGAAGCCGTGGCGCTCGTGTGCAGCGGTGACGCGGGCGTGTACGGCATGGCGAGCCCCGTGCTGGAGCTTGCGGAGGACTACCCCGATGTAGACGTGGAAGTTATCGCCGGGGCCACCGCGGCTCAGAGCGGGTCGGCGGTGCTCGGCGCCCCGCTTGCCCACGACTTCGCGGTCGTGTCGCTCTCCGACCTGCTCACGCCGTGGGAGGTCATCGAGCGCAGGCTCGCTGCCGTGGCGAGCGCCGACTTCTGCATCTGTTTGTACAACCCGCGCAGCAGAAAGCGCGCCGACAGGCTCTCGCGCGCGGCGAAGATTATGCTCGAATGGAAGGCCCCCGACACGCTCTGCGGCTGGGTACGCAACATCGGGCGCGAGGGGCAGCAGTCGGGCATGTGCAGGCTCTCCGAGCTGGGGGAGTTCGACGCCGACATGTTCACCACCGTGTTCGTCGGCAACGCGGACACGAAGCGTGTAGGCGGCCGTATGGTCACGCCGCGCGGGTATCGGGAGATTCCATGCGAAAGGTAACGATCATCGGGGCGGGGCCCGGAAACCCCGACTTGCTCTCGCGTGCGGCGCTCGACGCGATCGACATCGCCGACGTGGTCATCGGCGCTCATCGCGCGCTTGTCGGCATCGACGTGCCGCCCGACGTGGTGAGATGCGAGCTCGTGAAGACGGCGGACATCGTCGCCGCGCTCACTGATGCGGCGTCGTGGCAGCGCGCCGTGGTCGTGATGACGGGCGATGTGGGGCTGTTCAGCGGCGCGCGCCGCCTGGTGGAGGCGCTCTCCGGCGACGCGCGGGTGGACGTGCGCGTCATTCCCGGCATAAGCTCAGCGTCGTATCTCGCCGCGCGCCTCGCGCGTCCATGGCAGGATTGGCGCTTCGCGAGCGCTCACGGCGTGGCGTGCGACATCGTGGCCGAGGCCGAGCGCGCAGGTGAGCTCTTCCTCGCCACGTCGGGCGGGGAAGACCCCTCGCGGCTTTCGGGCGAGCTTGTGCAGGCGGGCTTCGCGGACGCGCGCGTGACGGTGGCCGAGCGCCTGTCGTACCCCGACGAGCGCATCACCTGCGCGACCGCAAGTGAAATCGCAGGTCAGACGTTCGACGACTTGAACGTGATGCTTATCGAGTTCGCAGGCTGCGCCGGGTCGCCTGCGGGCTCTAGCGCAGCCTCCGAGGCGCCGGCCGGCGCGTCTGCGCCCGCGGCGGCTTCTTTCGCGGCGGACTCTGCGGGCGCATCCCGCGCCGCGAGCTCCCGCTGGCCGTACGCTTCCTCGGGCATTCCCGACGAGCTCTTCATCCGCGGCGACGTTCCCATGACCAAGCAGGAGGTGCGCGCCGTCGTGCTCGCGAAGCTGCGCCTTACCGCGACCGACACCGTGTGGGATGTCGGCGCCGGCACGGGGAGCGTGTCGATCGAGGCGGCGCTCGTCGCGCGAGCGGGGTCGGTATGGGCGGTCGAGCGCAACGCGGCCGGCGTGCGGCTCATCCGAGAGAACGCGGATGCATTCGGGTGCGGCAACGTGCATGCGGTCCCCGGTGTCGCCCCCGAAGCACTCGCGAAACTGCCTGTCCCCGACGCCGTGTTCGTCGGCGGGAGCGCGGGCGAGCTTCCCTCCATCGTGGAGGCGGCGCTCGAGAAGAACTCGCAGGTTCGCCTGTGCGTGCCATGCGTCACCGTTGAGACGCTCACCGAGGCGTGCGCGCTCCTCTCGGGTTCGCGCTTTAAGGGGTTCGAGGCGTGCCAGGTGTCGGCCGCCCGTGCCGAGGCTGTAGGCTCGCACCATCTTATGAAGGCGCAAAACCCCGTGTTCCTCGTCAGCGCGCGTGGTGCGGGCGCGGATGCCGAGGAGCTTGCCGAAGTCGGCGCGCTTGCTGAGTCGCCTGTCGGGGAGGACCTCTCTGTCGAGGGGAACCCATCCGTTGAGGTGGTCTCGCTTGCTAACTGCAGCGCCGCAGGTGGGGAAGGCGGCGCCCGGTGAGCACGTCCATCCCGCGCTTCATGGTCGCTGCGCCCTCGAGCGGGAGCGGCAAGACGGTCGTAACGTGCGCGCTCCTGCGCGCGCTCGCGCGCCGCGGCATTGCATGCGCGGCCTTCAAATGCGGCCCCGACTACATTGACCCGCTCTTTCATCGCCGCGTCGTGGGTGCGCGCTCGGGCAATTTAGACGGCTTCTTCACCGACGCCCCGACGCTGCGCGCCCTGCTCGCACGCGGCGCCGCGGGCGCGGATGTCGCGGTGCTCGAGGGGGTTATGGGCTTCTACGACGGCATGGCGCCCGGCGTGGCCGACGCGAGCAGCTACCAGGTTGCGCGCGACACGGAAACGCCGGTCGTTTTAGTGGTGAACGGGCGCGGGGCGTCTTTATCGCTCGCCGCTGTAATCCGCGGCATCGCCGAGTTCCTGCCTTGTGCGAACGTGCGCGGCGTCGTGCTGAACAAGACGAGCGCCGCTGCCTGCGCCTACGCGGCGCCTGCGATCGAGAAGCACACGGGCGTCGCGGTTTTGGGGAATATCCCCGCCGACGAGGCGTTCTCGCTCGAAAGCCGGCATCTGGGGCTTGTGACCGCCGACGAGGTCGAGCAGCTCTCCGCGCGCATCGACAAGATGGCCGAGCTGGTGGAAAAGAGCGTCGACGTCGACCGCTTGCTCGAAATGGCGGCGACGGCACCCGATATCCGCGAGGAACCTTACCGGTTGGAGCCGATCGCGGGAGCGCGGCCCATCGTCGCCGTTGCGCGTGACGAGGCGTTCTCGTTCTACTACGAGGAGAACCTGCGCGCGCTCGAGGATCTGGGTTGCGAGCTGGCCTTTTTCAGCCCCCTGTGTGATAGCGAGTTGCCCCGGGGGACAAGCGCCCTCTATCTGGGGGGCGGCTACCCGGAGCTCCATGCGCGGCAGCTCTCCGAGAACGCGCCGATGCGCGAGGCGGTGCGGCGCGCGGTGGAATCCGGCATGCCGACGGTCGCCGAATGCGGTGGGTT
Organism: uncultured Collinsella sp.; assembly: GCA_902493145.1. Taxonomy (GTDB): domain Bacteria; phylum Actinomycetota; class Coriobacteriia; order Coriobacteriales; family Coriobacteriaceae; genus Collinsella. Next base: position 44,575 of record CABUOA010000002.1, on the reverse strand, counting down.
TCTGTACCTGCAGCGCGAAATCGCCGATAGCGAGGGGCGGCGCTGGCCTGTTGCGGGCGCCCTTGAGGGCGCAAGCGAGAACGGGGGAAGGCTGTCCCATTTCGGGTACGTGGAGCTTACTTCCCAACGCGACGGGCTCTACGGGCCGCGCGGCACACGCATCCGCGCGCACGAGTTCCACTACTGGCAGTCCACCTGCCCGGGCGGCGACTTTTGGGCGCAGAAGCCCCGGCGCGACAAGGGCTGGCCGTGCATGACGACCACCCCGTCCCTGGTGGCGGGCTTCCCGCATGTGTACTATCCTGCTAACCCCGACGTTGCGCGCGCGTTCGCGTCTGCCGCAGCGTCGTTCGCAGAGAGGAGACGGCATGGCTGAAGCAACCGAAACCGCGCTTGCCTGCATCCGCGAGGAAGTCGAGCGAGCGTTCTCGTCGGCTCCGGGCGCCGTGCTCGAAGCCGCGCTCTCCCGGATCGCGCCTGCAGACGAGTGCGCCCGCGCCGCCGCGTACGCCGCGTGGGACTCCATCGCGCACCCCTTGGGGGGATTGGGCGACTTTGAAGACGCTGTCGCGTGTATCGCCGCAGCTCAGGGGAGCGCCGAGGTGGCCGAGTTTCCTCGTGCGCTCGCGGTATTCTTCTCCGACAACGGGGTCGTTGCCGAAGGCGTGTCGCAAAGCGGACAAGACGTGACGCGAGCCGTCGCGCGCAACATGTGCGAGGGGGCCACGAGCGCCTGCCGCATGGCGGCGTTCGCGGGTGCCGAGGTCGTGCCCGTCGACGTGGGTATGGCTCGGGGCATAGAAGACGCGCGCATGGTGCGCGCGAACGTGCGGCGGGGGAGCGGCAACATCGCGCACGGCTCCGCTATGTCTCGCGATGGGGCCGTGCGCGCGATTGAGGTCGGAATCGCCGTCGCGTGCGGGCTTGCCCGCGCCGGCGTGCGCCTTCTCGCCGCGGGCGAGATGGGCATCGGCAACACGACCACCTCGGCGGCGGTGGCCGCAGTGCTCATCCGGGCGGACGCGCGGAGCCTCGTCGGGCGCGGCGCGGGGCTCTCGGACGCCTCGCTCGCGCGCAAGCGCGACGTGGTCGAGCGCGCTATCGACGCGAACTCGCCCGATCCCGCCGACCCGATCGACGTGCTCTCGAAGGTTGGCGGCTTCGACATCGCTGCGATGTGCGGCTTCTACCTGGGGGCCGCGGTCTCGAAGGCGCCGGCGCTCCTCGACGGGGTCATATCCTGCACGGCGGCCCTGTGCGCGGCGCGCCTGTGCCCCAACGCCTTGGGCTACCTCGTGGGCACCCACGCATCAAGCGAACCCGCAAGCCAGGAGCTCCTTCGCGAGCTCGGCATAAAGGCACCCCTCGACGCAGGCATGCACTTGGGCGAGGGCGCGGGCGCCATGGCGTATCTGCCCCTTCTGGATTCGGCGCTGCGCGTGTACCGGGGTGGGAAGACGTTCACGGCGACTGGCATGGCTGCTTACGAGCATTTCGAGGCCGGGAAATGACGGTGACGCTCGTCATCGGCGCCGCCGCGAGCGGCAAGAGCGCCTACGCCGAGTCCCTGTGCCTCGGGCACGACGGCCCCCGCGTGTACCTGGCAACGATGGAGCCCTTCGGGGAAGAGGGCGCCCGCCGCATCGCGCGCCATCGGGCGCTGCGCGAGGGCAAGGGGTTTTCCACCCTCGAGCGCACGCGTGACGTGAGCGCCGCAGTGCCCGGGCTTCCGCGCGGCTGCACGCTTCTTTTGGAGGACGTGGGCAACCTGGTTGCGAACGAGCTTTTCGCGGAAGGCGGCTTGTCCCCACGTGACCCCGACGCTGCGGCGCGCGAGGTGCTCGGAGGCATCGAACGGCTCGCTCAGGCCGCTGCGTATACGGTGGTGGTCACCGTCGACGTGTTCGCCGATGGGATGCGCTACGATGAGGGGACCGAGGCATGGAGGCGCGCGCTCGCGCGCGTGAACGCGGGCGTGGCGGCGCTGGCCGACCGCGCAGTCGAAGTGGTATGCGGGATTCCCGTGTGGATGAAAGGTGAAGGACCTACAAGGTGAAGATGGTAGAGGCAATCGGCGCGGCGTTCGGAACGTTCTCGCGCATCCCCGTCCCGAAATCGGCCTGGACCGATTTCGGGTCAACCCATGCACTTGCCGCGTTTCCCCTGGTGGGCCTTGCGGAGGGCTTCCTCATGACGGTGTGGGGGCATGTGGCGAACCTGCTCGGCGTGCCTGCGACCATCGTCGCGGCCGTGCTCTTGGCGCTGCCTGTGGCGGTGACGGGAGGCATCCACCTAGACGGGCTCTGCGACTCCTCCGATGCGCTTGCAAGTTGGGCCCCGCGCGAGCGAAAGCTCGAGATCATGCACGACCCGCGGGCGGGCGCCTTCGGGGTCATCGGTGTTGTTGTGTACCTTATTCTGCAGTTTTCCCTGTTCACCGCGCTGCCGCTTACGGCGGGGGCGTTCCTCGCGCTTCTGTGCTCGCTCGTGTTCTCCCGCGCGCTTTCGGGACTCGCCGTTGAATGCTGGCCTGCCGCGCGGGCGGACGGCATGGCCGCGGGGCTCTCGCCTGCGAAGAAGCGCGCGGCGATCGTCGTGCCGCTTTGCGCTTTCGCTGCGGCTTCGGCTGCAGGGATGGTCGCGTGCGTTCAGGCCGTCGGCGCCCTTATGGCGGTGGCGGGGCTTTTGGCGCTCGCGTGGTACCGCCATGTTGCCCTGTCCCGCTTCGGCGGGGTGACGGGGGATTTGGCCGGATGGTTTCTGCAATGGGCCGAGCTCGCGATGCTTGCCATGCTGGTGGTGGGGGGCATGCTCCTATGATGCTCGTGGTAGGTGGCGCGCATTCGGGGAAGAGGACCTTCGTGCGCGAAAAGCTCGGGTTCGCGGCGGACGATTTCGTCGACGCGGCGCAGCTTGCGGAGGGCGGCGTGCCCGCGGCTTTTGCCGGCCGCGTCGCATACCATGCTGAGGAACTCGTACGTGCGCTCGACGCTGACCGGGCGCTCGAGCGGCTGATCGGCTTCGACGCAGTGATTCTGCCCTTGGTCGGCTCGGGGGTCGTCCCCATGCGTGCGGAAGACGCCCAATGGCGCGAGCGCGCGGGGCGCCTGGGATGCGCGCTCGCTGCGCGCGCCGACGTCGTCGTGCGCATGACGTGCGGGATTCCCCAGGTCATCAAAGGAAACCTTGCCGATGCGCCTCGAGGGACGCAGGGCGCGGGCGCGCCTTTGGAAGTCGTCTTCGTGCGCCATGGTGCCACGGCGGGCACGGAAGACCATCGCTACAGCGGGGCGGGCACCGACGAGCCCCTGTCGAGCGCGGGCGAGCGCGCTTTGCGCGACCTCGCGTGCGATCGTGACACGTTCCGTGTTATCACGAGCGGCATGGCCCGCACCGACCAGACGGCGCGCATCCTCTTCCCGAACGCGGAGCTTATGGCGTGCCCCGGTCTGCGCGAGATGGATTTCGGCGACTTCGAGGGGCGAAGCGCCGCCGAGCTTAAAGAGGATGCGCGCTACCGCGCCTGGGTAGACTCCTGGTGCGAGACGCGCTGCCCGCATGGCGAGGACAAGAGCGATTTCACCCGCCGCGTCGTCGCGTCGTTTCGGGAGGCGTGCAAATCGGAGCGCGCCCAGGGGAGCGGGCGCGCCGTCTTCGTCGTTCACGCGGGTACCGTGAAAGCGCTGCTCTCCGAGCTAGCTGTCCCGAAAATGGGGTACTTTGACGTGCATACCGAGCCGGGCGGCGCATGGGCCGCCACCTGGGATGGGCGCTGCCTTCGCGACGTTCGCCCCGCTTCGGGGGGCGATGCCCGGTGATGACGATTCTTGCCGTCGCCGCCGGGTTCGCGGCCGACCTTGCCTTCGGCGACCCGCGCTGGCTTCCCCATCCCGTCGTCGCTATGGGGCGCGCGATCACGTGGGCCGAAGGCCGCCTGCGGCGCGCATTCCCGCAAACGTCCGCGGGCACGCGCGCCGCAGGGCTTGTGCTTGCCGTGGCGCTTCCGCTTGCGTGTGGGCTTTTGACCTGGGGAATCCTGCATCTTTGCGGCATGGTTCACTCCGGCTTGCGCTTCGTGGCCGAGGCATGGGCGAGCTATCAGATTCTCGCGGCATGCGAGCTGCGCCGCCAGAGCCTGGCCGTGGCCCGCGCGTTCTCGAAGGGCGGCCTTGTTGCGGCGCGCGAAGCCGTCGGGCTCATCGTGGGACGCGACACGTCTGTTCTCGACGAGCAGGGCGTCGCGCGCGCCGCTGTGGAAACGGTGGCGGAAAACGCGAGCGACGGCGTCATCGCGCCGCTTTTCTACCTTATGATCGGGGGTGCGCCCTTGGGCATGGCGTACAAGGCGGTGAACACGCTCGACAGCATGGTGGGCTACAAAAACGAGCGCTACATCGACTTCGGCTGCGCTTCGGCGCGCCTCGACGATGCGCTGAACTGGATTCCCTCGCGCTTATCGGCTCTGCTCATGATCGTCGTGTGCCCGATCGTCGGGCTCGACGCGCGCGGGGCGGCGCGCATCTGGCGCCGCGACAGGCGTCGCCATGCGAGCCCGAACGCGGCGCAGACCGAGTCAGCGTGCGCGGGCGCGCTCGGGCTGCGCCTGGCGGGACCCGCGGTGTATTTCGGCAAGCTCGTTGAGAAAACGACGATAGGAGACGCGTCCCGCGAAATTGAGTGGGGCGACATCGCCCGGGCGACAAGGCTCATGCTCGCTGCGTCCGTATGCGCGCTCGTCGTCTTCGGCGCCGCGCGCGCGGCGGTCGTGCTCGCCGTGGGGGCGATGGCATGAGGGAAGACCACGCCGCGCCCCGGGCTGCCGGGGGAATCCTGCGCGCCCGTACGCATGGGGGCAGCGCGCAATCGCTCGGCATCGCTTGCGAAGGGGGCGCCTCCGACCTCATTGACTTCTCGGTGAACGTGAATCCGGCAGGCCCCTCGCCGCGCGCCGTCGCCGCAGCTTGCAAGGCGCTTTCTCGAATCGACGCCTACCCCGATAGGGAAAGCCTCGCCCTCGTTCGCGCCCTAGCGCGCGCCCAGGGCATTCCCGAAGATACTATCGTCTGCGGCGCGGGCGCGTCCGACATCATCTGGCGGCTCGCCGCGGCGGTGCGCCCGAAACGCCTCGTCGTGTGCGCGCCGACGTTCTCTGAATATGCGGAGGCGGCATCGTACTACGGCGCATGCGTGCAGGAGCTCCCGCTCTCCGAAGCGGACGACTTCGACGTGCCTGCCTCCTTCGCCCGCGCGATCGAGGGGCCGAGAGACGTGGCGTACCTCTGCAATCCGAACAACCCGACGGGGCGCCTCGTCGACCCCCGTGTGATCGATGCTGCGGCCTGCCGCTGCGAGCAGGTGGGCGCGCTGCTTGTCGTGGACGAGTGCTTTCTCGGATTTGCGCCCGACGCCCGCGAAAGGAGCGTGGCCGCACGCGCCGCGTGTTCGCGCCATGTGGCCGTGCTCTCCGCGTTCACCAAGCTCTACGGAATGGCGGGGTTGCGGTTGGGATATCTGATCAGCGGAAACGCCCAACTCATCGAGGGGATTCGCCGGGCGGGGCAGGCGTGGCCCGTCTCCTCGGTCGCCGAGGCCGCGGGCATCGCCGCCCTGGAGGACGTTGAATACGTCTCGCGCACGCGCGATGTATTGGCGGGCGAGCGAGCGTGGCTTTCCCACGAGCTCTCCTCGCTCGGGCTTTCCGTCGTGCCGTCGGATGCGAACTTCCTTTTAGTCCGCACGCCGGCGAAAGACATCCCCGAGCGCCTGTATAAACAGGGGGTTTTGGTCCGCACGTGCGACTCGTTTTCGGTACTGTCCCGTTTCTGGTGCCGCGTCGCGGTGCGCACGCGCAAGGAGAATGCCCGGCTTGCGATGGCGTTCAGCCGTGCGCTTCGGGCGGAAGGCGCATCGGGCGAAGGCGAACCCGACGAACGGGGCGGCGCTTCTTGCAGCGGCGCTATGGCGGGCGCGGATGGCCGAGGCTCGGCGAAGGAGGTCGATACCCGTGGGTAGGGCGAAGCCCATCATGATCCAGGGCACCATGTCGAACGCGGGGAAGAGCCTGCTTGCGGCTGGGCTGTGCCGCGTACTTTCGCAGGACGGCCTGCGCGTGACTCCCTTCAAGAGCCAGAACATGGCACTCAACAGCGGTGTCACGGCCGACGGGCTCGAGATGGGGCGCGCCCAGATCATGCAGGCCGAGGCGTGCGGCATCGCGCCCGACGTGCGCATGAACCCCATCCTGCTCAAGCCTGAAAGCGGCCACCGAAGCCAGCTCATCGTGGCCGGCAAGGCGCAGGGAGCCTTCGCTGCGAGGGACTACTTCGCGCGAAAGAAGGCGCTCATGCCGCAGATTTTGGAGGCGTTCGATTCGCTCGCGGAGGAAAACGACGTCATCGTCATCGAGGGCGCCGGCAGCCCCGCCGAAATCAACCTTGCCGAAAACGACATCGTCAACATGGGGCTCGCGCGCGCCGTGTCCTCCCCCGTGCTGCTCGCGGGCGACATCGACCCGGGCGGGGTGTTTGCCCAGCTCTACGGCACGGTCGCGCTCCTTGCGCCCGAGGACCGCGCGCTTTTGCGGGGGCTTGTGGTGAACAAGTTCCGCGGCGATGTGGAAATCCTGCGCCCGGGTTTGGCCCCGCTCGAGAAGATGTGCGGGGTTCCCGTCGTGGGGGTCGTGCCGTATCTTACGCTCGACCTGGACGACGAGGACTCGCTCGCGCCGCGCCTATCTGCCCGCGAGGCGCGCGGCGTCATCGACGTCGCCGTCGTGCGTCTTCCGCATCTGTCGAACTTCACCGACTTCGACCCGCTTTCGCGCGTGCCCGGCGTGTGCGTGCGCTACGTTTCCTCGACGACCGATCTGGGCCGACCCGACCTGGTGGTGCTCCCCGGCTCGAAGACCACGCTCGACGACGCGCGCTGGCTTGCGGCTAGCGGCATCGGAGCCTGTGTACGCGCGCTTTCGGGCGCGGGCACGCCGGTGCTCGGCATATGCGGAGGCTACCAGCTTTTGGGAGACGAGCTTTCCGACCCGCACGGCAGGGAAGGCGCTGGCACCGCGCGCGGGCTCGGGCTCATCCCTGCAAGTACGGTGTTCAAGGAGGAAAAGCGCCTCGCCCAGTCGGCACTGCGCATCACGGGCGCCCAAGGCGCGTTCTCGGTGTGGAACGGCATGACGGCGCGCGGGTACGAGATTCACGACGGCGAAACGACCGTCTCCTGCGCTCCTGTGGGCACGATTGGCGGCAAACCAGAAGGCGCGGCCTGCGGAAACGTGTTCGGAACCTATCTCCACGGCCTGTTCGACGAACCGGGGGTTGCGCTCGCCCTCGCGCGCTCGCTCGCGCGCATGCGCGGCCTGCCCGAGAGCGTCGTGGGTGCTGCGGGCGCGGCGTCCGCGGCCGATCACCGTGCGCGCGAGTTTGACCGCCTGGCCGACGTCGTGCGCGGGGCGCTCGACATGGAGTATGTCTACCGCATTATCGAGGAGGGCGTATGATCCACGTGTATCATGGCGACGGCAAAGGCAAGACCACGGCGGCGATGGGCCTCGCCCTTCGCATGCTCGCTGCAGGCCGCCGCGTCGTCGTCGTGCAGTTCCTGAAAGACGGCGAAAGCGGGGAGGTGCGCCTGCTCGCCGAGCATTTCGGCGTGCCCGTGTTCGCGGGGAAGGCGTCGGACAAGTTTACCTGGTCGATGACGTCGGAAGAACTTGCCGCGACGTGCGAGCTGCACGATGGGAACCTCGCTTCCGCGCTCGCCGAGCTCGAGGGCGCGCAAGAGGGACTGCTCGTGCTCGACGAGGCGCTCGACGCGCTTTCGAAGGGGCTTGTCGACGAGGCGCTCGTGGACCGCGCGCTCGATATGTCCGCGCGCGGCGTCGAAGTAGCGCTCACCGGGCGCGCGCCTTCCCGCAAGATCGTGGAGAAGGCCGACTACATAACCGAGATGCGGTGCAAGAAACATCCCTACGAGCAGGGGATATGTGCAAGGGAAGGAGTGGAGTACTAGATGGATTCCAAGGAGATGGCGCCCGGCGACATCGAGCGGCGCAGCTTCGAGATCATCACCGAAGAGCTCGGCGGCCGCACGTTCCCGCCGCTCGAAGAGCCCGTCGTGAAGCGCGTCATCCACACCACTGCCGACTTCTCGTACGCCGATTCCCTCGTGTTTACCCATGACGCCGCGCACTGTGCGCTCGACGCACTGCGCGCAGGGGCCACGGTGCTCACCGACACGAACATGGCGCTCGCAGGCATAAGCAAGCCCGCGCTCGCGAAGCTCGGCTGCAAGGCCGTGTGCTTCATGGCCGACCCTGATGTCGCCGCGGCTGCGCGCGCCGCGGGCACGACTCGCGCCGTTGCGAGCATGGATAAAGCTTGCGGCATCGAGGGTCCGCTCATCGTGGCCGTCGGCAACGCTCCCACAGCACTTCTGCGCCTCGCCGAGCTCATGGACGCGGGGAAGATCGCGCCCGCGCTCGTCGTTGGGGTGCCGGTCGGGTTTGTGAACGTGGTCGAGGCGAAAGAGAAGCTACTCGCACGACGCGTGCCAGCCATCGTCGCGAGGGGTCGCAAGGGCGGCTCGACCGTGGCGGCTGCCATTATGAACGCGCTGCTCTACCAGATCACGCGCCCAGGCGGCCCGAAGTGACGGCGCCCGCATCCGCGCCGGCGCTGCGCATCTTCGCCGGCACCACCGAGGGCCGCCTTCTGTGCGAATGGGCGAGCAGGGCGGGCATCCCCGCCCGTGCCTACGCGGCAACCGAGTACGGAGGCGAGCTTTTGGGCGAGCTTCCGGGCATCGAGGTGCATGCGGGCAGGCTCGACGATGCCGACATGGAGCGCGAGCTTTCCGGCGCGTGCATCGTTGTCGACGCCACGCACCCCTTCGCTACGCTCGCAAGCGGTAACATCCGGGCCGCTTCGCTCGCCGTGGGTGCACAATGCCTGCGCCTTGCGCGCCCGGTCGAGGCGCTGCCCAAAGGCGTCGTGTCGGTCGCGTCGATCGCCTGCGCGGCGCGCTTTCTCTCCGAGAACCCGGGTCGTGTTCTTCTCACAACGGGGAGCAAGGAGCTTGCTCCCTACACGCGCGTCCCCGATTTCGCGGAACGCTTCTTTGTGCGTGTGCTCCCGCTGCCCGGTGCTATAACGAAGTGCATCGACGCGGGGTTTTCGCCGTCGCACGTCATCGGCATGCAGGGGCCCTTCACCCGCGAGCTCAACGAGGCGATGCTTCGGCAGGTGGGCGCCCAGTGGCTTGTGACCAAGGACTCGGGAACCGTAGGCGGCACGGCCGAGAAGCTCGCCGCAGCGCGCGCCGTGGGAGCGCGCTGCATTGTGGTCACCCGTCCCGCCGAGGGAGGCGGGGCCCTTTCGCTTCGGGAAGTGGAAGACGCGCTCTTACGGGAGTTCGCGCGCTAGGCGCTTGCCGCGCCTGCGCGCCCTCCCGCCCGCGAGGAGGAGCGCCCCGAGCAAGCTCGACCCGTACAAGCCCGTCATCCATCAATAGCTCGAGGACGACGCCCAGAACTGGCGCAAACAGCCCTTCAATAAGTTGCGGTGAAATAGTGTCTGTTTTGCTGCTAGATATCATATTCAGTCCCTAATTCGTCGCAACTTGTTGGTGGTGGATTACTGGTAGCGTAGGCACTCCACCGGGTTGAGCTTTGCCGCGCGGCGAGCGGGGTAGAAGCCAAAGATTACGCCGATGCCGACGGAGACGGCGAAGGCCAGCAGCACCGTGGCGATTGAAAAGCTCGGTGTGATTTGCCCGCTGGCGCCGAGCTCGTTGAGAACCCCTGATCCTGCGGCAAACATCGCGAGGCCCCAGGCCAGCAGATAGCCAATCAGGACACCCAGCAGGCCACCGGTGACGCACAGCGCCGAGGACTCGGCCAAAAACTGCGCGGTGATATCGCGGCGACTGGCGCCCAAGGCACGGCGAATACCGATCTCGCGGATGCGCTCAGTCACGTTGGTGAGCATCATATTCATAATGCCGATTCCGCCGACAAGCAGTGAGATACTGGCGACAGCGCCCATGATGAGCGAGAAGGCGCCCATAAACGAGTTGAGTGCATCGATGGCGCTTTTCATGGAGGTCGCCGATACGCTGTCGTACTCATCATCCTCCGAGATGCCCTTCATCGCGCGCACCTTAGACTCGATGGTCTTGCAGAGCTCGTCCATGTCTGTGCCCTCGGCGGCAAGTGCCGTCACGCTGGGAAATGAAGGATTCTCGTCGCCAAACAGGCCGGAGATGGTTTCGCGTGGCATATACAGCGTGAGCGAGCCCATGGAGTCGCTGCCGCCATCAATCACGCCTACAATCTGCACCTCGCCGTTGGACACCTTGATGGTTTTCCCCAGTGCGTCCTGTTCGTTGCCGTAAAGCTGATCGGCGCCGCCGCGGCTGATGAGCGCCACGCGCGAGCCTGATTGAGACTCTGCCTGTGAATAGACACGTCCCGCAACGAGTTTGCTGGCGCCCACGGCATCGAGCATGTCGCTATCGACGCCGTGTGCCATGACGGTATAGCTTTTATCCCCGACCTTGTACTCGGAATAGGCGCTATCGACGATGCCGATCTGCTCAATCTGCGGCACCAGTTTGCGAAGCTTTTCCACATCCGAATCGGTGAGTTCTTGGGACGAATAGATCTCTACCATGCGGGCTGCATTGAGGCCCAGGCTGTTGACCAGGCTGTTTTGGATGCCGCCGATGAGCGAAGTCATGGCGATGACCGAGGCGATGCCAATGACGATGCCAAGGATGGTGAGCAGGCTGCGTCCCTTGTTGGCCTCGAGCGAGTGAAGGGCTTCTTGGACAAGATCGCGGGTGCTCATTCCTTCGCTCCCTTCGGCTGATTGGTGGATGTCGAAATCGTGGGCAGGGCGTTCACGGCCCCGCGTAACGTATTCGGTGTATGCGCGACATATGCGCCGTCATGGATTCGCCCGTCACGGATGGTTACGGCTCGATCGGCCTCGGCGGCGATGCCGGGGTCATGCGTGATGAGTACGATGGTCTTGCCGCGTTTCTGGAGCTTGTGGAAGGTTTCCATGACGAGCGCCCCGGTTGTCGAGTCTAGATTTCCCGTTGGCTCGTCGGCCAAAATGATGGGCGGGTCGTTGACGAGGGCGCGTGCGATGGCGACGCGCTGCATCTGTCCGCCCGAGAGTTCCGATATGCGGTGGTCCCAATGGTCGACCGGCAGTGTGACGGCTTGCAGCGCGTGCACGGCGCGCATCTCGCGCTGGCTACGCGGCACATTGGTGTAGGACAGCGGCAGCATGACGTTTTCGATCACCGTCAGACGCGGCAGCAAGTTAAAACTCTGAAAGACAAAGCCGATGCTCAGCGCGCGCACCTCGGTGAGCTCATCATCGTCGAGCTCGGCGACGTTGAGCCCTTGCAGGAAATAATCACCCGCCGTCGGCTTGTCCAGGCAGCCCAGGATGTTCATGAGCGTCGACTTGCCCGAGCCCGAGGGGCCGGTGATGGCGACGAACTCACCGGGATCTACTGCCAGGCTTACGTTATGCAGGATATGGGCGCAACCGGCCTCGCTCTCAAAGATGCGGTGCACGTTGCGGATGTCGATGACGGGACGCATTACTTGCCCTCGTCGGCAGGCATGTTGTCGCCGCCGTCTGCCGTCATGCCTGTTCCGGTATCCGTCACGATGGTGTCGCCGTCGCGTAACTTGGTAACCGGGACGTCTGGGTTGATCTCGTTGCCCTGGTCGTCGCGCTTGACCTGCGTCTTACCGACTACAGCCTCGTTGTCGTTTTGCGTCACGACGGTCACCTTCACGCGGCGCGTCTTCTTGCCTTCCGAATCGGTGGCCAGATTGACGTAATAGTGCTCGCCATCTTCTGTCATCAGCGCCATGGTCGGCACCATAACCACGTCGTCGAGCTTCTCGGTCACTACCGAGACCTCGGCAGTCATACCCGGCTTAAGGCGACTGTCGGGTGCTTCGATGAGGATGTCGACGTTAAAGGTCACGCTGCCGCCGCTACCGGAGCCGGAGTCAGAGTTTGCCACCGAGGCGATAGCCGTGACGGTGCCCTGGCTCACGATATCGGGAAACGCGGGATAGGTCACGTTGGCGCTTTGGCCCACGGCAATTTTGGCGATATCCTTTTCGCCCACCTGAACCGTCACCTTCATCTTGGACAGGTCGGCGATTTGCATGCACTGCCTGCCACCGCTCGTGTCGCTTTCACCCATGATCATGCCGCCTGTTACCGTAGCGCCCACCTTGGCGTTGAGCTCCACGATGCTGCCCGAGCTGGGGGCCTTTACGGTGCGCTCGGCCGCCTTTGCAGTTGCCTGTTCCAGCGCTGCCTGGGCCGAGGCGAGGTTGCGCTGGGCGGTCGAGACGGCATTTGCGTTGGCGTTTGCGTCCGATGGACCGGTCGATCCGTCACTGTCCGTTGTCGGTGCGGCCTGTGCGGCCGCGAGTGCCACCTTTGCATTGTTCAGGTCATCCTGGGCGGCCGCGACCGCGCGCTGCGCCTCGGAAACAGCGCTATCGAGCGCGTCGTTCTTAATGGTCATGAGTACGTCGCCCTCGTTGACGCTCTGTCCGGCCTGCACGTTGATCTTTTCAACCGTACCGTCGACAGAAGGGGAGACGACCGATGCCGAGATGGGCTTAAGCTGCCCCTTGGCTTCGACTGTGGTGGTAAACGTGCCTTCGGTGACCATGTCGGTCACCGGTCCGTTGGTGCCTGCGGGTTGCGCGTTGATGACCAGCGTTGCGATGATGGCAATGAGCGCGATGGCAACAACGACACCGACGGCGATACCGCGTCGGATGAGCTTTTTGCGCCGACGCTCGGCACGCTTTGCCTTGAGCTTTGCATAGGCTTCTTCATCGGAGATATCGGTCGAATCGTCGAGACTCGTTTGGGGCTGCTTGGTGTCTGCAGCGCTGATAATCGGCAGGGTCTCGGTGGCATCTTGGGGCATGCGATCGGAATCGTCAGGACCCGGATTGATCGTGGGGACCTTGGACATAGCGTCTCCTTTATCGATATGGCTCCGATAAGTATATACGCCCGTCGCGATAGGCGGGCGTATAGAAGTTGCGGATGACGGTACTGTAAGTTTTGTCGCCGTGCTGTTTACTTGTTGTAGACGTTAGCTGCGTTACGAGTGCACGACCACGCAGAGGCCGACTTTGATGCGCTCGTGGAGCGACTTGGCATCGGCCAGACGCAGGTTGATACAACCGTGGCTACCGCACCACTTGTACGATTCGGCGTTATCGAAACTCGAATCGTTTTGCCAGGTGGCGTCGTGGAATCCGACCATATTGCCCTCGAACGGCATCCAGTAGCTTACCGGGCTCTCGTATTTGGGCTTGCCGGTCTCGGGGTCCTTGGCACCGATGAGTTTGCTGGCGCCATCGTTGCTGTTGATCTGCCATACGCCCTCGGGGGTGGCGTCTTCGCCCGGTTTGCCAGAAATAAAGTTGGCCTCCCACACGATGTTGCCGCTCTCGTCGTAGTAGCGCGCATGCTGCTCGGACAGGTCGACGTCGATATAGGCCTTCCAGTCGGGCTCGCCCTTGGCGGTAAATGTGTCGGCCTTCTGGGAGTACTTGATCTCGATTTCGCCGGTCTGCTTGTTGTTGATGGCGTCCTCGACCTGCTTGGCGAGCGAGCTGCTGTCGATGGACCAACCAAAGTCGCCGCCTTCGACGGCGCACTGCTTGCCATCGGCGCGCGTCCACCAGCGAGTGGAGCCCACGGTATTAAAGCCGTTGGCGAGCTCGGCTGCCCAGCTGCTGATCTGCGACGTATCGAGCGTGGGGTTGGCCGGATCGGCAAAGCTGATCCACTGCAACACGGAGCTGCCATCAACCTTGCCGGCATCCTCGCCGTTGAGCTTGAGGGTCACGTTGACGCCCAAGAAGTTGTTGGCGGCATCGCATGCAGACTGAATCTGATCATCGGTCAGCGTTCCATTGAGCGGCTCATAGGCATCGTTGCCGAGCTTGGAAAGATCTACGGTCTCGGCCAGCGAGGCAAGCTCGAGCTCGGCATACTTAATGACATGCTCGCGGTTGAGTTTTTCGTTGGAGCGCGCCCTCTCGACGGTAAACTTGCCGGCCTGCTCGTCATAGGAGCTATTGGCCTCGAACGCGCCCGAACGCCCCTCGTTAAACTCGTCGATGGCGGCGCCCAGATCCTTCTCAAACTGCTTTTGGTCAAAGGTGTCGGAGAGCATGGACAGGTCGACGTCTTGATCAAGATCGACTTCGTTGGAGCTAGCGGTTGTTTTGGTCTTGCCGCTTAAGGATTCTACAAGGCGAACCGGCCATACAATGGCTTCGTTGCGGCTGATAATCTCTTTTGCGGCAGCTTCGCCGTCGACAATGGGCTCATCGGACTCGGGCTGATAGGTCCAGCTAAAGTCATCGCCTGTCACGGTGAGCTTATAGTGCTTCCAAGCCGAGTTGACCTTGGTGGCGGCAGACGAAGCGTTGGAGAACGAGACATCGACGCCGGCGATAGTGGTGTTGGGGTAGGCTACCTGCGAAAACGCTACGACGCCTACGATATAGACAATGACGATAAGACCCAGAACGACAAAGAGCGTCGTCTTTTTGCCCGACTTATTGTTCTCGGCGGGTTTGCGTGCGGGGCCGCGATCGCCTCGAGCGTGCGTGGGGGGCTGCTTGGGCGCATTGCCATTTGTCTGGCGCTGCTGATGCTGCTTATTCGGACGTTGGGAAACGTTTGCCGCACCTCGCTGCTGACCGCGGCTCGGCGCGATAGGACGCGGCGATTGAACGCCGCCGGTGTGCCTGCTCGGCTGCTGCGGATCGGGAATCAGTTGAGTTCGATCGTTTTGCGACATCGTATGCATATCCTTCGAATTTCGCCTTGCGGCTCATCGTGTTTTTACTGGGCTTGCATTATAGCGATTACCTAGTTGTTTGTGGTATGGAAACGGTGGCATTCAAAAGAGGTGGGACATTTGTCCCACCTTCGAGTCTTTCTTTGTCGCTATCCGCACACACCGCATTTTGCACAGGCCGAAAGTGCGGCCGGAGCCTGCGCGATGCCACCCTTTGCCGTCTCGCGCAGCGTGGCCGGCAACGCGTGGCCCACGGAGAGCATGACGTGCGCCATCTGGTCAAACGGCACCAGGCTCTTGATACCGGCAAGTGCAAGCTGCGCCGAGCTAAAGGCGGCTGCCACGCCGATGGCGTTGCGGTTTTGGCAGGGTACCTCCACGAGGCCACCGACGGGGTCACAAACGAGGCCCAGCAAGTTACTCAGCGCGATGGAGCTGGCGTCGAGCGCCTGCCCGGGCGTGCCGCCGAGCATCTGCACCAGCGCGGCGGCTGCCATGGCGGCCGCACTTCCTACCTCAGCCTGGCAGCCGCCCTCGGCACCGGCGACGCAGGCGCTCGTGGTGAGGTTGAGGCCGATGGCGGCTGCGCAGTAGAGCGCGTCCATGACCTGCTCGTCGTCGAGCTGAAGGTGATCGGCGAGCGCCAGCACGCAGCCGGGCACGACACCCGCGGAGCCTGCCGTGGGAGCGGCGACGATCACTCCCATCGTGGCGGAGCGCTCGAGCACGGCCATCGCGCGGGCCACGGCGTCGGTTTGAACGGTGCCCATCAGGCTCGTGCTCAAATCGTTGCGGCCGGTGGCATCGACGAGTTTAGCCTCGCCGCCGATAAGCCCGCCGAGCGATCGTTGCGGATTGACGATGGGGGTCGTGGTCTCCTCGCGCATGACGTCGAGCACGCGGCGCATGGCGGCGACGGCGTGGGCCTCGCCGGTCAGACGCGCCTCGCGCACGGCCATAACGGCGCCGATATTCAGGCCGAGCTCGGCGCACGCATCGAGCAGCTGCTCGCCGTCGTCGAAGATCTCCTTTGCCGAGACACCGGGGGAGAGCGACGAGGCAGAACCGGGGAGCTCGATAAAGGTCGCGTAATCGACATTGTCGAGTTTGCGGAGCATGGGAACGACGGTGTCGTCGGGCGCGCCGTCGGTCTCGAAGACGGAGTAGGCCTGGCCGCCCACTTCGGTGCGGTAGGTGCGGCAGAAGGCGATGTTCACGTGTGCGTAGGCGAGCAGGTTCGTGAGCGCGGCGAGCACGCCGGGGACGTCGTAGTGCGCCACGAAGAGTGTGGAGTACATGCCCGAGATGTCGACGCCGACGCCGTTAATGCGGCTGATGCGCATCTTGCCGCCGCCCAGGCTCTCACCGCGGACCTGGGCCGTGGCGCCCGTGTCGTCGACCATGTCGATGTCGACGGTATTGGGGTGGATGGAGGCGTCGTCGCCCTTGATGTCAAAATGATATTCGAGGCCCTGCTCGCGTGCGAGGTCGAAGGCCTGCTTGATGTTCTCGTCATCGGTGTCGAGGCCCAGGATGCCCGCGACGAGCGCGCGGTCGGTGCCGTGGCCGCGGTAGGTGTGGGCGAAGGAGTTCCACAGGCCAAAGGTGACTTTGGTGATGCGGCCTTCCAGCAGGCTGGCGGCAACTTGGGCGCAGCGCAGGGCGCCGGCGGTGTGCGATGAGCTGGGGCCGACCATGACGGGCCCCAAGATCTCAAATGCCGAGGTCGTAGCTAATGTTTGCGGCTTGCCTGCCATGGCTGCTCCTTTAATCTATCCCGTCGTCCCGAGGTGCGGGGCATAAGGTCGCCTGCTCGGACAGTCCTGCTCGCACGGAGAGCACATTAAGTGCTCTCCGGCTCGTGCGGAACTCGCGATCGACCTTATGCCCCGCCCCTCGGGACTAAGGATACATGGTTGGAGTGCCCGTGCTGCAAAATTCATTAGCTAGTGACGCAGCGTAGGTTCATATCGAAACATCTTCACTACCGGATTAATAAAAAAGAAGTACCGCTTGGGGGCGGTACTTCTTTTGAAAGCGTGTGCGCGTTGTGACCTTGGTGGTTCCCAATTACAGCCCGCAGGCTGCTTTGAGTTCTTCGACTCGATCGGTTTTCTCCCAGGTGAAGTCGGCGTCTTCTCGGCCGAAGTGGCCGTAGGCTGCTGTCTTCTCGTAGATCGGTCGACGCAGGTCCAGGTCGCGGATGATTGCGCCCGGGCGCAGGTCGAAGGTCTTCTCTACGGCCTCGACGATCTTGTCCTCGGCAACATGCGCAGTACCGAAGGTGTCGACCATGATTGAGAGGGGCTTGGAAACGCCGATGGCGTAGGCCAGCTCGACTTCGCAGCGGTCGGCCAGACCGGCGGCGACCACGTTCTTGGCGACCCAGCGCGCGGCATACGCGGCGGAGCGGTCAACCTTGGTGCAGTCCTTGCCACTAAAGGCGCCGCCGCCGTGACGGCCGTAGCCGCCGTAGGTGTCGACGATGATCTTGCGGCCGGTGAGGCCCGTGTCGCCCATGGGGCCGCCCACGACAAAGCGACCGGTGGGGTTCACGTAGATGTCCGCGTTGTCCCACGGCATGTTCTCGGCGGCCATGACCGGGGTGATGACGTGCTCGATGAGGTCGGCCTTGATCTTGCCCATGTCCTCGATCTCGGCGGCGTGCTGCGTGGAGATGACGATGGTCGTGACCTCGACGGGCTTGCCATCCTCGTAGCGCACGGTGACCTGGGTCTTGCCGTCGGGACGCAGATAGGCGAGGGTGCCGTCGTGGCGCACGGCGGCCAGGCGCTCGGCCAGGCGGCTTGCCAGGTAGTGCGGCATGGGCATGAGGGTCTTGGTCTCGTTGGAGGCATAACCGAACATCATACCCTGGTCGCCGGCGCCGATCAGGTCGATCGGGTCGGTGGTGGCTCCGGTCTGGGTCTCGAAGGACTCGTCGACGCCCTGGGCGATATCGGGCGACTGCTCGTGGATGAGGCTCATAACGCCGCAGGTGTCGCAATCAAAACCGAACTTGGCACGGTTGTAGCCAATGCGACGGATAACGCCGCGGGCGATTTCCTGTACGTCGACGTAGGCCTGGGTGCGAATCTCGCCTGCGACGATGACGGTGCCGGTGGTCACGAGGGTCTCGCAGGCGCAGCGGACGTTCTCCACGTTGGCAGGCACGCCGTTGGGGGCGATGTAGCCCTGCTCCTGGAGCTCTATTTCTTTGGCGAGGATTGCGTCGAGGACGGCGTCGCTGATCTGGTCAGCGATCTTATCGGGATGACCTTCGGTCACCGACTCCGACGTAAAAACAAAGGACCCGTGTTGGGGTGGGATGGAACGAAGTTCTTCTGACATGATTGTCCTTTCAAAAACGTGTCCCAGCGACCGTTACCATTCCGCCGGGCTCTCTATGCAAGGGCACATCATAGCGCGTAAATCAAACATTCACACCCTTTCCGCACCTACTCATTGGGGACAGACTTAAATGACCAGTCGGGTGCTCATTGGGTAGTCATTTAAGTCTGTCCCCAATGAGTGGGTCGGTGCCCTTTGTGCGGAGGTTGCTTTGATGCTTTATACTGGTGCGGTTAGACATCCATCCTGCAATCGAGGAGATTTCCATGGCATCAGACGTTCGCGTCCGCTTTGCACCCTCACCGACGGGCAAGCTGCACATCGGCGGCGCCCGCACCGCTATCTATAACTGGGCTTTCGCCCGTGCAAACGGCGGCACGTTCATCCTGCGCATCGACGACACCGACCCCACCCGCTCTACCGACGAGAACACGCAGATTATCCTGCGCGCCATGCGTTGGCTGGGCCTGGACTGGGACGAGGGTCCCGAGGTGGGCGGCGATTTTGGCCCCTACGCCCAGACCGAGCGCCTGGACCTGTACAAGCAGGCCGCCCAGAAGCTTTGGGACGAGGGCAAGGCCTATCCCTGCTTCTGCACCAAGGAGCAGCTCGACGCCGATCGCAAGGCCGCGCAGGAGCGCAAGGACCCCTTCCAGGGCTATCAGCGCCGTTGCCGCGACCTTGATCCCGAGGAGGCCCGCCGTCGCATCGAGGCCGGCGAGTCCTACGTCCTGCGCATCAAGGTGCCCGAGGACCGCGGCGACGTCGTCATCCACGACGCCGTTCACGGCGAGGTGACCTTCGACGCCAAGGAGCTCGACGACTTTGTCATCTTCCGCTCTGACGGCACGCCCACGTACAACTTTGCGACCGTCGTCGACGATGCCATGATGAAGATCACCCATGTCATCCGCGGCGACGACCACCTGTCCAACACCCCGCGCCAGGTCATGGTCTACGAGGCCCTCGGCGCGCCCGTGCCTACGTTCGCCCACATCTCTATGATCCTGGGTGCCGACGGCAAGAAGCTCTCCAAGCGCCACGGCGCGACCTCGGTGGAGGAGTACCGCGACGCCGGTTACCTGTCCGACGCCTTCGTCAACTATCTGGCGCTGCTCGGCTGGTCGCTCGACGGCGAGACCACGATCATCCCGCGCGATGTCCTGGCCAGCAAGTTTTCGCTCGACCGCATCTCCAAGAACCCCGCGACCTTCGACCCCAAGAAGCTCGACTGGGTCAATGCCGAGTACATCAACGGCATGTCCGATGCTCAGTTTGCCGACGAGATCATGGTCCCCGAGCTGCACGAGGCGGGTCTCATCGAGGGCAACGTCGAGTACGGCGAGGACTGGATCGACGCGCTTGCCGCCATCGTCAAGCCGCGCACCAAGATGCCGGCCGACGCCGTGACCGTCGCCGCCCCCATCTTTGCCACGGCCGAGACGCTCGAGTATGACGAGAAGTCTGTCAACAAGGGCCTGGCCAAGGAGGGCATGGGTTCCATTCTGGACGCCGCCAAGGCCGCGCTCGAGGGCGTGGACGAGTGGACAGCCGCGAACATCGACGCTGCGCTTGAGCCGCTGCCCGAGCAGATGGACCTCAAGAAGCGCGTGGTGTTCCAGGCCGTGCGTGTGGCCGTTTGCGGCAACATGGTGAGCCCTCCGCTGGGCGAGACCATGGCACTCGTCGGCCGCGACGACTGCCTGGCGCGCATCGACCGCGCCCGCACGATGGCGCTGTAGTCGCTGCGCAAACGTTTGTATCCGAGCCCCGTTCACCCCGAGCGGGGCTCTTGTTTCTGTACCGATGAGTGGGTTGCTGGGACAAAATAATCAGTAGTGTTTGTCCCATGTTCGAGTGACGCAACAAGCTCGACACTCGTATCGGCCATGGGACAAACTCTACTGATTATTTTGTCCCACCCCTTTCAGGTCCGTTCGTTAGAGGTGGTGTATGGCTCAACAACTGTCGCTGTTTGGTTCGCCGGAACCGGAGGAGACTCCGGTGAAGCCCGAGCCTGCCGCTGCCTCGGCTCAGTCTAAGCCTGCGCCCGAGCCCCCTGCCGCCTACGCGAGCGTGGTCCTCGACATCCCCACCCGTGCGCTGTCGGAACCGTTTGCTTACGGCATCCCTGAGTCCCTTGCCAACGAGGCACAGATCGGATCCACGGTCCTGGTTCACTTTGGTAACCGTGCCGCCGCGGGCTATGTCGTCGACATTGCCCCTGAGCTGGGCGACCTGCAGGGCAACAACGCCCTCGACCCCGCGCGCATTAAACCCATCGAGGCCATCCTCAGCAAACCGCTCTTTACCGCCGAGGCTGCCCGCATCGCACGCTGGATGAGCCGCGAGTATGTCGCGACGCTTTCCGAGTGCCTGCGCCTGTTTTTGCCCCCGGGCGGCAGCCCGCGTGTGGTCAAGGGCGACGACGATGCGTGGACTGTTGAACGGCCCGCCGTCAAGCCTATCCAAAATCGTTGGGTGATGCTTACGCCCGAAGGCTTTGACTATACGCCGCCCAAGACCGCGGTCCGTCAGCGCCAGCTCATCGAGGCGCTGCAGTGCGGCCCGGTTACGACTCGCGACCTTAATCTTCTCTATAACAGCATGTCGGCGACCATCAAAGCGCTCGAAAAGCGCGGCGTCGTGGTGGTGGAGGAGCGCCGCGCCTGGCGTGGCTGCAGCGAGCAGACCACGCTGTCCTCGGCAAGCGGCAAGGCGCCGGTCTCCCTTACCAACGGCCAGCAACAGGCACTCGCGCAGATTGAGCGCGCTCGTCTGGACGCTCATGGCGACGTGGTGTTGGTCGACGGCGTCACCGGCTCCGGCAAAACCGAGGTTTACCTCTCCGCCATCGAGCGCGTGCTTGCAGCCGGTCGCTCGGCCTGCGTGCTGGTGCCCGAGATTTCGCTGACAGCCCAGACCGTCGGCCGCTTCCGCTCCCGCTTTGGCGAGACGGTCGCGGTTTTCCACTCGCGTCTTTCTGCTGGCGAGCGTCTCGACCAGTGGGATATGGTCGCCAGCGGTGCGGCCCGCGTGGTCGTCGGCGCTCGCTCGGCGCTCTTTTGCCCGCTTAGCGACTTGGGCCTCATTATCATCGACGAGGAGCACGAGACCAGCTACAAGCAGGGCTCCAGTCCGCGCTACCATGCGCGCGAGGTTGCTGCCGAGATGGCGCACCGTTATCGCTGCCCGCTCGTGCTGGGCTCGGCTACGCCCTCGGCCGAGGCCCTCGACCGCTGCCGCCGCGGCACGTACAGCGGCGCCAACTGGACACGCGTCGAGATGCCCGAGCGCCCGGGACACGCCGTGCTGCCTACGGTTCGCATTGCCGACCTGCGCCGCGAGTTTTCGCACGGTAGCCGTTCAATGTTCTCTAAACCGCTGATTGATGGTTTGGAGCGTGTTGTAGAGCACCGCGAGAAGGCCGTGCTGCTGCATAATCGCCGTGGCTTTGCGCCGTTCCTGATGTGTCGCGAGTGCGGCTGTGTTCCCACCTGCAACCACTGCTCCACCGCGCTTACGTATCACGAGCGCACGCACACGCTGCAGTGCCATACCTGCGGGTCATCCTGGCGCGTGCAGCCGTATCCCGCGCCCACGAGTCGTTGCCCCAAATGTGGCAGTCGCTACCTGGCAAAAATGGGTCTGGGCACGCAACAGATCGAGGACGCGCTGCACCAGATGCTGCCCGAGGATGTCGCCATCATTCGCATGGACGCCGATTCCACGCGTGGCAAGGACGCGCACAAAAAGCTACTCGAGCAGTTCGATGCTGCCGATTGCGCGGTGTTGCTGGGCACCCAGATGATCGCCAAGGGCCTCGACTTTCCCGAGGTCACGCTCGTGGGCGTGGTCAATGCCGACTTTGCGTTAAAACTGCCCGATTTCCGCGCAGGGGAGCGTGCCTACGATCTGCTGGAACAGGTGGCGGGCCGTGCCGGTCGCGGCGATCGTCCCGGTGAGGTGATCATCCAGACCTACCTGCCCGAGGATCCGGTCATTCGCGCCGTCGCTAAGCACGACCGTTCGATCTTTACCGACTACGACCTGGACCAGCGCCGCGACGCCCTGTATCCACCGTTCGTGCGTTTGGTCAACATTTTGGTGTGGTCGGCGAACCGAGACGACGCGCAAGACTACATCGGCCGCATCGCCAAGCTCCTCAAGCGTCGCTGGCATGCCGCCGCGCCTGATTTTTTGCGGGCAGGGAGTGCCGTGCCGCAGGTGCTGGGCCCGGCTTCGTGTGTAATCGAGAGAGCCAAGGACCGTTACCGCTTCCATCTGCTTGTGAAGTCGCCCGTGGGGTACCATGTCTCTGATGATATCGACGCCTGCCTTAAAGAGGTGGGCTCTGTGCGCGGCGTGAGCGTGAGCGTTGACGTCGACGCATATGATTTGATGTAACAACCCGAAAGGATGGCCATGGAAGCCAACGGAATCGTACTGTCGCCCGACCCTCGTCTGCGCCAGGAGTGCGCCGTCATCGAGGAGATCACCCCGGCGATCGAGGCACTTGCCGAGAAGATGAAGAAGATGATGTTCGACAACGGCGGTTGCGGCCTGGCTGCTCCGCAGATCGGCGAGCTTATTCAACTCGTCACCATCGACTGCGACTACAGCGACAAGAACGACTACGACCCGTACGTGCTCATCAACCCTGTCATTGTTGAGCAGAGCGACCATCTGGTGCCGTTTAGCGAGGGCTGCCTGTCCATCCCTGGCATTAGCTGCGAGATCGAGCGTCCCGACCATGTCGTCGTCGAGGCGTACGACTTGGACGCAAACCTGATTCGCTATGAGGCTTCGGGCGACCTGTTCTGCGTGTGCCTGCAGCACGAGATCGATCACCTGCACGGCAACACCATGTTCGAGCGACTCAAGCCCATGCAGAGGCTCAAGGCCGTCAAGGAGTACCAGGACGCCCTGGCCCGCGGCGCTCGACCGGGCGAGACGGAGTAGGTCCCACCGTCCCCTTCCGCCGCAGGGCTTAGGTTTTGCTCCATGCTCAAACAGTCCTGCTCGCACGAAGAGCACATTAAGTGCTCTTCGGCTCGTGCGGAACTGCGCGTGGAGCAATAACCTAAGCCCTGCGGCGGAAGGGGACTGCGCTTTCGTGCTCCTTTTCGCCCGGGTGCCGTCGGGCCAGGGAGGGGCGTCTTCGCTGATAATTGCTTTGTTGGAAGAGCTGCTTTTATTGCGGCTCTTTCTTTGGTTTTGGGTATATTTGTTCTTGTTGAATTGTTATTGCGGATAGGCTGGGTACTTGGCTTTCCGCTGTTATTTGTAGCCGTCTCGGCTTTGGTTGAGGGGAGACGTCCTTTATGCGTATTGTGTTTATGGGTACGCCTGATTTTGCTGTGCCTTCGTTGACTTCGCTTGTTGAGGCTGGGAATGAGATTGCGCTTGTCATTACTCGTCCCGATGCTGTTCGTGGGCGTGGCAAGAAGCTTGAGCCGTCTCCTGTTAAGGCCAAGGCGCTTGAGCTGGGGTTGCCGGTTGTTGAGGCAAATCGTATGACGCCTGAGGTTGTTGAGGCGCTCGAGGCTGCCCAGGCTGATATTTTCTGTGTGGCTGCTTATGGCTGCATTTTGCCTGATGAGGTGCTGCAAATGGCGCCGCTCGGTATTGTGAATGTTCATGCTTCCTTGCTGCCTCGTTGGCGTGGGGCTGCTCCTATTCAGCGCGCCATTCTTGCTGGTGACGAGATTGCTGGCGTTTCTATTATGCGTATTGGGCATGGCGTGGACACTGGTGCTTATTGTGCTCAGGCTTCCACTACGGTTGCCGGTAAACATGCTGAGGCGCTGACCATGGAGCTTGGTGAGCTTGGCGGCAAGTTGCTTGTCGATACGCTTCCTTCCCTTGCCGATGGCACCGCCGCGTGGACCGAGCAGGATGAGTCGCTTGTCACCCATGCCGCCAAGATTTCCAAGCAGGAGATGCGTCTGGATCCGCAGATGGCGGCACTTGATTGCGTGCGTCATGTGCTTGCCTCGTCCGACACTGCTCCCGCTCGTTGTGTGATTGCCGGCAAGACGGTGCGCGCGCTCGATGCCGCGCCGGCGGATGTGTCGCTTGGCGAGGGTCAGGTTCTCGTTAAGGCCAAGCGTGTCTACCTGGGCCTGTCCGATGGTGCGGTCGAGCTGCTCGAGGTTAAGCCCGATGGCAAGCGTGCCATGGCTGCTTCTGCCTGGGCTGCCGGCCTGCTGGGTGCCGATCTTACGTGGGGTGTACTGTCATGAGCAAGTTGTCTCCCGCGCGCAAGCTTGCGCTCGATGTGTTGATGGAGGCAGATCGTCGCGGTATGTACGCGCGCGACGTGCTCTCGTCCCGTGCTTCGGCCAAGGCCATTGACCAGCGCGATTCTGCTTTTGCCGCTCGTTTGGCACTTGGCGTTGCAGCCACCCAGGGCATTTTGGATGAACTGCTCGACCAGTTTCTCGATAAGCCCAAAAAGGTCGCGCCTCGTGTGCGCATGGCACTTCGTATCTCGGCCTTTGAGATGCTCTATCTGCATACGCCGGGTCGCGTTGCGGTGAGTCAGGGCGTTGAGCTTGTGCGTAGCGGCGCTAAGTCTGCCGCCGGCCTGGCGAACGCCGTGCTGCATAAGGTTGCGGACAACGTCGAGGACTTTGCCACTGCGGCGGATGCCGATGAGTCCGAGCGCCGCCTGGTGCGCCTGTCGCGCCTGATGGGTCTTCCGCGCTGGCTATGTGATCGCATTATGGCGTCGTTCGATACGCCCGAGGGTGCGCTTAACTTTGCCGGCAATCTGGCCCCCGCGCCGCTCGCTTTGCACGAGAATGCCTTTGCGACCAAACCCGATCCGTACCTTTCGCAGCTTGTGGCGCCTGTTTTCCCGGGCTGCCATGCGCCGGTCGATGCGCAGGCTACCGTTGCGTCGGGCGTGTTTGAACGCGCAGCGGCCGTGGCCTCGGACCTTAACGCCCAGCTCATCGCTACCGCGGCGACCCGTCCCGGGCGCTGCCTGGAGATCGGTGCCGGTCGTGGAACCAAGACCTATGTGATGATGTGCCAGGCCAAACGTGCCGGCTATGACCGTCAGCACACCGCGCTCGATCTGCACGATCGTAAATGTGATCAGAATCTCGCGCGCCTGCATAAGGCGGGTATCACGGGTGTTCGCACGGTCTCGGGCGATGCTTGCGAACTCGACGAGGTGCTGACGTCGTTTGATGCCATGCTCGGCGAGCCCGCCCTGTTCGATACGGTGTTTATCGATGCTCCGTGCTCGGGCACCGGCACCATGCGCCGCCACCCCGAGATTCCGTGGCGTCTGTCCGAAAAGGATGTGACGGTTGAGCTGCCCCGTCTGCAGCTGACGATGCTCAAAGAGGCTGCTGCGCGCGTGTCTGCCGGCGGCGAGCTCATCTATGCGACGTGCTCGGTCTTTGACGAGGAGAACACGCAGGTCGTGGACGCCTTCCTGGCTTCCCCTGAGGGTGCCTGCTTTAGCGTGGCACCGCTTTCCGAGGCACAGATTCTGCAACTAGCCGATTTCGCACAGGCCAAGAAGCTGGTAGCCGTCCGCCAAAACGACCGAGGACTTTTCCAAAGCGTGCCGGTAAACGCCGACTCCTACGACGGTCACTTCTGCGCCAGACTGGTCCGCAACTCATAGAGTTACCCATAGCGCAAAGTAATAGCCCCGCGATCGGTGTCGGTCGCGGGGCTACTTGCTTGTTAGTGGCTATGCGGGCAGTTGGCGCAGCAGCCGCTGGTGGCGTTGGTGCTGGAGCCGCCGCTTCGCTGGTCGGTGTTGTAGAAACCGCTGCCTTCGAATTTAATTCCGCTGGCCGAAAACGTCTTGGCGGCTGGGGCGCCGCAGCTGGGGCACACGACCTCGGGGCTCTCGGACATGGGATGCTCAACCTCAAACACGTTGCCGCAGCTCGAGCACTTGTAATCGTAGCGTGCCATAATACTTCCTTTTCAGCACAAAGCGGGCAGATCGCTCTGCCCGCAGAAATTCAAACGTCTGTAACTGTACCCTATATCTGGCGTTTTATCACGCCTCGCCCCAGAATCTATGGGTGTTGCGCAGGAGCTGTGCAGTTTTGTCCTCGGCGGCCGCAACGTCGGCCTCGTCAGCCTGCCAGGTCCAGTTGCCCGTGGCCACGCCCGGTACGTTCATGCGCGCATCGTCGCCAAGCCCCAGGACATCCTGCAGCGGCATCATCACCAGGGGAGCGTCGCTTGCCAGCGCGTCGTTCATCAGCTTGGCCGCCACCTCAACACCGCTCGGCTCGTCGCCGCCTGCGAAGGAGCGCGTGCACCAACCGGCGAGCGTCGACGTATCGTGCGTCGAGGTGTATAGAATCTTGCCCGGCGTGGGACACACGCCGCATCGAACGTCGTAATCGCTAAACTCCAGCACGTCCATGCCGGGGAAGCCGCAGGTCGAAGCCATGGCGCGAACACCGGGCGTCAGGTAGCCTAGGTCCTCGGCGATAAAGTTGAGCGGACCCAGCTCGTCAAAGGCGGTTTGGAACAGGTCCTTGCCCGGACCCGCCAGCCAGCGGCCGTCGGCGCAGGCCTTGCCTGCGGGAATGCTAAAGTAGCTGTGGAAGCCCAGGAAGTGGTCCAGGCGCACACGGTCGTAGAGCGAGAACGCGCGACGCAGGCGGTCCATCCACCAGCGGTAGCCGTTCTGCTTCATGTGGTCCCAGCGGAACGTCGGGTTGCCCCACACCTGGCCCTCGGGCGCAAAGTTATCGGGCGGCGCACCGGAGATCTCGATTGCCTTGCCGGTATCGGAAAGCCAGAAGTTTTCGGGCTCGCTCCACGCGTCGGCCGAATCGTCCGAAACGTACATGGGAATGTCGCCGATGACCTCGATGCCCTTCTTGTGCGCATAGTTCATGAGCTCGCACCAGGCAAGGTCAAAGCGGTACTGCATGTACGCCTGCAGCTCTGCCTCGTCGTGGAAACGCTTGTCGTCAATCAGATGCTCGTTGTAGCGCGCGACATCGGCCGGCCAATCGTGACGCGATTCACCTTCAAAGTACTTCTTGACGGCCATGTAGACGCAGTACTTCTCGAGCCAATCGGCGTTGCGATGTTTAAACGCCGTGTAGAGCGGGTCTGCATCCTCGCCGCCACGGGCCTTCCAAGTCTCAAAGTCGGCCGCCAGTTCCACTTGGCTCTCGGGCAGCAGGTCAACATTGCCCGCAAAAGCCGAAGGCCCAGCGTATGGGGAGCGGAAGAAGTCCGTTGGGTTGACGGGCAGGACCTGCCAGTAGCGCATGCCCATAGCGGCCAGATGGTCGATAAAGCGACGGGTGGGTGCGCCGATCGTGCCGGGCTTGCCGTCGTCGGTGGGCACCGAGGTGATGTGGCACACGACGCCCGTGCCGTGATCGAGCGGCTCCTGCAGGCGCTGCTCGGCATGGTGATAGATGATCGACGAGCCCAGCGGATACAGATCGAGCGTGACCGTACCGTTGTGGATCTCGCACTCGTGACCGCTGATCACGTCACTCGCGCATTCGTCGAGCGCCGGAATCGTCACGCGGTTCGAATTGCGCAGGCTGCGGTTGATGATAACCGTCGCGGACTCGCCGTCCTTGCCCGTGCGGTTGTAGGCCAGCACCTCGTCGTTGAGCGCGAAGGCCTTGATCTCGCCGTCGATCATAAACGGCAGTGCGCGGCGTACGGCGGAGGCGTTCTTGACAATAGCCAGCGTGTCGAAGTCGTGCAGTTGGTCCTTGGTCGGCAGGGTGCGGCGGTTGCCCGGATCGGTAAGGCCCTCCAGGCCGTACTCGTCGCCGTAGTAGATCGAAGGCACGCCGGGGAAGGTCATCTGCATGAGCGTTGCAAGCCAAAAACGGCTCTTGGCCAGGCCCATCGAGTTCTCGTCCAGACGCCACTTGCTGCGCTCGCACTCGGGTAGCTGCGACTCGTCGGGGCCGCCGCCGAGCACCGAGATAATGCGCGGGCGGTCGTGGCTCGAAAGCAAATTGAGCGCGCAGGACAATGCCTCGCTCGGGTAGTTCTCGCGCAGGGTTTCGATATCCTCAGCTGCCTGGTAGGCGTTCTTATATCCCATCAAAAAGCCGATGACCATGTCGCGGAAGGGGTAATCCATAGCAGAGTCCAGCTCGGATCCCTGTAGGTAGCGACGCAGATGGCCGTAGCTAATTTTGTTTGAGGCGTCTTCCCAGACTTCGCCGAGCAACAGCGCATCAGGCTTTTCGGCAAGTACGGCCTTCTTGATCTCGGCCAGGAAGTCGTCGGAAAGCTCGTCAGCGACGTCCAGGCGCCAGCCATGAGCGCCGGCACGTAGCCATTTACGGATCACGCCGTCCTTGCCCAGAAGCCGCTCGCGTACCAGCTCGGAGCTCTCATTGATGGCGGGCATGTTGCCCACGCCCCACCAGCAGTCGTACGAGCCGTCCTCGTGGAAATAAAACGCATCGCGCCACGGCGAGTCCTCGCTCTGCCACGCGCCCACACCGGGGTAGTTGCCGTAGCGGTTAAAGTAGATCGAGTCGTCGCCTGTGTGGTTGAACACACCGTCCAGAATAATTGAAATGCCGAGCTTCTCGGCCGCCTCGCACAGCTCCGTAAAGTCCTGCTCGGTGCCCAGGATCGGGTCGATCTTGGTGTAGTCGGCCGTGTCGTAGCGGTGGTTGCTCGCGGCCTCAAAGATGGGGTTGAGGTAGATGGCCGTAAAGCCCAGCTCCGCGATGCGGGGCAGGTCATTTTGGATGCCCTTGAGCGAGCCGCCGTAGAAGTCCCAGGTCTTGATGGAGCCGTCCTCGGCGCGCTCGTATACGGGCGGCTCGTTCCAGTCCTCGATCATGCGGCGCTGGATTCCGTTGCGCGGTTTTTCGACTTCGGCCAGCGTGCGCTCGCGCCAGTTTTCGTCGCGGGCATAGCGGTCGGGGAAGATCTGGTACACCATGCCGCGCTCGTACCAGGCGGGGCGGTTGTCGCGGTGCTTATAGACGGTGATCTGGAACGAAGGTACCTCGGCGTAGTCGTAGGTTACGCCTTCGCCGCCGGTGCGGCCCTGCGGTGCGCCCAGGCGAACCTCGGGCTGGCCCTCGATATTGCAGATAAAGCTGTACCAGATAAGACAGGGCTCGGTACACTCAAGCTCTACGGAAAATATGCCGTCGCCTTCATGCGTCATGGGATACAGAGTTTCCCCGATCTCATCGACCCAGGTTCGCAGCGTAAGCGTTGCCTGGTTGGGGTCGGCATCCTCCAGAATCACGGAGAGCGAAAGGGTAGTTCCAGTGGTCACAGCGCCAAACGGAGTGCGAAACTGCGACAGGCGGCTGTTGTGAATCAATCTCATAGTACGGTCCAGTTCAATAGAATCATGGCCTGCTGGCCATGGGCTTTACGCACAGGTTATAAGTATATCTGTTGTACACAGGGTGTATAAACAACATCCGTTTACCATCGGCGAACGGTTGTCCTAGAAAAACGTTTTACCAACTATCTACAGAGAAGGGGCGCCCGGTTGGAGCGCCCCTTGCTTAGGGTTTGATGAGGTTTTAGATCGTCTGTGGGCTAGCGGCGCTTGCGGGTGGCCGTTGCCTTGCGGACGGAGGTCTTCTTGGTCGGAGCCTTTTCCTCAGTGGGAGCGGCGGGGGAGACCGGGGCCTCCTTGGTGGGCTCGGTCTTTGTCGTAGCCTTCGGAGTGGTCTTGACCTCGGCGGCCTTCGGCGCCGGCTTGGCCTTTACCTCGGCCTTGGGCTCCTCTTTGGCAGCAGCGGGCTTAGTCTCTGCCTTGGGAGTTGTGGCCTTTGCCGTTGTCTTCTTGGTTGCCGATGTGCGCTTTCGCGTGGTGGTCTTGGCGGCGGGCTTGGCCTCGACAGCTGCCTCGGCCTTGGGCTCGGCGGGCGTCTCCTCGACCTTGGTGGCAGCCTTTGCGGCCGCCTTGGGAGCAGCCTTCGTTGCAGCGGCCTTGGTAGCCGTCGCCTTCGTAGCCGTAGCCTTCTTGGCGGCAGTGGTCTTGGTCGTGCTTTTGGTCGCGGTCGTCTTCTTGGCCGGAGCCTTAGCGGCCGGCTGGGTCTTGGCGGTCTCGGCCTTTACCTCGGGAGCAGCCTCGGCCTCGGCGGCTTTCTTGGCTGCGGCGGTCGTACGCTTGCGCGTGGTCGCTGACTTGGCGGTAGTTGCTTTGGCAGCGGTGGTCTTGCTTGCAGTGGCCTTCTTAGCCGTCGTCTTACGAGTCGTGGTCTTCTTGGCGGCAGGCTTCGCAGCCGGCTTAGCCTCAGCCTCGGGAGCTGCTTCAACCTTCACCTCAGATTTAGCCTCAACCGGCTTCTCCTCAGCCTTGGGCTCCTCAACAGCAGCGGGCGCCTCAACAACCGGCTCGGCCTTGGGCTCGGGCTTAGCAACAGCCTCAGGCTCGTCGACAACAGCCGCCGGCCTCTCAATCTCCGGATGCATAAAGAAGTACAGGTCCAGATACTTGTCGGCCGAGCGCGTCCAGCTAAAGTCCTGGCTCATGGCCTGCGTGACCAGCTGATCCCACGCATCGCGGTTGTCCCAGAACAGGCGTGCAGCGCGGAATACGGCGTCGCCCATTTCGTCGCCGTTAAAGTTACTAAACGAGAAGCCTGTGCCCTCGCCGGTAAACTCGTTATACGGGATCACGGTGTCCTTCAGACCACCGGTCTCGCGCACGATGGGCAGGGTGCCGTAGCGCATGGCGATGATCTGCGACAGGCCGCAGGGCTCAAACTTCGAAGGCATCAGGAACATGTCGGCTGCGGCATACATACGCTGCGACAGCGCGGGATCGAACTCGATGCGTGCGGCCATGGTGCCGGGGTACTTGTCCTGGAAGTAGCGCAGCCCGTCCTCGTAGTCGCGGTCGCCGGTGCCCAGTACCGCCACCTGCACGCCGCCGGCCAGGATGCGGTCGAGCGCGTACATGACCAGGTCCATGCCCTTCTGGCGCGTCAGGCGCGTGACCATCACCATAAGCGGGCGGTCGTCGCGAACCTCGAGCTCCAGCTCCTCCTGCAGCTTGGCCTTGCACACGGCCTTGCCGGAACGGTCCTCCACGGTGTAGTTGGCGGCAATGCGCTTGTCGGTCGCCGGGTCAAAGCCCGCCACGTCAATGCCGTTCAAAATGCCCTGCAGCGCATAGGAGCGCTCGCGCAGCACGCCGTCCAGGCCCTCGCCAAACTCGGGCGTCTGGATCTCGTTGGCATAGGTGGGGCTCACCGTGGTGATGGCATCGGCATAGCGCAGCGCGCCCAGCATGTAGTTGATGCTGCAGGCGTCGCAACGCAGCTGCGAGGCGGCCGCCGGAATGTGCGCCACCCCCAGGATGTCCTCCATCACGGTGTCGCTAAACTGGCCCTGGAACGCCACGTTGTGGATTGAGAACACGGTCTTGACGCGGTCGTACAGCGGCAGGCCCTGGTAGAACTCGCGCAAAAACACGGGCGCCAGTGCCGTCTGCCAGTCGTTGCAGTGCAGGATGTCGCACTCAAAGCCGGCAGGCAGGTGCTGCAGGCTCTCGGTGATGGCCTTGGAGAAGAACGCAAAGCGCTCGCCGTCGTCAAAGAAGCCGTACGGATAGTCGCGCGCAAAGTAGCGCTCGTTGTCGATGAACATATAGGTGACGCCGTCGTGCTCGAGCTTCTCGAGCCCGCAGTACTCATTGCGCCAGCCCAGGCTCACGTAAAAGTCGGAGAAGTGCTGCATCTGCGCCTTGTACTCGTCCTTGATGGTGGCGTACTTGGGCACCATGACGATGACCTCGGCGCCGGCGCGCACAAGCGCCGCAGGCAGCGAGCCCGCCACGTCGCCCAGGCCACCGGTCTTAACAAACGGTGCGCACTCGGCCGAGGCAAACACGATCTGCATCTTTTTGCTGGAATCTGCCATATTGTCTCCCATGTTGCAATTCGAGAATAGCCGCCTGGCACAAACCGGGCGGCTATTCTACATGTTACGAGCGATGTTGCGGTGCCAACGTTAACGTACGATGGTGGTGTCGGAAGTTAACGGAGCCTTGCCCAGCACCAGGATGTTCTCGGGCGTGCCGCGAAGCTCGGTGTTGGTGGGGACCACGTTGTTCTTGTCCAGAATGGCATTCTCAACACGGGCGCCGCTCTTGATGATGCAGCTCTGGTTGATGATCGAGTTGGTCACCGAAGCGCCTTCCTCGACCACGACGCCGCGCGACAGGATCGAGTTGCGCACGGTGCCCTTGATGATGCAGCCGGCCGAGATGATCGAGTTGCACGCGTGGCTGCCGGTCGCATAGCGCGAAGGCGGCACGTCGTGGGCCTTGGTCAGGATCGGGCGCTCGGGGTCAAAGAGCTGGTCGGCCACGGTCTGGTCGAGCAGGTCCATGCTGCGGCGATACAGCGACTTCTCGCTAAACACGCCCACGACCTCGCCCTTGTACTCGTAGCTGCACACGTCGATGTTGCCAAAGTCGCCCTGGAGTGCCTCGAGCAGGTCCAGATAGTCGGCGGCCTGGTAGTGGTCGATGATCTCGAGCAGCGTCTCGCGGTTGACGATGCAGCAGTCCATGGACGCGTTGTTGCCGTACACGACGCCGGCGCTCACGCCCGTCAGGCGGCCGTTCTCGTTAATCTCGAGCTTGGTCTCGTCATCGACGTTGCGCGTGGCCTTGCAGTACACCACGGTCATCTGGGCACCGGAGTTCTCGTGCGCCTCGATGATGGTGTTGAGGTCCATGTTAAAGATGATGTTGGTGCCCATCATCACAACGTAGGGCTTCTCCGAGCGCTGGAACAGCGTCTTATTGGAAATGATGTCGCGCAGCAGGAAGCGCATGCCGCCCTTGGTGGTGCCATACGCGTTGCCGGGCACCATGAACAGGCCGCCCTTCTTGCGGTCCAAGCCCCAGTCCTTGCCCGAGCCCACGTGGTCGATCAGCGAGCGGTAGTTACCCGGCATGACGACGCCAACGGTCTTGATGCCGGCATTCATCATGTTGGACAGCGGAAAGTCGATCAGGCGGTAGCGGCCCAAAAACGGAACGGACGCGATGGGGCGGTCCTTGAGCAGGACGCTGCCGTAGGTCGAAGAGTAGTTAGCGGTGATATAACCGATGGCCTTGCGATTGATCATCGGATCATTCCCCCTTCCCGATAACGACGTCATTTCCAACGACGGCCGTATCCTTGGTGGTATCGACAGAGCCGAGCTTCACGCCCTCTTCGACCGTGGAGTTCTCGCCCAAAATAGCGCGGCAGATGTGCGCGCCGCTCTTAACGTGCGCACCCGGCAGCAGCACGGAGTCCTCGACCACGGCGCGCTCCTCGATGATGACATCGGTCGAAAGAATCGAGTGGCGAGCGGTGCCGTAGATCTTGCAGCCGTTGGAGACCAGGCAGTCGTCCAGGCGGCCGTCCGGGCCAATGTAGTGCGGCGGACGCGTGGTGATGTTGGACATGATGGGGAAGTGCTTGTCAAACAGATCGAACTCGGGGTTGTTGCCCAGCAGGTCCATCGAGGTCTCGTGGAAGCTGGCGATGGTGCCGACATCCTTCCAAAAGCCGTGGAACTCGTAGCTGTAAAGGCGCTTGTTCTCGCCGAGCAGCTTGGGGATGATGTCCTTGCCAAAGTCGTGGCTCGAGCGCTGGTCCAGGGCGTCCTCCTCGAGCGCCTCGATCAGCACGTCGGCCGAGAAGATGTAGATGCCCATGGACGCGAGGTTCGAATCGGGCTTCTCGGGCTTCTCGGTAAACTTGGTGATGCGGCCGTCCTCGGGGTCGGTCGTCAGGATGCCAAAGCGGCTGGCCTCTTCCCACGGCACGGGCATAACGCTCACCGTGAGGTCGGCGTTGTTCTCAATGTGCGTCTTGAGCATCTTGCGGTAGTCCATGCGATACAGGTGATCGCCCGAAAGAATCAGGACGTACTTGGGGTCGTTGGCCTTGATGTAGTCGAGGTTCTGCGTGATGGCGTCGGCCGTGCCCGCATACCAGGCGCCGCCGGTCTGCGTCTCGTACGGCGGCAGGATCGACACGCCGCCGTCACGGCTGTCCAGATCCCACGCCTCGCCGGATCCCACGTAGGCATGCAGCAGGTAGGGACGGTACTGCGTCAGAACGCCCACCGTGTCGATGCCCGAGTTGGAGCAGTTGGACAGCGAAAAGTCGATAATGCGGAACTTGCCACCAAAGCTAACCGCCGGCTTGGCGATCTTTTGGGTGAGTGCCCCCAATCGGCTGCCCTGTCCTCCTGCGAGGAGCATCGCGATGCATTCTTTCTTACTCATCGATTTCTCCTTCTGTCATCGATGTTCCTAACCCATTAGCGACGGGCGCGGCGCACTGTCACGCCCGTCGAGTAATGCCGTGCGGCAAAGGGAGCTCGCGCGCCTTTACGCGTGCCAGATCTCGTCGCGGTACTCGCGAATGGTGCGGTCGCTCGAGAACCAGCCGCTCGAGGCGGTGTTGAGCAGGGCCTTGCGGTTCCAGGTCTCCTGGTCGCCGTAGCTGTTCGTGAGCTTCTCCCAGGCGTCAACGTAGCTGCGGAAGTCGGCCATGACGAGGTCGGGGTCGTTATTGTTCATGAGCTCGTTGTAGATGCTCTCGAAGTTGCCCGAAAGACCCGCAAAGGTGTTGTCCTTGAGCTCGTCCATCACGCGGCCCAGACGCTCGCGGTCGCCGTTGAGGGTATCCCACGCAAAGTAGCTGTTGGATGCCCAGAGCTGCTCGACCTCGGGGGCGGTCAGGCCAAAGATGGCCTCGTTCTCGCGGCCGGCCAGATCGGCGATTTCGATGTTGGCGCCATCGAGGGTGCCCAGCGTAATGGCGCCGTTCATCATGAGCTTCATGTTGGACGTGCCCGAGGCCTCCTTGCCGGCCGTGGAAATCTGCTCCGAGATCTCGGCGGCGGGGTAGATGAGCTGAGCGTTGCTCACGCGGAAGTTGGGGATAAAGCAGACCTTCATGACCTCGTTAACGCGGGCATCGTTGTTGATGACGTCGGCCACGGAGTTAATGAGGCGGATGGTCTCCTTGGCAAAGGTGTAGCTCGAGGCAGCCTTGCCGCTAAAGATGAAGGTCGTCGGCGTCACGTGGAAGTTGGGATCGGCGATGCGACGGTTGTAGATGTCCATCACCTTCATGATGTTCATGAGCTGGCGCTTATAGGCGTGGAAGCGCTTTACCTGGACATCGAAGACGGTGTTGGGGTCGATAACCAGACCGGTCTCGGCCTTGACGTAGGCGGCCAGGCGCTCCTTGTTAGCGCGCTTGGAGGCGCCCACGGCCTTCAGGAACTCGGTGTCGTCCTTAAACTCCTTGAGTTTCTCAAGCTCAAAGGCGTCTTTGAGCCAGCCATCGCCAATGGCCTCGGTCACGAGCTTGGCGTAGGTGGGGTTGGCCTCGGCAAAGAAGCGACGGTGCGAGATGCCGTTGGTCTTGTTGTTGAACTTCTCGGGCGTCAGGGCATAGAAGTCCTTGAGCACGATGTTCTTGATGATGTCGGAATGGATCTTGGCCACGCCGTTGACGCTGTGGCTGCAGATCACAGACAGGTTGGCCATGCGAATCTCGCCGTCCCACAGGATGGCGGTCTGGCGCAGACGCTCCTGCCAGCCCTCCTGCGTGGTGTCGAAAGACTCGTGCCAACGACGGCTGATCTCGTCGATGATCTGGTACACGCGGGGGAGGAGCTTGGAGAACGTGCCGATGGGCCACTTCTCCAGGGCCTCGGGCAGGATGGTGTGGTTGGTGTAGCTCACGACCTGCGTCACGATGTTCCAGGCGTCATCCCACTCGAGCTTCTTCTCGTCGATGAGGATACGCATGAGCTCGGGGCCGCACATGGCGGGGTGGGTATCGTTGGTGTGGATGGCTACAAACTGCGGCAGCAGCTCCCAGTTCGCGCCGTGCTCCTTCTCAAAGGTGTCGAGCAGGCTGTAGATACCGGCCGAAACAAACAGGTACTCCTGCTTCAGGCGCAGCAGACGGCCGTGCTCGCCGGCGTCGTTGGGGTAGAGGATGGCGCTGATGGCCTCGGCCTCGGCGCGCTCGGCGTCGGCCAGGGCGTAGTCACCGCGGTTGAAGGCCTCCAGATCGAAGTGCTCCTCGACCGGCTCGGCGGCCCAGACGCGCAGCTTGTTGACGGTCTCGCCGGCATAGCCCACAACGGGGATGTCATAAGGGACGGCCAGGATGTCCTGCGTGTCCACCGTGCGGTAGAACGTGCGGCCGTTCTCCTCAAAGCCCTCAACATGGCCACCAAACTTAATGGTCACGGCTTTGTCCTGACGACGGACCTCCCAGGGATAGCCGTGGGTGAGCCACTCGTCGGTGGCCTCGACCTGGCTGCCGTTGACGATCTCCTGCTTAAACAGGCCGTAGCGGTAGCGCATGCCGTTACCGTAGCCGGCAATGCCCTCGGCTGCCATGGAATCCAGGAAGCATGCGGCCAGGCGGCCCAGGCCACCGTTGCCCAGAGCCGGATCGGGCTCCTGGTTCTCGATGACGGACAGGTCAAAGCCCATGTCGTCGAGCGCCTCGGCGACCATGTCGCGAACGCCAAAGTTGAGCAGGTAGTTGTCGAGCAGGCTACCGATCAAAAATTCGATCGAGAAGTAGTACACGCGCTTTTTGCCCTCGGCGGTGGCGCGGGCGTCACTCTTGGTGGCAACGGTGCGCGCCTTCTCGGCCACGAGCTTGGCCAGGGCGTTAAAGCGGTCCAGGTCGCTGGCGGCCTCGACGCTCTTGCCGCTAATGCTCATGACGGCATCGCGATAGAGCTCGGTAAACTCCTGCTTGTTGTCGAAGATCTTATTCATACGTTCCTTTCCCCCGGGGATGTTTCTCCCGGAACGGTTATGACATGTATCCTACGCCCTCGCGGGGCGGGTATTACAGCTGTAACGACTTTGTTACGCATCCTTGGCAGACGGCTTAACAGAAGCAGACTTTGCCTTGGTAGCGCCCTTTTTGGCAGCCGGTTTCTTGGTCGCGGTAGCCTTAGCAGCGGGCTTTGCGGAAGCCTTGGCCTTGGTCGTCGTGGCATTCGCCTTAGCCGGAGCCTTCTTAGCAGCCGCGGGCTTGGGCTTTACCGACGACGCGCGCTTGCGCGTGGCCTTCTTGGGCTCCTCAACCACGGGCGGCTTGTAGCTGCTGGGGCCGCGGCGCTTAAGCACCACGCCTGCCAGGCCGGGCACCTTAATCTCAATGGAGTCCATCTGCCCGTTCCAGGGATAGGGCTCGCTCGAGCAGGTGTAGGGCTCCTCGCCGGCATAGCCGCTGCCGCCAAATTCGGGACGGTCGGAATCAAAGATGACCTCCCAGTCACCCTCGCGCGGCACGCCCACGCGGAAGCTCTCGTAGCTCGCCGGGTCAAAGTTGATCAGGATCACCAGGTCGTCGTCGACGTCCTCGCCCTGACGCACAAAGCTCACGATGGACTGCTTGGAGTTGTCTGCGTCGATCCAGGTAAAGCCGTCGTCGGTGTAGCCGCGCTCGTACAGGGCGGGCTCGGCGGTGTACAGGTGGTTGAGCGCCTTGATAAACGCCTGATGATGACGATGGGTCTCGTACTCCTTGGTCAGGAACCACTGGATGGACTCGTAGTAGCGCCACTCAATAAACTGGCCGATCTCGTTGCCCATAAAGTTGAGCTTGGCACCGGGGTGCGTCATCTGGTAGAAAGCCAGCGTGCGCAGGCCGGCGAACTGGCGCCACCAGTCGCCCGGCATGCGGCCGATCAGCGAGCACTTGCCGTGCACGACCTCGTCGTGGCTCAGCGGGCAGATAAAGTTCTCGGTAAAGGCGTACATGATGGAGAACGTGAGCAGCCCGTGGTTGCCGGGGCGCCACGGAAAATCGGTCTGCATGTAGTGCAGGGTGTCGTTCATCCAGCCCATGTCCCACTTGTAGTGGAATCCCAGGCCGCCGTCCTGCGGCGGGTAGGTCACGAGCGGCCACGCAGTGGACTCCTCGGCCATCATCATCACGTCAGGGAAGTGGGCCTCCACGGCGCAGTTAACCTGGCGGATAAATGCGCTGGCGTCCAGGTCCTCCTCGGTTCCGTACTTATTGAACTTCTTTTGGCCCGGATCGTCGATGCCAAAGTTGAGGTACAGCATGCTGGACACGCCGTCCATGCGGATGCCGTCAACGTGGAAGCTCTCGAGCCAGTACAGCACGTTGGAGACCAGGAAGGAGCGGACCTCGCCGCGAGCGAAGTCGAACTTATGCGTGCCCCAGTTGGGGTGAATCTCGTGCTCAAACAGCATGTGACCGTTAAAGGTGGCAAGGCCGTGGGAGTCGGCGCAAAAACCGCCGGGCACCCAGTCCATGATCACGCCGATGCCCGCCTCGTGGCATGCGTCGATAAAGTGCATGAGCTGCTGCGGGTTGCCGTAGCGCGACGTAGCGGCGTAGTAGCCGGTCGTCTGATAGCCCCAGGAGCCATCGAAGGGATGCTCCATGAGCGGCATGACCTCGATATGCGTGTAGCCCATGTCGCGCACGTAGTCCACGAGCTCTACCGACAGATCGTCGTAGGTGTAAAACTCGCCGCGCTGCGCGGGGAAGGGGTCCATGGGGCCAGGGTAGTTGCCGTACTCGTCCGGCTCGCCCTGCGGCGCATCGCCGTGGCGCTTCCACGAGCCAATATGCACCTCGTAGATGTTGAGCGGCTGCGACATGTGGTTGTGACCGGCGCGGCGCTTGAGCCACGCGGCGTCGTTCCACTTATAGCCGTCGAGGGTCCACAGCACGCTGGCTGTACCCGGAGGGCACTCGGCCTTAAAGGCGTACGGATCGGCTTTGTAGAGCTTTTCGCCCTCGTTGGTCTCGATGAGATACTTATAGAGCTGGCCCTGCTCGGCGCCAGGAATAAAGCCTTCCCAGATAGCGCTCGTATGCACGGGCACCAGCGGGTTGGCTTCCTCATTCCAGTCGTTAAATTCGCCAATGACATGCACGCTCTTTACATCGGGCGCCCAAACGCAAAAACGCCAGCCGCGCGTACGGTTCTGCGTGTCGGGGTGCGCGCCCATCTTTTCCCAGCTGCGCTCCCACGTGCCGATGCCAAACAGGTAGACATCGTCCTTGGTGAGCTCCGGTGCGTGCGGGGCGGCTTTACGGGTTGCGGGCTTTTTAGCCGTTGGCTTTAGCTTTGTATCGCTCACGTTTGATCCCATCATGACGCGGCAGCGTGTTGCCTTGGTGACTAGATGCGAAAGGTCCAAGGCTGCACGAATCGAAGGGACGGCGATAGTTCTATGATTCGTTCCACCTCGCGTGCTCGGTGGAACTTTCGGCAGAAACTACGATAACACCTGTACGTTACTTTTATGAAGGAAAGTGGTTTTAGGGCGGCGTTTAATCGGTAAGCGCCATGTTTAGACCACTGGCAGAATTGCCGTGGTAAAACTCTTGACAGTTTTACCAATTAGGGTTTCAAGATTGTTAGTCTGACGTTTGGTAAAACGTTTTTAGCAGGATGTTTACCATTTGACATCGAAAGGTTCGTTTATGTCCCAGACCGCCGCCCCCAACGTTGCTTTTATTTTCGATTGCGACGGCACACTGGTTAATAGCACCCCCGTTTGGGCCTATGCCCAGCCCGAGTTATTGCACCGCCACGGAGTTGACGTGACGGTCGACGATTTTGCCCAGTTTGAGCATCTTTCGCTGGAGGACGAGTGCCAGGCCTACCACGATACGTGGGGTATTGGTGCGAATGGTGAGGAGCTGTATCGCGAGCTGGGCGACATCCTGATCGATGGCTACTCCAAGGTGCCGCCGCGCGAGGGGCTCCTGGCATTTTTGGAGCAGGCGAAAATGGCGGGCGTTGCCATGTGCGTGGCTACGTCCACGCCGGCCGAGCTGGTTAAGTCTGCGCTTGCGGGAGCCGGGCTCGATGCCTACATGGAGTTTGTGACCACCACCGGCGAGGCGGGACGCTCCAAACAGTTCCCCGATGTGTACGAGTTGGCGCTTCACCGCCTGGAGGAGCGCCATGGGCATAAGTTTGAGCGCACGTGGGTGTTTGAGGATGCCGTTTTTGGCCTAAAGAGCTCTGACACCGCCGGCTT
Organism: uncultured Collinsella sp.; assembly: GCA_902493145.1. Classification (GTDB taxonomy): domain Bacteria; phylum Actinomycetota; class Coriobacteriia; order Coriobacteriales; family Coriobacteriaceae; genus Collinsella. The sequence goes on along the minus strand of CABUOA010000002.1, from coordinate 4,296 downwards.
TAAGCGTGTTGGTATTTATGACCCGCACGGCCGCATGAAGCGCGACGACGTGCGTGCCAACTGCGATATCTTTATCGACAGCTATGAGGACCTTGATCTGGCCCGCGTGCTTTCGTTTGAGGGATAGGCGAGGGCCGTGGCTTCCAAAGTATTAGTGGTTTGCGGCTCGCCGGTGGTGGCGAGCACGGATCTGTTGCGTAGGCTAGCGGGGGAGTGCGATCACGTTGTCGCTGTGGACCGCGGGCTCGACGCGCTGCTGGGCGCGGGACTGGGTTGCGACGTATATGTGGGGGATGCCGACACGGTGAGCGATGCAGGTCGCGCTTTGGTCGATGCCGCTACCGACTTTGAAGTTGAGCGGCACGATCCGTACAAGGACTATACCGATCTGGCGCTGGCGCTCGATTCCGTCCGACGCCGCTGGCCGGTTGCCGAAGTAGTTGCGACTTGCGCCACCGGCGGCCGCCCCGATATGGCCCTAAGCGTCCTAGGCCTATTAGCCAACTACAAAGATGCTCCCGTCTGGATTGCCGAGGACAAGGTAGTCTCCCACATCCTTCGCGCAGGCGAATCGTGGGCCATCGAAGGCGCCGAGGGCAAGACGTTCTCCATCATCGCCATTGCCCCCAACACCGAGGTAAGCGAACACGGCCTAGAATGGGAGCTAGATCACGCCCCCCTGGGCTTGTTAGCCGACACGGGCATTAGCAACGTCGTCAGGTCAACAGCCACGATTCAAGTCCACACCGGCATCGCCATCGCTTTTCTATATCAATAGGCATTTAGAGTCTGGCTCAAAAAAGTCCTTGCACGCCGTGCCAACTTCCCCTATAGTATCTCCATGTCACGGGGGCGTAGCTCAGCTGGGAGAGCGCTTGACTGGCAGTCAAGAGGTCAGGGGTTCGATCCCCCTCGTCTCCACCATCGTGAATGCAAAGGTCTTCGGTATTTCGAAGGCCTTTTTTCATATGAAACACCACACGCCACAAACCCCACCTACGCCAACAAAAAGTTGCACAATTTATTTCCCATGTCTGTACATAGTTTGTTATCCAAACGCAATTACCAGTGCAGCTCGCTGCTCCAGTTTGGCTTCAGGAACGCACCTAATTATTGCCAGCACCCCAATAACCTGCGCCAACGTGAACAACATCCCAAAACAACCCCCTTAATCACGTCAAATGAACGATATTTGGTCCAACGCAGCCCAAATCAGTTTCACTAACAGCTTGTGCTAGGATACCTAACGTTACATGAGTTCAACTGTGCTCACGGCTCCAGCAAGTCATAAAGCGCAGGGTTGATTAGCATCCGGCCGTAACGGCGGTGCCAGAAACACCACGAGCTCCAATATCGATTGTCATGTGCGATTTAGCACTTGCTTTTGTGGCTATTTATAAGCTCGCCATAGGCTGTGCAATATATTCTCATGACAAACCGCAGCAGTATTCAGCTGTTTGCGTGCGGACCACTTTTGAACTCTCTTGACTGGTTCGCACGCAGTCAGCTGAGGTTGCTGGCATTCTTACGATACGTGCCTGTGACCTCAGCGCTGCTTGTATACATACCGTTCACGGTGGGGCAGAGCCACGTGCTTGTCTGACTGGGCTCAGGGTTTGAATATGGAGCGCCTTCGCGCACAAGCGCTCTGGCGTAGCCATACCCAAACCCCGTGAGCCACACGTAAGACAGCAAGGGGTTGGTACTCGTGTGGTATGTGATCCAGGTCATTAACGGTCGCGAAGACGTAATGTGCGAGCGCATCGAGCATATGGTGCCGGCAAGCGCCATGCAGGAGCTCTTTTATCCCCAATTTCAAACCGAGATCAAGGTACACGGCGAATGGGTCAATACGACCAAGCCGCTGTTCCCCGGTTATCTTATCTGCGACACGGCAGATCCCCGTACCATGCAACAGTATCTGCTTCGCATGGACGACTTTGCCCGGGTGCTATCCCAGGACGGTCAGTTTGTGCCGCTGGCAAAAGAAGAGGTCCAGCTTATTGGCAGCTTTACGCATAGGGGAGACCGCGTTGTGCCCATGAGCGAGGCCCTAAAAAACGGTGATCAGGTCGTAGTGACGGCAGGTCCACTGCTGGGCCACGAAGGCCTTATCAAAACCATTAACAGACGCAAAAACACTGCTTATTTGGAGCTCGACCTGTGCGGTCGACGCGTGACTACGCGCGTTGGTCTTGCCGTGCTTTCGGCCGAGCAGCGTGTAACGCGAAACCTTAAAAAGGCGATCGCTTAGCTGCAGACGGTCGCTATTCAGAACAGGGAGGATCCCCGACCCGGGGACGAAGTGTTGGAAGAGAACGTGTCGGATAAAACTCAATATACAACGGATGCGCCCGCAGGGGCGGCACTGATTGCTCAGGCCATGGACCGGCGCGAGGGCGTCGGCCGTTACAAGGCCATGCAATCCATCGTGGACTGGGATCGTTCGCGCCTGGCCTACCGCGCCGTTAAGCGCGCCTTTGACATCGTGTTCAGCGGCTGCGTGCTGGCCGTCATAGCCGTACCCAGCCTTGTGCTTGCCGCGGCCATCCGCCTAGAGAGTGAGGGCAACCCCTTCTACAGCCAGATCCGCGTTGGTCAGACCTGCCCCGACGGCAGCCTGTCAACCTTCCGCATGTGGAAGTTCCGCTCCATGTACAAGGACGCCGACGAGCGCCTCGCCGAGCTCAAGGAGCAAAACGAGATCGCCGGCGCCATGTTCAAAATGAAGGAGGACCCCCGCGTCACCAAGATCGGGAAGTTCATCCGCAAGCACTCCATCGACGAGTTCCCGCAGTTCCTGAATGTGTTTCTGGGTCAGATGTCCGTGGTTGGCCCCAGACCGCCGCTGCCGAATGAGGTCGCGGAGTACACCGAGTACGACCTGCAACGTTTGGCCGTGAAGCCCGGCATCACCGGCTGGTGGCAGGTTACCGATCGTAACTCAACTGGTTTCGACGGCATGGTCCGCCGTGATCTCGAGTACATAGCCAGGCGCGGAATTGTCACTGACCTCAAGATCGTCTTCCTCACGGTTCTGGAGGTCTTCAACGGGAGCGATGCGTACTAATGCAGCATGTTTTCATCATCGGATCCAAGGGGATTCCGGCAAACTACGGCGGCTACGAGACGTTCGTGGAGAAGCTGACCGAGAATCAGGTTTCGCCTGACATCAAATATCACGTGGCGTGCGCCGTGGATTCCGCCGAGCAAGTCGGCGAGTTCGAGCACAACGGGGCGCACTGCTTCAACGTGCTGCGCAGGCCCGTCGGTGCCGCGAGGGCGATCTTCTACGACATCGACGCCCTCAAGTGGTGCATCGCCTACATTGAGGAGAACCGAGTCCAGCACCCCATCGTCTACGTGCTGGCCTGTCGCATCGGGCCGTTCTTCGGCAGGTACGTGAACAGGATCCACGCCCTTGGCGGCAAGGTCCTCGTGAACCCCGACGGGCACGAATGGAAGCGCGCCAAGTGGAGCGCGCCCGTCCGCAAGTACTGGAAGGTCTCGGAACGCGGGATGGTCAAGCACGCCGACCTGATGGTGTGCGACTCCAAGAACATCGAGAAGTACATTCGAGGGGAGTATGCCGACCTGGACCCCGAGACGACTTTCATCGCCTACGGGGCCGACATCAGGCACTCCGCGCTCGCTGACGACGACCCCAAGTTCACCGGATGGCTCTCCGAGAAGGGCCTCGAGCCCTACGGCTACTACCTGGTTGTGGGACGCTTCGTGCCTGAGAACAACTACGAGACCATGATTCGGGAGTTCATGGCTTCCGACTCCAAGCGGGATTTCGCGCTCGTGACGGGAGTGGACGACTCCTTCCTCGCAGAGCTCGAGCGGAAGACGCACTTCAAGTCCGACCCACGCATCAAGTTCGTGGGAACCGTCTACGACCAGGAGCTCCTAAAGAAGATTCGTGAGCAGGCTTACGGCTACTTCCACGGCCATGAGGTCGGGGGCACCAACCCGAGCCTCCTGGAGGCGCTGGCATCCACGCGCCTTAACCTCCTTCTCGACGTCGGCTTCAACCGCGAGGTCGCCGAGGACTCGGCTCTGTATTGGAGTAAGGGATCCGGAGACCTGGCTGAACTTATTAACCGTGCGGACATGATGGACTCAAACTCGATCGAGGAGCTCGATACGGCCTCGACCTCCGTTATCCGCGACCGGTATTCGTGGCGGTCCATCACCGACAGCTATGAAGACCTTTTCCTCGGTAGGTAGTAACGCTATGAAAGGCATCATCCTCGCCGGCGGGTCCGGCACGCGCCTGTACCCGCTCACGCT
>CABUOA010000001.1 GCA_902493145.1 uncultured Collinsella sp. | reverse complement strand
GACGTTCTTAAACGACTAGTCACTGGGGACACTCTTCGCAAAAAGCTGCAAGGACTGTCCCCCACTGTCGGCAGAAAAGGAACGTCCCCATCTGCCGGATTAGGAGAGACTCTCCAGCACGCGACGGAGCTCCTGCTGGACGGCGTGGTCGCGGTTACAACCCACCACGCGATCGGCCACCGCCTTAAGCGCGGGGCGCGCGTTTTCCATCGCGCAGCCCGTGCCGACAAAGCGAATGATCTCGTAGTCGTTCATCGAGTCGCCAAACGCCATGACCTCGTCGCGACCAATGCCGTAATGCTCCGCGAGCTGCGCGATACCCGAGGCCTTCGACACACCGGGCTGCATGGCATCGATCCACGCGTTGCCCGAAGGCGCAAAAGTAAAGAGCTGACCAAGTTCGCGCTGTAGCACGTACGCACTGTCCATAACCGCACTGTCGTCGCAAAAGATACTCGCTTTGATGATATTTACGCTGGGATCGGGCAGCTCCCAAATACGCTCGGCATTGGGAAGGTCCTTATCGACCTCACGCACGAACTTGCACTCGTCATCGAGCAGGAAGGACTTGGTTCGGTCAAAGAGCGCAAGATGCAGATTGGGAAACGTCCTGACGGCTTGGGCGAGCCTTCGAATCGCCAGGTGGGAATACACCTCACGGTCTACCATCTTACCGTCGGCGTAGACTTGGGCGCCGTTAGCGGCGACAAAGTCCATCTTGTCGCGAACGGGCGCAAAGAACTCGCACAGGCGATCGTAGCGACGACCTGACGATGCGGCGAAATGCACGCCATGCTCGTGTAGCGCCAGAATCAGTTCGTAGGTCTCGGGAGGCACCTGGCCGTTTTCGTCAAGCAGTGTGCCGTCCATATCGGATGCAATCAGTTTAAACATAGAAAAGCTCCCTTCGGGCTTGTTGGAATCGAACGTGTATCCGATTCCAACGTACCCAAAGGGAGCTCAAATAAGACTCCGCGGGCGTAAACGTTACATAGACCTGGCAAATAGCTCACGCGTGCCAGAGAGCCCACGACCGCGGCGGCAGGCGACACACGGAAGAGTGTCCCCGACGACTAGTCGTTTAAGAACGTCCCCGATGACTAGTCGGCGTAGGTGAAGGTGGTGACGTCGAACATGCCCTCGGGGCGGATGCGGAGCGTCGGGATCACCGGCAGGGGCAGGAAGATGATGCCCATGATGGGGTCGAGCGGCGGCTCGATGCCCATGGCGCGCGCCTTGACCATAAAGTCGTCGTGCTGCGCGGCGACATCCTCGGCCGTGCCCTCGCTCATCAGGCCACCGAGCGCCAGCGGGATGCGCGCTACGACCTCGCCATCGCGTACCAGCACGTGGCCGCCCTGGCCAACAGCCTCGACGGCAGCCATCATGTCGGCCGCGTTGTCGCCCACCACGCACACGTTGTGCGAATCGTGGCCAATCGTCGAGGCGATGGCACCGCCCGTGATGGTAAAGCCGCGCACCCAGCCGCGACCAATGTGCTTGCCAACGAGACCCAGGCCCGCAGGACCATCACCGTCGGCGCCCTCGGCCTGCAGTGACACGCCGCGGCCGTGGCGCTCGATCAGCATAATGCGGCGCAGGCCCTCGGCGCTCTCGGGGCGAGCCATGCCCGTGATGGCCTTACCCGGCACCACGTCAATCACGGCCTCGCCCGGCTTAAAGGCATAGTCAAACACGTCGAGCGAAAGCTTCGGCAGCTTAACGGAGGCGCGCAGCTCATCGGCAAGGGCCGCAACCTCGGCCATCTCGGGTGCGATCTCGCCCACAAAGGTGCCGTCCTGCGCCACCAGAGCACCGGCGGCATATACGCGATGCGGAGCCTTGGCAAACGTCAGGTCATCGAGCAACAGCAGGTCGGCGCGTTTGCCCGGGGCGATCGCGCCACGGAGCTCATGCGGGTCGCGACAGCCGTGGTCCAGGCCAAATGCCTCAGCCGTGGAAAGGGACGCCATGGAGATGGCGACCACCGGGTCGATGCCGGCCTCGATGGCCACGCGGCAGGCATTGTCGATCATGCCGGTCGAAAGAGCATCGGAGGGAGCGCGGTCGTCGGTCGCAAAGCAGCAGCGGCGGGCGCGGGCAGGGTTCTCCAGCAGCATCGGAGACAAATTGGCCAGGTCGTGGCTGCACGTGCCCTCACGCAGCATCACATACATGCCGCGGGACAGCTTGTCGAGCGCCTCCTCGGGAATCGTCGACTCGTGGTCGGCGATAATGCCCGCTGCGGCATAGGCGTTGAGGTCCATACCGGCAACGAGCGGCGCGTGGCCGTCAACCTGCTTGGACGGCGTCTGGTTGGCAGCATCGATGCGGGCACAGGTCTCGGGGTCGGCCATAAAGACGCCCGGCAGGTTCATCATTTCGCCCAGACCAAAGACATCGCCCGGATGCTCGGCAAAAAACGCCTGCATGTCAGCGGCGGTAATCACAGCGCCCGCTTGCTCGTCGGGCAGTGCGGGCACGCACGAAGGCATCATGTACTTGATGGAGATGGGCGCACGACGACCATCCTCGATCATAAAGCGCAGGCCGTCGAGACCGGCAACATTGGCAATCTCGTGGCTGTCGGCAATGGCGGTGGTAGTACCGCGCGTCGCGGCCATGCGAGCATACTCGGCGGGACGGATGTTCGAGGACTCAATGTGCAGATGCCCGTCAATAAAACCGGGAGCGAGATAGCGACCCTGGCAGTCGACGACCTCAGTTGCCTCGTAGGTGCCAGCGGCATCGTCGCGACCATCGTAGAGCACGCCGACGATCACACCGTCCTTGACGGCAACGCTACCGGGCGCCACACGCTGGCCATACACGTCGACGATCTGCGCATTGGTAAACAGCGTGTCGACGGGCACGCGGCCCTCGGCGGCCTCGATCACAGACCTCATGACCTCAACGGACATACATTCTCCTTTAACCGTAGAAAACAGCTGCGGAGCGGACAGGCCTTCACCGCAGCAAGACAATAGCCATTGTATGCCCAAACGATGGGTCGGGAATACACCCCCTCCGCTTAACGGCACACGCCGCTTGGCGCAATGGGGACAGGTTGCTTAGTACCAATGACAAGGAGTGTCCCAAAGTGCCGACACAAAAGGAACGTCCCCAAGTGCCAAAAAGGCCGCAGTCGGAATCGTTCCGGCTGCGGCCCTATTGCACATGTTAGGTTAACCTACTTACTAGACCAACTTGAAGCCCTTGCGCTTGCCCACGGAGAGGGTGTCGCCCAGCTTGAGGGCGCTCGGATCGATGTTGTAGCTCTTGGAAGCCACAGCCTTGCCGTTGATCTTGACGCCGCCGCCGTCGATGTCGCGGCGGGCCTGACCGGCGCTGGCCGAAAGGCCCAGGTCCTTGAGCAGGCCAGCGAGGTAAATCTGGCCCTCGTCGTTGACGGTCAGCTCAACGTGCTTCTCGGGGAAGTCGGCAAGCTGGCCCTCCTTGAACACACGGTCGAACTCGGCCTGAGCCTCGTCGCCGGCGCCAGCACCGTGGTAGGTGTCGCACAGGTCGCGGCCTAGAGCGCGCTTGAGCTCGTAGGGGTCGGCGGAGCCATCGGCCAGGGCGGCATCGATCTTGTCGACCTCGGCCGGGGCGAGCGAGCTGGCCAGACGATAGTACTTGCCGATCATCTCGTCGGGGATGGACATGGTCTTGCCGAACATATCCTTGGGAGCGTCGGTCAGGCCGATGTAGTTGCCATAGGACTTGGACATCTTGCGCACGCCGTCGGTGCCCTCGAGCAGCGGCATGGTAAGCGCGATCTGCGGCTCCATGCCCATCTTCTCCATGAGCTCGCGGCCGGCGAGCAGGTTGAAGAGCTGGTCGGTGCCGCCCATCTCGACGTCGGCCTTGATCTGAACGGAGTCGAAGGCCTGCATCACGGGGTACAGAAACTCGTGCAGGGCAATCGGCGTCTGGGACTGGTAGCGCTTGGTAAAGTCGTCGCGCTCAAGGATGCGGGCGACGGTGAACTTGGAGCACACCTGCAGCAGGCCGGCCAGGTCCATCGAAAGGATCCAGTCGCCGTTGTGCACGATGGTGGTCTTCTCGGGGTCCAGGATCTTCATGGCCTGGCTCACGTAGGTCTCGGCGTTGGCCTCGATCTGCTCCTGCGAAAGCTGCGGGCGGGTGGAGTTCTTGCCCGAGGGGTCGCCGATCAGCGCAGTGCCGTTGCCGATGATAAGGGTGACGTTGTGGCCCAGGTCCTGGAACTGACGCATCTTGCGCAGGGGCACGGCATGGCCCAGGTGCAGGTCGGGGCTGGTGGGATCGACGCCGAGCTTGATGTTGAGGGGCTCGCCCTTCTCAAGCTTCTTGCGAAGGTCGGCCTCGGGGACGATCTGCGCTGCACCCGAGGTGATGATACGCATTTGCTCGTCAACAGACAGCATTGGGTATCCTCCTTTTGCTATAGCACCCTCACCGGATACGGCGGTGCTGGAAGTTCATAAACCCACTAATAATAACCAAAACAGCGCGACGCGGCACCTACGACAGGAAAATCCTCGTCCTGCCGCACGCGTCGATAACGACCGGCAAACGCGTGCCGTCACGTTCGACCAAAAAGCGCGCCTGCTGACGGCGCGAGCAGTCACGGCAACGGACCTGCCCCGTTGCATCCGTGGCGCAGGCGCCCTCGGCAGTCAGCAAGCAGTGCTCGCACACCATGAGCTCGGGACGGTCGGCATCGACAGGCCCCAAGACACCGGGACAAGCGGCAAGCTCGGCAACACGCTCCGCATCATTGCCGAGCAACTCGGCCGACAAGTACACCCGCCCCGCCCCGAGTCCGCGCAGCCAGGTAAACGTGACCCGATTCGCGCAGAACACCGGCGCCGCCACGTCAAACGTCATGCCCAGCTCGCGAGCGATCACCACCTGTCCCAGGTTGCGGCAGACGACGCGCCCGGCACGCTGCATAAGTGAGCGGGTCCGATCAACGTCACCCGTGCGGCACACCTCGTCCAGCACCACAACGGCGTCGGATAAATCGCGTTCTCCGCGCGGATCGGCATCCATCAGCTGCCAAGCAAAAACCATGTGAGCGGGAACCGCGCGCTCCGCCAACTCCGTCGACGCACCGCCATCCACCGCAACGTCCTCAAAGGGCAGCACCTCAACGGCGCGCGCAACGGGTGCAATCGCATCCGCCTCGGCCCGCATGCGCTCCAACACCGCCGCTGTCTGATCCAACACGCCGGCGCTGCGAATCAGGTATACCTCGCAGCCCGCGTCCACCTTACGCTTGCAATGCACGACGACGCGCTTCCCCGCTGCGGCATCCACCGGGCAGGGCACCTGCGGCCAGCGCTTGGGCACATCGGGGCGCGCGTCGACGCCCGGATAGAACCGAATCTCGAGCGTGTCACCCGCCGCCACGGCGGCATCGAGCTCAACGGTCACCTCTTCGTGGCCCACAGCGACCAAGCGCCCCACGCGCACGCCCTGGTTAATTGCACGCTCAAAGCTCATCAGCTCGGCACCCGAACGCCCTCGCAGGTACGCATCGGTAAACCCACGGTTAAACGACCTTCCCAGCTCGCGCTCAAGCTCTTCCACGGCACCGGGGTCCCACGCGCCGTCGCGCAGCATATCGAGCGCCCGGCGCCAAACCCGCACCACGTTGAATACGTAATCGGGGTTCTTCATGCGCCCCTCGATCTTGAGCGACGCCACGCCGGCATCTACAAGCTCGGGCAGATGCGCAATACCCAGATAGTCATGCGGACACAGCAGACGATCCCCCTCAACGGCGACAACGCTCTGTCCCGCCTCGTCCACTAGGTCGTACGCCAGACGGCACGGCTGTGTGCAGTCGCCGCGCATCGCCGATCGTCCACGCCGCAGGGCCGAGAACTCGCACGCCCCCGAATAGCCGATGCAAATCGCACCGTGGCAGAATACCTCGATGGGCACGCCCGTGGCACAGAGCGCCGCAATCTCGTCGACCGTCAGCTCGCGCGCCGTCGTCACGCGCTCGACCCCCAACTCATCGGCGGCAAGCCGCACGGCGCCTTCGCTATGAACGCCCGCCTGCGTAGACAGGTGAATCTCGACCCCGGGAATCGCCGCGCTCAGCGCGCAGGCCAACCCGGCATCGGCCACAATCAGAGCATCGGCGCCCAGCTCCAGTGCATGAGCTCCCAACGCCACCGCGTCGGACAACTCATCGTCAAACACGAACACGTTGAGCGTCACGTACACACGCACGCCATGGGCATGCGCCACGGCGCAGCCGCGCGCAAACTCGTCATCCGTAAAGCCGTGGGCGCTCACACGGGCGTTAAAGCCGCCCAACCCCGCATAGATGGCATCGGTACCCGCGGCGATAGCCGCAAGCATCTGGTCGAGTCCGCCCGCCGGCGCCAGCAGCTCGGGCAGCGCCGCACTGACGACATCCAATCCAGTCTCGCATTGTCCGCTCGGCCCCATCGCCCGAATCGCCATCGACAAACTCCTTACCAAGGTATGCATTCACTCTGAAAAATGCCGTCTTCCAGCATACACGAGGCCTCGCGCGCCCCGTTTGGTTTATCGTGTAATAACTTATGTCCATCCTGCCCCGACGGCACATCCACCGTCCGGCACGACATACCTGGAGGTCAATATATGGGTCCTCGCCAACGACAGGGACACAGCCGTTCAAAGACGCACGCCCTGCCCATAATCCTGCTCTCGTTTTTGGGCTTTCTGCTGATTGCGGGCGTGGCGTTTGGCATCGGCATGGTCGGCAACGTCAACCGCTGGCTGTCCGATCTGCCCGACTACACCGACGCCAACGCGTATCTGGTGAGCGAGCCCACCGAGATCGTCGACTGCAACGGCAACAAGATCGCGAGCTTCTACACGCAAAACCGCAAGTCCATCACCAAGGACGAGGTCTCCCCCTACGTGCTGCAGGGCACCGTTGACGTCGAGGACGAGCGCTTCTACGAGCACGGCGGTATCGACCTGTGGGGTATCGCGCGTGCTGCGGTGGCAACCCTCGGCGGCGGACACGAAGGCGCCTCGACGATCACCCAGCAGCTTGTGCGCAACACCATCCTGCAGGAGGAGCAATTCGACTCGACCATTGAGCGTAAGGTGCGCGAGGCCTACATCGCCATCAAGATGGAGGACATGTACTCCAAAGACGAGATCCTCATGATGTACCTCAACACCATCTATTACGGCCACGGCGCCTACGGCATCGAGGCCGCAGCCGAGACCTATCTGTCCAAGAGCGCCGCCGACCTCACCCTGAGCGAGGCCGCGCTACTCATCGGCCTTCCCAACTCGCCCTCGCAGTACGACCCCACGGTCAATCCCGATCTGGCACTGTCTCGCCGCAACAAGGTTCTCGACAACATGCTGCGCCTGGGCCACATCACCCAGGAGGAGCACGATGCCGCACAGGCCGAGCCCATCACCCTCAACGTGACCGAAATCTCGGGCAGCGGCGTCGACGTTTACTCGCAGCCCTACTTTGTCTCCTACGTCAAGCAGCTGCTGGAACAGGAGTTCTCGACCGACGTGCTCTTTAAGGGCGGCCTGACCGTCAAGACCACCATCGACCCCACGATGCAGCAGGTGGCAGAGAATGCCGTCCGCGAGCAGCTCGACACGCTCTCGCTTGACGGCCTGGACATGGGCATGGTCGTCGTCGACCCCAAGACCGGCTACATCAAGTGCATGGTGGGCGGCTACGACTACAACGCCGACGAGAACCACGTAAACCATGCCACGGCCAAGCGTCCCGTCGGCTCCACCTTTAAGGCCTTTACGCTGGCAACTGCCATCCAAAACGGCATGAACCCCAACGTCACCCTCAACTGCAACTCGCCGCTCAAGGCCAAGGGCACCACGACTGAGGTCCAAAATTACGCCAACCAGAGCTATGGCAACATCACGCTTAAGCAGGCGACGGCATACTCCTCCAACACCGGCTACATCCAGGTGGCGGAAGCCGTCGGCAACAGCAAGATCATCTCGCTCGTCAAAAAGCTCGGCATCGACCCCGCCAAGGACAACATCGAGGACGTTCCCGTCATGACGCTCGGCACCGGCTCGATCTCGCCACTCGAGATGGCCGCCGCCTACGCGACGTTTGCCAACGGCGGCTACTATCGCCAGCCGATCGCCATCACCGAGATTGATTCTCGTACCGGTTCGGTGCTGTACCAGCACACCGACAATCCCTCACAGGTGCTTACCGAGGGCGAGGCCGCCGCGGTCACCGATGTTCTGTCCGGCGTCATGAAGGGCAGCGGTACGGGTGCTGCCGGCGCCCTGAGTGTCAACCAGCCCTATGCCGGCAAGACGGGCACCACCGACAACACCACCAACCTGTGGTTCTGCGGCTATACCCCGCAGCTGGCGTGCGCCCTGTGGACCGGCTATTCCGCGGGCGAGATCCCCATCCAAAAGTACGGCACGGACCTGCTGGGCGACAGCACCAACCTGCCTGTCTTTAAGCGGTTTATGAACACCGTTCTGACCGGTACCGAGCGCGAGGAGTTTGCGACCGGAACGGCGCCCACCTACAAGAACAACAGCGCCTGGAAGTTCTACGGCACCAACAACACCAAGAAGTCGGAGAACGACGACAAGGACAAGGACGAAGAGGAAGAGGAAACCACCACGACGACCACGACGACCACGACCACCGAGACCACGGGCGGCGACACCACCGGCGGCACCGGTACGACCGGTGGCTCGCCGGGCGGCTCCACTGGTGGTTCGACCGGCGGCGATGGCGGCACGCCTACGCCTACGCCCACGCCCACTCCCGACCCCTCGCCCACGCCTGACGATACGGTCGGCTAAGAAGTACGCGACTAAAGCCAACAAGGCCCCGAGCAGCTTATTGAACTGCTCGGGGCCTTTTAGTTTGAAGCGACTGGGCGGTCGTTATACCAGCAAACAAAAAAGGGGGTACCGACCAACGTCGATACCCCTTACAAGCCACTATGTAAGCGCACGCAGTGCCGAGCGCACGACCCGCACGCCTACTTGCGAGAATTGCTCAGCTTATTGATCAGCGCCTCGAGACGCTCGCCGTCCTCGGCCGTCTGGGCAATAACCAAAATCGTATCGTTGCCGGCAAGCGAGCCAAGCACATCGGGCAACTCTGCCGCATCAACGGCGGCGGCGATGCCGGAAGCCGTGCCAGGCTGAGCCTTGATCATAACCAGATTATCGGTACGCAGAACGCCCGTTACGAGCTCGGAAACCATGCGCTGCAGGTGCAGGTCCTCTGACAGAACATAGATGCCCTCAGGGAGCTTACGCAGCCCCATATCGGCAATATCGCGAGAGACAGTCGCCTGCGTGCAATCAAAGCCCATAGCACGGAGCTCATCGACCAGCACACGCTGCGTGCGGACGTCCTTATTGCGCACAATATCTCTAATGGCATCCTGGCGCCCATTGCGTTTTTTAGCCATACAAACCCTCACTCCAAAAGATGGCGGAGACAATCAATCAGTGATTGAATAGTTTAACGCTATTTGAAGGCTTTTGTGTATAAGAACGCATTTCGAAACAATTCTATGCAAATTTGTTTCGTAATGAGCCGTTTAGGCGGTTTTTGCGCCCGTCCGGTTAAGAAAAGCTGCCAGATGCGTACACATCACGCAACGCGCGGGCTTGGCGCTGGCGATCGGCCCAAACAACAGACCGAGCCCCCGATGGTTATCCTTGAGCGCGGCGACCATTTGACGGGTTCGAGGCGCCTCGAGCATATCACGCATGCGGGCGGAACGCTCGATTGACGACACCCCATGCGGGCTCAGACACAAATTCTCGATGCAGGCGACCAGTCCGGCAAAGTAGAACTTTTGGCTTGCCAGCTTGAGCCGACCACCGCTATCTGCTTCCGAGAGTGAGTCCGCAAGCTCGTCGAGCGCTCGGGTGTCATCGGATACCTTGGCATACATGGTGGGATCAAAGGCATCTGCAAGCTTAGGCGCCACCGCGTGGAAACAAGCGTCGCCGCATCCGGAGACGCGCTGCGCCTGCGAGAGCGCGCATGCCATAAACCCAACTGTGCGAAACGCCTTGTCGCACAAAAGGCATGCCTCAAACAGCGGACGACTATACATCACGCCAGAGACTTGAGCAACCAAGCCGCCCAAAATCAACTGAGGCAGCCCGGCCACCATCGAAGATTTGCTATCAATGGAAATATGAGTAGCATCCAAGACGCGCGAATGGCGCTCTCGATGTGCATCATAGCGGTCGAGCGACACCGTGGGGAACACTATGTCTGCCGCAGTATCGCACGCGATATCGACCATCTTGGAAAGTGATTGCGGAGCAAACCACTCATCGGCGTTCATGGCGATGATTTGAGAGCCGCGCGAGGCAGCAAAACCGGCACGAAGACACGCGCCGCGCGTCGCGTCCTCGACGTCAATCAAATCAATATGGATGTCCCTGTCGGCAGCAACTTGAAGCGAATGGCGCACACCGGGCGCAGTATCGCGACAGACAACGACAATCTGCAAATCGTAGAGGTCTTGGTTCTGGATACTCTCGAGCGCACGCATCGCATAGCTGGGCGAACCTTCTACCACAAGGATCACCGAAAGTCGCGGATGCGAGCCACGTCGAACCAAATTATCCGTCCTCTCGACAGCAATGAATCAAACCGTGGTTCATGGTACACCCCGGCAATAAAAGCAATGAGACACCGGTTGCATTGCACGCCAAGAACAGATGTTGCACACGCGCAGCCCACAGATGACAGGTGTCGACGCACGACACGTCGAGCCCTCCCCTAGTCGAGCACGACAAGCTCGGCGGGATCGTAATCCACGCCCATAAACGTAAGGCCGCAGGCAGGAGCCGTGGGGCCCGCAGCGGTACGGTCGCAAGCATCGATAACCTCGCGCATCCACTCGGGTTCACGGCGATGCATGCCAATCTCGACAAGCGTGCCCACGATCGTACGGACCATCGAATGCAGAAACGCATTGCCCTCGATGGTGAACGTCAGGATGTCCTCGCCAAACGCAACCTCATGGCCAAATTCGGCACGCATCACGCAGCGATGCGTGGGCTTGCCAACGGCCGAAGCGACCTTGCAAAAGCTTTTAAAGTCCTGCTCGCCCAGCAGTGCGGGGCAGGCAGCAGACATAGCCTCAACATCCAAGGGATAGCGATGCCACCACACGGCACCGCGGGACAGCACAGGGCGCGCATCTCGATCAGCAATGCGGTATGTATACGTACGGGAACGCGCGTCAAAACGCGCAGAAAAGCCTTTACGGGCCTTGTAGACCTCGTTAATGGCGATATCTTTGGGCAGCAGGGCATCCATAGCCCGCAGCCACCTACGGCGCGTACAAGCGAACTCAGCGTCCGTTACGGGCACGCTGATGTACTGAGCCACGGCATGCACGCCGGCATCGGTACGCCCAGCGCACGTCAGATCGACCGGACGGCGAAGCAGCGTCTCGATGGCTCGACGTAGCTCACCCGCAACCGTCGTCTGTCCCGGCTGCTCGGCAAATCCGCTATACGACGAGCCATCATAGGCCACGCGAAATACGAGTGTGGCGTCAAGCTCGGAAATCGAATTGAAATCAGACGGCGCAGTCATGGACGCTCCCAACAAACAAGCAACGGTATCGCGACAAAAAAAGAGGGGTACGCGAACGTACCCCTCGAATATAGCCTATGCAGACGGAATGTCTACTCAGCGCTCTCCTCGGCAGCGGTCTCCTCGACAGCCTCGACCTTCTTGGGAGCAGCGGCCTTCTTGGGGGCCGGAGCAGCCTTCTTGGCCTTAGGCGTGCAAGGCTCGGTGACGAGCTCCATGATAACGATGGGAGCGTTGTCGCCCTTACGGTTACCGAGCTTCATGATGCGGGTGTAACCGCCGTTGCGGTCCTGCCACATGCCCTGAGCAGCCTTGTCGAAAATCTCGGCAACGAGCTGCTTATCGCCGAGCTTGGCGATAGCCAGACGACGAGAGTGCAGGTCGCCCTTCTTGGCCCAAGTGATGATCGGGTCGACGACCGAACGCAGCGCCTTAGCACGGGTCTCGGTGGTCTTGATGCGGTCGTTCTCGAAGAGGGCCTTAGCAAGGCTCTTCTTCATGGCCTTGGTGTGGCTCGCATCGGTGCCGAGCTTCAGGCCCTTCTTAACGTTGTGACGCATGGTCTAGTTTCTCCTCAAATATGCGAAGCATTAAGCCTTCAGGCTCAGGCCCATGGACTCAAGCTTGTCCTTCACTTCCTCGATCGACTTAACACCGAAGTTACGGATGTTGAGCAGATCGTTCTCCGAGAACTCAACGAGTTGACGGACCGAGTGAATGCTGGCGCGCTTAAGGCAGTTGTAGGAACGGACGGAAAGGTCCAGATCCTCGATCTGCTTGTCCAGCTCGGCGTTGTCGTTGGTGACCTCGGGAGCGAAGATCGAAGCCTCCTCCTCGACCTCGGGGGTCTCGGCAAGGTTCATAAAGGCAGCCATATGCTGGTTGATGATATTGGCAGCCTGGACCACGGCGTCGCGCGGAGCGATGGAGCCGTTGGTCTCGATCTCGAGGACAAGGCGGTCGTAGTCGGTGTGCTGACCGACACGGCAAGCCTCAACGAGCTTGGCGCAACGGGACACCGGCGAGTACAGCGAGTCGACGTGGATCACACCGATGGGATCGTTGTCGCGCTTGTTAGCCTCGCCAGAGACATAGCCGCGGCCATAGCCGATGCGCATGCTCATGGTGAGATGGCCACCCTCGGTGAGCGTAGCGATGTGCTGCTCGGGGTTGACCAGCTCAAACTCGGACGGAATAAAGAAGTCCGCACCGGTGACCTCGCAGGGGCCGTCAACCGAGATGGTGGCGGTCGCCTCGTCGGTCGTGCCGAGAGCCCTGAAGACAAGACCCTTGACATTCAGGACGATGTCGGTGACATCCTCGACCATGTTAGGGATGGTCATGAACTCGTGCTGTGCACCATCGATCTGAATAGCCTCGACGGCGGCACCCTCGAGCGAGGACAGAAGTACGCGACGAAGGGAGTTACCCAGCGTATCGCCGTAGCCACGCTCGAGCGGCTCGACGGAGACACGAGCAGACGTCTCGTTGATCTCTTCGACCTGAACCTGAGGCCTAATGAATTCTGACATGTATTACCTCCAGCCTCAGCAGCCCGGATGGACTACTTAGAGTAGAGCTCGACGATGAGCTGCTCGTTGATATCACCGCTGATCTGCTCACGCGTCGGCAGAGCGAGCACGTTACCAGACAGCTTCTCGATATCGACCTCGAGCCAGCCAGGGACCTCAAAGCGCTCGGAGGAAATCAGAGCCTCCTTGATGGGGAGGAGGTCACGGAACTTCTCGCCGACAGCGACGACGTCGCCGGCCTTGACGCGGTAGGACGGGATGTCCACGCGCTTGCCGTTCACGGTGAAGTGACCGTGACGGACGGACTGACGAGCCTCTTTGCGGGTGCGGGCGAAGCCAAGACGGAAGACGACGTTGTCGAGGCGAGACTCAAGGATGATCATGAGGTTCTCACCGGTGACGCCGTTCATCTTGCGGGCCTTGTTGAAGTAGCCGTGGAACTGCTTCTCCAGAACGCCATAGATGAACTTGACCTTCTGCTTCTCGCGCAGCTGCATGCCGTACTCAGATTCCTTGCGACGGCGCTTGGGCTGACGGATAGATTCCTTCTTGCTGCTGTAACCGAGCTCAGCGGGATCGATCCCGAGCTGACGGCAGCGCTTAAGAACAGGAGTCCTGTCGATTGCCATATTGATACGATCCTTTCAGTTACACGCGGCGACGCTTCTTGGGGCGGCAGCCGTTGTGCGGGATGGGGGTCTTGTCCTGGATGCTCGAGACCTCGAGGCCAGCAGCCTGGAGGGAGCGGATGGCGGTCTCACGACCGGAGCCGGGGCCCTTGACGAAGACGGAAACCTTCTTCATACCGTGCTCCATGGCCTGCTTGGCAGCAGCCTCGGCAGCCATCTGGGCAGCGAACGGCGTGGACTTACGGGAGCCCTTGAAGCCCACCTGGCCAGCCGACTTCCAGGAAATGACGTTGCCCTGGGGATCGGTGATCGAAACGATCGTGTTGTTGAACGTAGAACGAATGTGAGCCTGGCCCACGGAAATGTTCTTACGGTCCGCGCGCTTCAGACGGGCAGCGCGAACGTTCTTCTTAGCAGTAGCCATCTATCTAGCGCTCCTTATTTCTTCTTCTTAGCACCGATCTGACGCTTCGGGCCCTTGCGGGTACGAGCGTTAGTGTGGGTGCGCTGGCCGCGGACCGGGAGGCCCTTGCGGTGACGAAGGCCGCGGTTGCAGCCGATGTCCATAAGGCGCTTGACGTTCTGGTTGCGCTCACGGCGGAGGTCACCCTCAACCATGATCTGGTTCTTATCGATATAATCGCGGATGGCGTTAACCTCATCCTCGGTGAGGTCCTTAACGCGCGTATCCACGTTAACGTTGCACTCGACGCAGATCTTCGTCGCAGTGGTGCGGCCGATGCCGTAAATGTAGGTCAGACCGATCTCAACGCGCTTCTCACGCGGGAGGTCGACACCATTAATACGGGCCAACGTAGTCTCCTCTCTTAACCCTGACGCTGCTTATGACGGGGGTTCTCGCAAATGACGAGGACCTTGCCATGGCGCCTAATGATTTTGCACTTATCGCACATCTTCTTGACCGAAGGACGTACCTTCATCGTTCTTCCTTTCGGTAGCGCTCAAACTACTTCCCTACTATCTACTCGCCCAGCCGCAGGCGTTTAAAACTATGGCTGGTCTTCACACACAATCCAACCGTAGGTTGAGCTAAGCCTGCAGCCGGAAATGGAGTGCGTGTATGCGTGCCGCTATTTGTAGCGATAGGTGATGCGGCCGCGGGTCAGGTCGTACGGGGAAAGCTCCACGACAACCCTGTCACCGGGGAGAATACGGATGTAATTCATTCGGATCTTGCCAGAAATGTTGCACAGAACCGAATGACCGTTCTCGAGCTCGACCTTAAACATGGCATTGGGCAACGGTTCCTTTACCGTACCCTCGAGCTCAATTGCGTCTTCCTTCTTCACAAGCAATCATCTTTCTCTAGAAAACGACAGCGATTGAGTATTCTACAATACGCATGCACGTATCGTAGTATCTTCGTAATGGCTCCACAACTAAGCGGAACTTGTTACATTTGAAATGTTAAGGCGTGCATTTGACGCAAGCCCTACATTTCACCGCCCTGCAAGGAACACCAAGCACCCTGGGCATCCGTGGTGAGAATCACCGGACCGTCATTGGTAATGGCGACGGTGTTCTCGTAGTGCGCGGCGGGCAGGTGGTCGTTGGTCGTAACAATCCAACCGTCGGAGCCCGTGCTCACATGGTTGGAACCCATCGTAACCATCGGCTCGATGGCAATGACCATGCCGGCCTGGAGGCGAACGCCCCTCCCCTTCTTTCCATAGTTAGGAACGTTGGGGTCCTCGTGCATCACGCGGCCAATGCCATGGCCCACATAGTCGCGAAGCACGCCGTAACCGTGAGACTCGGCGAGGGACTGAACGGCATAACCGACGTCCCCGATATGGTTACCGGGGACAGCCTGCTCGATGGCAGCCTTAAGGCAATCGCGCGTAACCTCGCACAGGGCCTTGGCCTCGGGCGTGGGGGTGCCGACGAAAAACGTCCAAGCGTTATCGCCGACCCAACCGTCGACAACGGCTCCCGTATCGATGGAAATGATATCGCCATCGCGCAGGATCATGTCGGGGTTGGGAATACCGTGGACCACGGCATCGTTGATCGATGCGCAAATGGTTCCCGGGAACCCGCCGTAACCCTTAAAGGCCGGGATGCCGCCATGCATGCGGATAATCTGCTCCGCGAGCTGATCGAGCTCAAAGGTCGAAACGCCGGGGCGCACCATGGCTCCAACGTGGCGGAGCGCCATCTTAGATAGCGCTCCTGCCTTCTTCATCTGCTCGATTTGCGTTGCAGACTTAATCTTGATCATAGACCGAGAGCCTCTTTGACATCCCCGTACACGGTCTCGCGAGCCTGGTCACCGTTGACCGACTTGAGCAGACCCTGGCCACGATAGTAGTCGACGAGCGGGCTCGTGGACTTCTCGTAGACGTCGAGACGGTTCTTGATGGTCTCGGGCTTGTCGTCGTCGCGCTGATACATCTCGCCACCGCACTTGGGGCAGGTAGCATCGGCAGCCGTGCCGGTGTAACCGCAGGCGCGGCAGGTGCGACGCGAAGACAGACGATCGATGATGACCTCGGGGGCCACGTCGACCAGAAGGGCGCAGTCGATCTCGCGACCCATGGCGGAGAGCTCGGAATCGAGCGTCACAGCCTGGGCGGTGTTGCGCGGGAAGCCGTCGAGGATGAAGCCCTGCTGGGCGTCATCGGCGGCAAGGCGCTCCTTGACAAGGTCGATCACGAGCTGGTCGGGGACGAGCTCGCCAGCGTCCATGTACTTCTTAGCCTGAATACCAAGCTCGGTGCCACCCTTGACGGCAGCACGCAGCAGGTCGCCCGTGGAAATGTGAGCGACGCCAAACTCGGCGACGAGCTCCTGTGCGACGGTGCCCTTACCGGCACCCGGAGCTCCGAGCAATACGAGGTTCATGAGCAATCCTCCTCTAGCCTATTTAAAGAATCCATCGTAATCATACATCTTGATCTGGCCTTCGAGCTTATCGACCGTGTCGAGCACGACGCCGACCATGATGAGGATGGACGTGCCGCCAAATGCCTGGATCAGATGGTTACCCGTGAAGGAGAAGATGATCGAAGGCACGATGGCGATGAGCGCCAAAAAGACAGCGCTGGGAAGCGTGATCTTGTTGAGCGCGTTCTTGATGTAGGCCGCGGTAGCCCTACCCGGACGCACGCCCGGAATAAAGCCGCCCTGCTTCTTAAGGTTGTCGGCCGTGTCATCGGGGTTGAACACCATGGAGGTGTAGAAGTACGCGAAGAACACGATGAGGACAACGTTAAGCACCCAGTTGAGCCAACCGGTCGAAAGCGCGGAGGCAACTGCCTGAATCCAGCCGATGCCGGGGAAGAACACGGCAATCTGAGCCGGGAAGTACAGCAGCGCCGAAGCGAAGATGATCGGCACGACACCCGCGGTGTTGACCTTAATGGGCAGGTAGGTGGTCTGGCCACCCATCATGCGACGGCCAACGACGCGTTTGGCGTAGGAGACCGGGATGCGGCGCTGGCCGCGCTCAAGGAAAACAATCAGCGGGATAACCAGCAAGATGATGGCGCAGATGATCACCATGGTGATGATGCCACCGGCATTGCCCTCGGTGCTGGAGAAGATCGCCTGCGGCAGACCGGCCATGATGTTCGCAAAGATGATCAGCGACATGCCATTGCCGATACCGCGCTGGGTGATGAGCTCACCAATCCACATGATCAGCATGGCGCCCGCGGTGAGCGTGCCGACGATCATGAGGTCGAAGATGATCTCGGGAGCGCCGGCGCCATTGAAGCTGATGCCGAAGCTCTTAAAGAGGAAGAGGTAACCCACGGAGTTGAGGATTGCCAGAGCCAGGGTGAGATAACGCGAATACTGCGTAATCTTGGTCTGACCGACCTCGCCCTCGCGGGCAAGCTCATGCAGGGAAGGCACAACGGCCTGGAGCATCTGGAGGATGATCGAGCTGGTGATGTAAGGCATGATGCCCAGCGAAAACACCGACACATAGCTCAACGCGCCGCCAGAGAAAAGATTCAGGAGGGCCATAGCACCTGCGGCGACCGAATTGTTATCGGTCGAGAAAAGGCCCAGCATCCCCTGGAAGGGAATGCCGGGCACGGGAACGTGCGCACCAATGCGGTACACGACGAGCATAGCTATGGTAAAAAGAATCTTTTCGCGCAATTCTTTGATGCGGAAAGCATTCTTAAGACCATTTAGCACGGCAGCTCGACCTTTCCGCCGGCGGCCTCGATCTTGGCCTGCGCAGAAGCGCTGACCTTGTCGACCTTGACCGTGAACTTCTTGGTGAGCTCACCATTGCCGAGCACCTTGACGGGCTCGAACTCGCTCTTGGTGATGCGAGCGGCCTTAAGAGCGGCACCGTCGATCACAGCGCCATCCTCGAACTTACGCTCGAGACGCTCAACGTTAACAGCGGTGTACTCGATACGACGGGGATTGCGGAAGCCCGGAAGCTTGGGCAGGCGCATAGCCAGCGGAGTCTGGCCACCCTCGAAGCCGGCACCCTTGGTGCCACCAGAGCGAGAGCCCTGGCCCTTCTGACCGCGGCCAGAAGTGGTGCCGTGACCCGAAGAATTGCCACGGCCGACGCGCTTGCGGTTCTTGGTGGAACCGGGCGCGGGAGTAAGATCGTGAAGCTGCATTTGCTACTCCTCTACAATCTCGACAAGGTGCTTGACCTTGAAGATCATGCCGCGGACGGACTCGTTGTCAGCAATCTCGCGAACCTCGCGGATCCTGTGGAGACCGAGGGCACGGACAGTACGGACCTGGTCCTGCTTGCAACCGTTGGTGCTGCGGACCTGCTTGATCTTGATGGTGTCAGCCATGCTTAGTTCTCCTTACCGACGAACATCTCGGAGACCGTCAGGCCACGGCGAGCCGCGACGTCCTCAGGGCTGGAGAGCTCCTTGAGGCCCTCGACGGCAGCCTTGATGATGTTGAGGCCGTTGTCGGTACCGAGGGACTTGGACAGGACGTTCTTGATGCCAGCAAGCTCAAAGAGGGGACGCACAGCGCCGCCGGCGATAACGCCGGTACCCTCGACAGCGGGCTTGATGATGATGCGGCCGGCACCAAAGTGGCCGAGAACCTCGTGCGGGATGGTGCCCTGCTCGGTCACCGGCACGTGGAACATGTTCTTCTTGGCATCGAGAGACGCCTTGGAGATGGCCAGGGGCACCTCAGCGGACTTGCCCATGCCAACGCCGACGTTGCCCTTGCCGTCGCCAACGACGACGAGAGCGACGAGGCTCATGCGACGACCACCCTTGACGGTCTTCGACACGCGGTTGATGTAAACGACGCGCTCCTCGAACTCGGAGGCCTCGCGCTGCTGCTTCTGATTACGAGCCATGTGCTACATACCTCCTAGAACTCGAGACCGGCGGCACGAGCACCGTCGGCGAGGGCCTTGACGCGGCCATGGTAGATACGGCCACCACGATCGAAGGCGACCTTGGTGATGCCGGCCTCGATGGCGCGCTTGCCAACGAGCTGACCGACCTTCTCCGCAGCCTCCTTGTTCGAGGTGTGGGTGCCCTTGAACTCGGCCTCGAGGGTCGAGGCAGAGACGAGCGTCAGGCTGGAGCCCTTGCTGTCGTCGATGATCTGGGCATAGATGTTGGCGTTAGTACGGGTCACGCGAAGACGCGGACGCTCGGCGGTACCCGAGACCTTGCCGCGAACACGACGCTGACGACGCTTGAGGCCTTCCAGCTTCGCCTTATGCTTGTTCATACGTAAACTCCTAAAAAGGTTGATCTTGCCAGCACCTGACGGGGTGCTGGTCTTATGCGAGTGAGTCGGTTACGACTACTTGGCGGCCTTACCCAGCTTGCGGCGGATGTGCTCGCCAACGTAGTGGATACCCTTGCCCTTGTAAGGCTCGGGAGGACGATGGCCGCGAATCTCAGCGGCGATCTGACCGACCTGCTGCTTGTTGATACCCTTGACGTTCACGTGGGTGTTGTCGGGAACCTCGAAGGTGATGCCCTCGGGAGCCTCGACGATCACGGGGTGCGAGAAGCCCAGGGAGAACTCGAGGTTCTTGCCCTTCTGCTGCACGCGGTAACCGACGCCGGCGAGCTCGAGCTTCTTCTCGAAGCCCTCGGAAACGCCGACAACCATGTTGTGGATGAGGGCGCGGGTGAGGCCGTGGCGGGCACGGGTCTCACGCTCGTCGTCGGGACGGGAAACGGTGAGGACGTTGTCCTCGACGTTGATAGCGAGCTTCTCAAAGACATCGAGCTCGAGCTGGCCCTTGGGGCCCTTGACGACAACGTTGTTGCCGTTGACTGCCACTTCGACTCCGGCGGGAATCTGGACAGGCTTATTACCGATACGAGACACGGTGATCTCCTTTCCTTCTACCTACCGAGCGAATTACCAGACGTAAGCGATGATCTCGCCGCCGACGTTGTGCTTGCGAGCATCGCGGTCGGTCATGACGCCATGGCTGGTGGAAATAATGGCGGTACCAAGGCCACCGCGGACGCGGGGCATGTCGGCAACGCCGGTGTACTTACGCAGGCCCGGCTTGGAAATGCGGCGGATGCCGTTGATGACCTTAGCCTTCTTGGGACCATACTTAAGCGTGATGTGCAGAGTCTTCTGGGGAACGGTGTCCTCGACATCGTAGCCCTCGATGTAGCCCTCCTCGTGCAGAACACGAGCGATCTCGACGAGCTTCTTGCTGCTCGGCATGGAGACCGTGGCCTTGTTCACAGAGTTAGCGTTACGGATGCGCGTAAGCATATCTGCGATCGGGTCTGTAAGGTTCATACAGATTCTCCTTCGTTCTTGATGAACACGTGCTCTTGGTTCTTCGCCGCCCTTAACGGCAAAGCCTTTTTAGCGCGTTTTCCCTGTTCCAAACTGATGCTTGAAACGCTGGTAGTGACTTACCAGCTGGCCTTCTTAACGCCGGGAAGCTCGCCCTTGAGTGCAAGCTCGCGGAAGCAGACACGGCACAGGCCGAACTTGCGGTACACAGAGTGCGGACGGCCGCAGCGCTGGCAGCGCGTGTACTCACGAGTAGAGAACTTCTGCTTGCGATTGCACTTGACGATCATCGATGTCTTAGCCACTTATATCCTCCTCACATAGAGTATTGTTCGCCCCAAGCGCCGCCCCCTTCTGGGAACGGCGCTCATAGGGCAGGTGAACCTATTTCTTGAACGGGAAACCGAAGGCGTCCAGAAGGGCCTTGGCCTCCTCATCGGTGTTGGCGGTGGTCACGAAAGTGATGTCCATACCACGCTGGTGATCGACGGAGTCGAAGTCGATCTCGGGGAAGATGAGCTGCTCGGTGACGCCCATGGAGAAGTTACCACGACCGTCGAAGCTCTTGGCGGAGATGCCGCGGAAGTCGCGGATACGGGGGATCGCGACGGAGGTCAGACGATCGAAGAACTCCCACATACGGTCGCCACGCAGGGTAACCTTGCAGCCGATCGGCATACCAGCGCGCAGGCGGAAGGTAGCGATGGACTTGCGGGCACGGGTGATCATCGGCTGCTGACCGGTGATGGCGCGCAGGTCGCGCACGGCACCGTCGATGGCCTTGGAATCGGTAGCGGCCTCGCCGACACCCATGTTCACGACGATCTTCTCAAACTTGGGGATCATCATGACGTTCTCGTACTGGAACTTGTCCTGAAGCTGCTGCTTGACCTCGTTGTTGTACTTGGTCTTCAGACGCGGCACATACTTCTCTTCTGCCATTGTTCACTCCTTCTTGGGGTTTTAAGCACGGGGCGTGGCCACGATGGGTTGTCCTCGTGCCTCCTGGCTGCATCCGCGCCGCTCATGGCATTTCGCGGTTTGGACTCGACGCAGCAGGAGCCGACAAAACAATCGGTACTATACGCGCATCGGGAGCGTATTTCCAGAAAAACCTCGTCTGCCTGCACAACTCCACAACTCCCCCGCACATATTGATCCCTAGGGGACGGAGGAAAATGGCAGTTGCGGTGAAATAGGGACCGTTTGACGGCTTAACAGGCTTTAACAGTCCGTATTTCACCGCAACTCATATATGGGGATGCGATTAGCGCTTGCGGGGGACGAGCTTGGTGCGGCGCAGGTGGATCATCTCGGCAGCGATGGAGATGGCGATCTCCTCGGGGTCCTCGGCCTCGATGGCGACACCGATCGGCAGGTGCAGCTCGTCGATTTGCTCCTGCGTAAAGCCCTCCTGCTCCAGGCGGGCGCGCACAAAGGCCGTCTTGCGGCGCGAACCCAGACAGCCCAGATAGGCGGGCTTGGCGTGCATGGCCTGAATCACCACGTCGATATCGGACTTGTGACCCGCCGTGGCGACGACCACTAGGTCACGCGGGCCGATGGGGCACTGCTTGCTCAGGTTCTTGTAGTCGACCAGACGACGGTCGTAGACACCGGGCACCCATTCGGGGGTCAGTGTGCCGGGGCGGTCGTCGCAAGCCACGACGGCAAAGCCCGCCGCCGTGAGCACCCGCGCCGTCGCAGCACCCACGTGGCCGCAGCCAAAGATATAGGTCAGGCCCTCGGGGCAGAGCGTCTCGATGTGCGCGTGAGGAATCTCGGAGGCGGCGTTGGTGTAGGTGACGTTGCTCCCCTCTTCCGCCAGCGAAAGCCCGGGGCAGCCCGCAATGGTGCGGCGCGATTCCTCGCCATGGTACTCGGCCACATCGCCCTCGAGCGCGCTCGCGATAAACGGCTCAAAGTCGATGGCGAAGTCACCGATGCGCCGATACGCCAGCACATTGGCAATCTCCTGGAACAACGGTGCCTTGG
The DNA here is from genome assembly GCA_902493145.1 of uncultured Collinsella sp. Classification (GTDB taxonomy): domain Bacteria; phylum Actinomycetota; class Coriobacteriia; order Coriobacteriales; family Coriobacteriaceae; genus Collinsella. Next base: position 86,490 of record CABUOA010000001.1, on the reverse strand, counting down.
TCGCGTCCAGGTGCAGATAGCACAGGCAGATAGCTCCGCCGCAAATCATGCCGGTATCGGAGTTCTCGCCGCCCATGGTGTAGCGGACCAGACGCGATTTACCCCCGGCCAGGAGCTCGCGCGCCTCATCCAGTGCAAAGAGCTCAATTTTGCCGCCGCCGATAGTGCCCGCCTGGCTGCCATCGGCAAAGACGGCCATCCAGGCGCCCACGCCGCGCGGGGACGACCCCGCCGTACCGGCCACGACCACCAGCTCGCACGTATCGCCAGCACGCAGGGCGGCAAGCGCCGCATTCACAACATCGAGCTTTTCCATTGCCGCCTTCTATCCTCTAAAGACATCGGTGAGCATAGCAAGTGCCTCGAGCACGCCGCCGCCGACCGACGTCGCTTTGTCCGAAATATAGTTGATATAGCTGGCATCGCCGCGCGGGTCGACGTCGGCACATTTAAAGCCCTCGGTCACCTGAACGCCGTCGGCCAAAAGGCCGCGCAAGCAGCCATCGATCTGCGTGCACATGGGTGTATCGCCCGCGTAGCCAATCACGTCTCCGGCGCTCACGATATCGCCGATCGCATGGTCGGACCTAAACACACCGGCAGCGGGGCTGTGGATAACACGTTCCTTGCCATAGCCGGCGATGACACCCGGCACGCCCGTGTTGGGCTGGGGCGAACCTTGGGTAATGACACGGCCGAGAAAATGCCCGCGCATGGTCTCGACCACGGCGTCGCAATCGACCGGCGCGGTAAAGCCCGGCCCCACGGCAATGACGGCAGGCGCCATGTCGCGCGTGGTGCCCAAGTTGCGCTTGGCCAAAATCGCGTCGACCACAGCCGCGGGTTTCAGCTCGCCGAGCATCTTGGCCTGAGGGTCCACCACAACGGCGACGTCTCCGGCCTCGGTAATCTCAAGCGCCTCAGCCGGCGTCTGCGCCAAGCGAGCGCGAATGCCTTCGACCTCGACCTCGCCCAGGCGAATGGCCTCGCAAAAACTGATTGTGCGGCGGATGCACGTGGGAACCGCGATATCGGCCATAACGACCGACACGCCGGAGCGCACCAAACGGGCAGCAACGCCCGTGGCGATATCGCCGGCGCCGCGAACATAAACGAGCATTCCCGGGGCACCTCCCTGTGCTACGGTTTGAGCAGAGCAAAAGCGGTTCGACCGCTGCTCTGATGATTATTTATTATCACAGTATTATACGGCGGTGAACAGATGGAAACGACGAGCGGAAACCTTGCCTCCGCGCTCAAGATCGGGCCAGGCATTACCGCGATTATCGGCAGCGGCGGCAAGTCGACGTTGCTGAAGATGCTGGGTCTCGAGCTCATGCGCGGCGGCGGGCGCGTGCTCCTCTGCACCACCACGCACATGTTTCCCGTCGCCGGCGTGCCGTGGGACGGGTCGAGCCGTCGCCTGGACGCCGCGCCTTGGAAGCCGGGGACCTCGCATGTTCCCGGCTGCACCTGCGAGGCATGCGCGGGACTTGTCCGCGGAAGCATCTGCCAGGCGGGTGTTTTGGACCCGGAGACAGGCAAGCTCTCCGCCCCCGCTGAGCCGCTCGACCAGCTGGCGCAGCGCTTTGACTATGTGTTGGCCGAGGCAGATGGCAGCAAGCGACTCCCGCTCAAGGCGCATGCCGCCTGGGAGCCGGTAATTCCCGCCGCCACGGCAAACGTTGTCTGGGTCGTCGGCGCCTCGGGGCTGGGCAAGCCCGTCGCCGAGGTTGTCCACCGCCCCGAGCTCTTCTGCGAGCGCTGCGGCTGCGAGCCCACCGACGCTGCCACCCCAGAGCGCGTCGCCCAGGTGCTCAATGCCGAGCTGCAGATGCTGAACCTCAACAATGCCCACATCATGCTCAACCAAGTCGACACGCTTGCCGATCCAACGATGGCAGATCGCTTCGAGGCAGCCCTCGGCCGCCCCATCGTCGCCAGCAGCCTCAAATAGCCGGCGCTGCCCCACCAGACATATAAGTTGCGGTGGAATAGTTCCTGAAACGGCCTATTTGGCGGCTAAACAGGAACTATTTCACCGCAACTGCGAAGGGAATCCGGCATCCTTCCTGTTAGCGGGGGACGTAGCGGCCGGATTGGGCTCCGGTGGGCTCGCCGTCGCGTGCCGCCAGCACGCCGTTCACAAACACGGCCTTGGCGCGGCCATGTGCCTCAAAACCCTCGAGCGGCGTGTAGTCCACAGCCTGATGCTGCGTCGCGGCACTGATCGTCCAGCGCGCCTTGGGATCCCACACGCACACGTCGGCATCGGAGCCCTCGGCAAGACAGCCCTTGCGCGGGTACATGCCAAACACGCGCGCCGGGTTCTCGCTCATCAGGCGGCAGAGGTCCTCGGGGCCCAGCTGTCCCTCAAAGCTCGTGGCAATCGCGACGGGACGATGCTCCACGCCGGGCCCGCCGTTGGGAATCGCGCGGAAGTCGTCGCGCCCGCGGTCCTTTTGCCCGTGCAGATTAAAGCTGCAGTGGTCGGTGGCGATGGTATCGATCTCGCCGGCCACAAGCGCCTCGCGCAGGGCCGCACGGTCGCCGGCATGGCGCAGCGGCGGACTCATCACATACTTGGCGCCCGCGAAGCCGTCCTCTCCCTGCTCCAGATAGCAGGTGTCGTCGAGCATCAGATATTGAGGGCAGGTCTCGACATAAATATTCTTCTGCCCGCGCGCTTTGGCAGCGCGAATGGCCTCGAGCCCCAGCTTGGTCGAAAGGTGCACCACGTTGACCGGAGCGTCCCCGGCCAAGTGCGCCAGATACAGCAGGCGGCTCACGGCCTCGGCCTCACACACGTCTGGACGGCTGAGCGCATGGCCCTCGGGCCCGTGGATACCCTGCTCAAACACGCGCTTCTGCAGCGCGTTGACCAACGTGCCGTTCTCGCAATGCACGCACAGGATACCGCCCACGCGCTTGAGCTCCTCCAGCACCTCGAGCGTCTCGGCATCGTCCAGGCGCAGATGGTCGTAGGCAAAGTAGGTCTTAAACGACGACACGCCCGCCTCGCGCATGGCCGAAAGATCGGCGCGGTTGCGCTCATTCCACTCGGCAAGCGCCATATGGAAGGCATAGTTGGCGGTGCAGGTGCCGTCGGCGCGATGATGCCACTCGACCAAGGCATCGGGCATGGTCACGCCGCGATCGGCCGTCGCGTAGTCCACAATGGTCGTCGTGCCGCCGCAGGCAGCCGCGCGCGTGCCGGTCTCAAAGCTATCGGCTGTCCAATCCATGCCGGTCCAGCACTGCATGTGCGTGTGGCCGTCGATAAAGCCGGGAAACACCCAGCAGTCGGTGGCGTCCTCGACGGTATCGCCCTCGCCCGGCTCGATTGCCGCGGCAATCCGCACAATCTTGTCGCCCTCCATGGCAAGATCGGCGCGGCGAAGCCCCTGGGGCGTCACGAGTGCGCCGTTTTTGATGATGATCATAATTGCTCCTTATTGATTGATGCAGTTGGCCACGCGATCAAAATACGAGCAGGCGGCGATATGCTCCGTTATGCGTCGCTGTCCCTTGACGGTATCGACGTCCCACAGCTCGTAGGCACGCGCCTCGACCAGCACCACGTCGGTACGGTCCTTGAGGATCGAACCGCCGCCGTCCTTACCCTCAAGACACATAAGTGCATCGAACAGTTCCGCCGGAAAGAGCACCGGGCTCGAAGGCTCACCGTTGCACGCAAGACGCACCGGATGCTTGCGGCCACGCTCGTCAAATGCGCGAACCATAGCCTCAAAAGAATCCGAACTCACGAGCGGCTGGTCGCCCGGCAAAAAGAGGCACCCTTTCCAGTTGCGTTCGACTCCCCACGAAAGGCCCGCACGGACGCTTTCGCTGCGCAGCTCGCCATCGTGCAGCACGCACGGGCAATGCTTGTCCTCGCAAATCTGAGCGACCTCGGGCCAACGCGTCGAAACCACAACGTCAAAGCCCCGGGGAACCGAATCAATGGTCCGGGCAATCAGCGGCTCGCCATAGATATCGGCGAGCATCTTGTTAGAGCCAAATCGCTTGCCCTCGCCCGAAGCCATAATGACGCAACCAAGTTTCATGGCGATACCTCCCCTGAAACCATCGTACCCATAACTCGCGTCGCGGGGCATCTACATCGAAAGCGCTTATCCCCCACGCCCACGATGCAAAAAGGGGGCACCCCGCCGGTTGGCAGAGCGCCCCCTTTACATGGCTTACCTCAACCCAGCTTTAGGCCTGGAACCAACGGGCGGTGTTGCGCTCGTCGAGGGCCTTGAGGGTAGCGGCGGGATCGGCAACCTTCTGCAGGAACATCATGGCTGCGATGGCGTACGGCTTGTAGCTGGCCTCCTTGTACATGCCCACGCGGTGCATGTCGAAGACGTCGGCGTTGACCTCGCCGTGCTCGCAAGAGACACCGGAGATGTCGGCGGGCAGCGGATGCATAAAGATGGTGTCCTGGCCGTTGGCGGTCTTCTCCATGAGCTCGGTCGTGGAGCACCAGTCCTGATGGGTGGCGTTCTGGGCGAGCAGCTCCTTCTCGAGTGCAGCGATGCCGGCGTCGTCGCCCTCGGCGTACAGGTTGGTGCGCTTCTCCATGGCGGCAAACGGAGCCCAGCTCTTCGGGATCACGATGTCGGCGCCCTCGAAGGCCTCGGCCATGGTGTTGACCTGCTTAAAGGTGGTGCCGGACTCGGCGGCATAACCCTTGGCGCGCTCGACGACCTCGGGCATGAGGTCGTAGCCCTCGGGGTGGGCTAAGGTGACGTCCATGCCAAAACGGGGCAGCAGGCTGATCAGCGACTGCGGGCAGGACAGCGGCTTGCCGTAAGAGGGCGAGTAGGCCCAGGTGACGGCAACCTTTTTGCCCTTGAGGTTCTCAAGACCGCCAAACTCGTTGATGAGGTAGAGCATGTCGGCAGAGGACTGCGTGGGGTGATCGGAGTCGGACTGCAGGGAGATGAGCGTGGGACGGTGATCCAGAACGCCGTCCTCGTAGGCCTGCTGGACAGACTCGGAGACCTCGGCCATGTAGGCGTCGCCCTTGCCGATGTACATGTCGTCGCGGATGCCGATGACGTCGGCCATGAAGGAGATCATGGTAGCGGTCTCGCGGACGGTCTCGCCGTGAGCGATCTGGGACTTCTTCTCGTCCAGGTCCTGCAGCTCAAGACCGAGCAGGTTGGCTGCCTTAGAGAAGGAAAAGCGCGTACGGGTGGAGTTGTCGCGGAACAGAGAGACGGCCAGACCCGAATCGAAGATCTTGGACGAAACGTTGTTCTCGCGCAGCTCGCGCAGGGCGTCGGCGACGATGTAGAGCGCCTTGAGCTCATCGGTGGTCTTATCCCAGGTGTGCAGGAAGTCGCTGCCGTACATGCCCTTAAAATCGAGGCCGTTCAGCTGCTCGACGAGCTCGGTAAACTTAGCGTCCATGGAAATGTCCTTTCTAAAGATGAAACGATCGCAATGAGTAGATGTGCTCCGGCATGCGCGTGTGGCTAGAACATGCAGAGCACCATGACGAGGACCCGCCACCGTTGAGGAAGCATGGGAGATAACGACCGCGGACCCCAAGTCAACAGGGGGTGCCGGGGACACGAGCGGCCCCCGGCTCAACAAGATCGAGGAATGGGACTAGTCGATCTTGTTGTTGGTCAGACCGGCGCGGAACACGGTGGCGTCGCCATCGGCCTTGCTCGGATCGTAGAGGTTCAGGGCAGCCACGTACATGGCAGCAGCGGTGACCAGGTCGTCCTTGTAGGTGACCTCGTTGGGAGCGTGAGCCTGAGACTCGGCACCCGGGCCGAAGCCGACGCAGGGGATGCCATAGCGGCCCTGGATGGAAACGCAGTTCGTGGAGAAGGTCCACTTGTCGCACAGCGGACGACCGGTGCGCTTGTCCATGCTGGGCTCGCAGCCGATGCGCTCGTCACCGAACATGGCCTTGTGGGCGTCGACGAGGGCCTTGACATGCGGAGCGGTCTCCTTGTTGATCCACGTGGGGAAGTAAGCCTCGGTCTCGTAGACCTCGCCGGTCCAGGACGGACGGTCGTACATGTACATAGAGGCCTTCACGTCGTCGCCGTACTTCTTGGCGGCCGGCAGGTTACGGATCTCGTCCAGGCAGGACTCCCAGGTCTCACCGGCGGTCATGCGACGGTCGATGGAGATGGCGCAGGAGTCGGCCACGGCGCAACGGCTGGGGCTGGTGTAGAAGATCTGACTGACGGTGCAGGTGCCGCGGCCCAGGAAGCGGGCATCCTCGAAGTGCTCGGGGTTGTACTTGGGGTCGAGCATCTTGACGAGGCCCTTGATGTCGGTCGACTCGTCGCAGCCGTTGTTGTTGAGGGCGCGGACGTCGGCGATGATGTCGGCCATCTTGTAGATGGCGTTATCGCCGCGGTCGGGAGCAGAACCGTGGCAGGAGGTGCCGTGAACGTCGACGCGGATCTCCATGCGGCCGCGATGACCGCGATAGATGCCGCCGTCGGTGGGCTCGGTGGAAATGACGAACTCGGGCTTAATGCCGTCCTTGTTGTAGATGTACTGCCAGCACATGCCGTCGCAGTCCTCTTCCTGGACGGTGCCAACGACCATGATCTTGTAGCCCTCGGGGATGAGGCCCATGTCCTTCATCATCTTGGCAGCGTAGGTAGCGGAAGCCATGCCGCCCTCCTGGTCGGAGCCGCCGCGGCCGTAGATAATCTCGTCGGTCTCGTAGCCCTCATAGGGATCGGCATCCCAGTTCTCGATGTTGCCGATGCCGACGGTGTCGATGTGGGAGTCGATGGCGATGATCTTGTCGCCCTCGCCCATAAAGCCCATAACGTTGCCCAGGCCGTCGACCTTGACCTCGTCATAGCCAAGGCTCTCCATCTCGGCCTTGATGCAGGCAACAACCTCACCCTCCTCGCAGGACTCAGAGGGGTGGGAGATCATGGCGCGCAGGAAGCGAGTCATATCAGCACGATGAGACTCCGCAGCAGCCTTAATGGCATCAAAATCGAGTTCTTTAGTCATAACAGTCAACCTTTCTACAAGGGTTTACCTACAGGTAGATATTTCAGATAGATCACTTGTGCCAAGCAGCGTGAGGTCGAGCACCCGGCAAGCAAGTAAACGTAGGGTGGCGGAGCATATGTTTGCTCCGTCGCGAGTTCCGCACGCAAAGGAAAGCACTTAATGTGCTTTCCGTCTTGCGCAGGACTGTTCGAGCAGCGGAGTAAACATATGCTCCGCCACCCGGACAGGTCAGTCTGCTAGCAAGTGGGGTACTCGCCCTCCCAGACGATGCGACGGTACTGATCCGGGTCCGTGTCACCTTCCGTGGAGAAGCAGAGCACGGAGCTCGTCTTGTCCAGGCCGATGAGCTCCTTGAGCTCGGCGTACTCGGGGTCGAGCATGAGGGTCTCGACCAGACCGGTGGTCACTGCGCCGGACTCGCCGGAGATGACGCGCGGGTCGCCCTTCTCGGGAGCGCCCAGGGTGCGCATGCCGCGAGCGGTGACCCAGTCGGGGCAGGACACGAAGGCGGTGGTATGGTTGCGCAGGATATCCCAGCCCAAGATGTTGGGCTCGCCGCAGCACAGGCCGGCCATGATGGAGGGCATGTCACCGTCCACGATGCGCGGATCGCCGTCGCCGGCGGCAGCGCCCTTGTACAGGCAGGCGGCAGGCGCGCACTCGACCACGACGAAGGTGGGCGGGTTATCGGGATACAGGTTGGTGAAGTAGCCCACCACGGCGCCGGCGAGCGAGCCCACGCCAGCCTGGACAAAGACGTGCGTCGGGCGGTTGATGGCCATCTCGCGCAGCTGCTCGGCAGCCTCGGAAGCCATGGTGCCGTAGCCCTCCATGATCCAGGACGGGATCTTCTCGTAGCCCTCCCAGGCGGTATCCTGAACGATGACGCCGCGCTCGCAGGCGTCGGCCTCGGCGGCGGCCATGCGCACGCACTCGTCGTAGTTGACCTCTTCGATGGTCACCGTGGCGCCCTCGGCGGCGATGTTATCGAAGCGGGGCTTGGTGGAACCCTTGGGCATGTGCACGACGGCCTTCTGGCCCAGCTTGTTGGCAGCCCATGCCACGCCACGGCCATGGTTGCCATCGGTGGCGGTAAAGAAGGTGGCCTGGCCAAAGTCCTTGGCAAGCTGATCGGAGGTCAGGTAATCGAAGGTGCACTCGGCAACGTCCTTGCCGGTCTCGTCGGCAATGTAGTTGGCCATGGCAAACGAACCGCCCAGGACCTTAAAGGCGTTGAGGCCAAAGCGATAGCTCTCGTCCTTAACGCACAGGTTGGACAGGCCCAGGCGCGCGGCCTGGCCATCCAGGCGGGCAAGCGGAGTGACGGTGTACTGGGGGAACGACTGGTGGAAGGCGCGGGCCTTCTTCACGTGGTCGAGGCTCATGATTCCCAAGTGCTTGTCATCGCTCTTGGGCATCGTGTTGCCCGCCCACTGGATCTTATCGGCCATACGGTGAACTCCTTAAGTTCTCTCTTGCCGGCCCCCGCATACGCGTTTCAGCCCGATCCCATTCACACGGCTGAACTTTTATGTGGATGCCAAACAAAAAGTTTGTTAGCACTGTTCTATCACACTTTTTGATTGGAAAACCTAACAAATTGTTTGTTGCCGTAATCGGTACCTTTTCGCCGCCGAACGGTCACATAACGCAGCGACGCTTTCGTTATTTGCGAACAAGTGTGGTTTATGGCAAAGTGAGCCCAAACTAATTTTTAGGAAGGCACCCATGACCCCCGCACAGATTGAGTTTTATAAGCGCCTTGCACACGGCCTGGCGCTCCAATTTGGCCCCAACTGCGAAATCGTCGTCCACGACCTGGAGACCGAGGACGTGGACCGCTCCATCGTAGTGATCGAAAACGGCCACGTCAGCGGGCGCAAACTGGGTGACGGCCCCAGCCATATTGTGCTTGAATCCATGCATGAGGGCACCGCCGACGTGCACGACCGCGAGCCGTACCTCACCAAAACCGCCGATGGCAAGCTGCTCAAATCGTCGACGATCTTTATCCGCAACGACGAGGGCAAGCCTGTCGGCATTTTGGGCATTAACTTTGACATTACGCTCATGAAGGCTTTTGAGCGCTCGCTCGATGCCTTTACCGGCACCGGCGGCACGGGCTACACCGAGCCCGAGCCCATTACCAAGAACATCGGCGACCTGCTCGAGGACCTGCTGCACGAGTGCGAGCAGTTTGTGGGCAAGCCCGCGGCGCTCATGACCAAAGATGAGCGCATTCGCGCCATCGGCTACCTCGACCGTCGCGGCGCCTTCCTCATTTCCAAGTCGAGCGAGCGCGCCTGCGAGTTCTTTGGCATCTCTAAGTACAGCTTCTATAGCTACCTCAATGAAGCCAAGGCGGCGGCCGGCGACAAGTAGGCACTCGCCTGGATTGCCCCTCCCCTTTTGGGCGCGAGTTCTGGAAAGCACGAATCCAAGACCGAGCCACTTGGGAAGTTCCATATAATCGATGTCATTAGTATTTCGAAAGGATGGAACAGAATGGCGTTGAGCAAGGCATCATGCACCGGTCGCGGATTGATTCCGGCAATTGGTGGACATGTGCACCGTATGTTCGATGAGGGTGAAGACGACCTGTTTTCGCTGAGCCTTGACGACGTGATGAATGATCGCCCGTGGACCGCCGACGAACTCATGGGCGGCGGGGCTCGCCCGTCAAACCCCAATCCCGCACTTGCGCCTAAGCCCGCATCTGTGCCGACTCCTGCGCAGTCGCTTGTTTCGACGCCCGAGGTTAAGGCCGCACCCACTTCGGCGCCCACGCCCACTCCCCGCCCCGCAAGCGACCCGTCCGAGACGGCGGCATTTCTCGCTGCAGCGACGCAGGGCAAATCGGCCGACAGCACCGTTATGTACAGCGCCCAGCAGTTGCCTGTTCCTGCGGCACGCAAGCCTCCGGTCACAAGGCTCGATGAGCCCGTTGCCCATCAGGTTGCCTACGATTCCTGGGCTGCAGCCGATCTGGATGAGACCTCTACCGGCATGCCGGCGCTCGACGTTCCAGTTAACCCGCTTTTTGCCGCCAACACGAGCGCCGCGGGCTATGAGGGCGGTGCGGCATATTCCGATTATTCCGATGGCTATGCTGACGCCGGTCGCATCGAGACTGAGGATTATGGCACCACATCGAGCGATTATCTCAACGATCCGTACGCTGCCACGCCTGCACCGGAATATGACCCGGAGGCCGCGTCCGCGCCGGCGTATACCAAAAGCACAGGCGAAGAATGCTTCGCCGATTATTACGCCGAGGAAAAGGCGCTGCGTTTCTCGGAATTTCCGCAGGCAGTCAAGGTTGCCTTTATCGCCATTGTCATTGCCCTGCTCGGTGTCATTGCGTTTGAGGGATTCCGGCTGTTCTCCGGCCCCACCCAAGCGGAGTCGGAGACCCAGCAAAAAGAGGACGATAACGAGTATCTGGACATCAACACCCTCAAGGGCGACCCCAACGACGGGGACGACGAGTAGCGAGGGCTAAGGGAGGGTCGGAAGAGTCGGCGGCACGTTACGGCTCCAAAAGCCCTGCCATAAAGATGGGCAGATACAGCACGTCACCATCGCGGTGAAGATTACATTCCGCAAGTACCAGGGCGCGATCGATTCCGTAGCCCTTCGTTGCCAGTGCGTTATCGAGCGCCGCGTGGGACTTAAAACTCTTGCCCGATTTGACCTCGATGGCGAGCACTTCCCCATCGAACGTCTCTTCCACAAAATCGAGCTCACCGACCTTTTTGGACGTAAAGTAGCGCAATCTAAATCCGTGGGCTTTGAGCTCTTGGGCAACGAAGCCCTCGAATGCCGCCCCCATATTCATGCCAAAGGGGCCTTCTGCCTCCCCATCAAAAACGCCTTGGGCGACCCTTTTGGAATACGACGACATAAGCATTCCGGTGTCCAAGTAAAACAGCTTAAACAGATTTCGTTGCTCCCCCAATAAAAGGGGTGCCACGGGCGCCGTTACGTTATACACAGGAAGCGCGACACCCGCCTCCGATAGCCAGAGGAAATGATCTGTCACCTGCGAAAAACGTTTGACACCGTTAATCGATGACAGTTTGAATCGCTTGTTTTTGGAACCGGCCTCGCTGGGAATCAGATCATAGATATCGCGAATAACCAAGCGCAGCTCGGGCGGAGCGTACTTTGCGATGTCATCGCGATACAGGGCGTGAAGATCGCGGTGGATGTTTCGAACCTCGTCGACATTGCGCGTCGCCAAGAAGGAATTGACCGCGTCGGGCATGCCTCCCACCACCACATACTGATGGAACAGATCGAGCAAGCGGTCATACAGATAGCCGGGAAGCTCCCCCTCATTCTTTAGACAGCCCCTGAGCATGTCAAACACGCTGGCACCAACGCCATTTGCCCAGCAAAACTCCTCAAAGTCGAGCGGGTACATCTGGACCTGCTCGACATACCCCACCGGCAGGGAATCGATGCCCTCGAGCTCAACGCCAAGGAGCGATCCGGTAAGGATGTATCGAAAGTCGCCGCGCTGGACCAGATATTTGATAAACGTCACCACGTTGGGACATCGCTGCACCTCGTCGATAACCACAACGGTCTTGTTCGCAACCATCGGCTGCGTTGCAGCAATAGACATACGCATAAGCAGATCATCCGCACTTTTCGCCGCCAAAAACGAATCGCGCACGGACGCGTCGGCGATAAGGTCGAACGTCACGACATTTTCGAACGATTCATTTGCAAAGACGTTGACCAAATATGACTTTCCTACCTGTCGGGCGCCCTTGACCAAAAGAGCCTTGTTAGGCGACGAGGCAAGCCAAGATTCAAACTGTGCTTTCGCTTTTCTCTGTAGCATAAGCGCACCCCTTATTACGTGCTGTTTTAGCATTAGGATACACTTTTCCGTGGTTGCTAGATGCTCATTTCGACACTTTTTCGAGATTTTGAAGTGTGTATTACGATACTTTTCCGTACTTTTACACGGGAAATTTCGACACTTTTTCGGATTTAAGCCTAACAGCAGCCGGCGAAATCAAGCGCCGTCTGCACATCATTTCGCAGGCGGCGCTTGATTTGTGTCCGCGCGCGCTGATAGACTCCATCGTGCCAGCAAGGAGCGGGCGCGTTTTATCCAGAGTCGGGGTAGAGAGTTGGCTCCACGATCCCGACGCCAACCGGCCAAGAGGCACGGTGGCCCTGCCAACATCGATGAAAGGAGTCCGTATGGACAATTTCTCCGTGCGCAGTGAGCGCAACTTCCACAACCTGGTAGCCAAGCCAAAACGAATGCATCTTCTGGACAAGCCGAACGGCTATGCCTCGGCCATGGTCAAGAGCAGCCTCTCCCACCAGATGCGCTTTACCGTGCAGGTGCTCGAGGAAGAGCTCTGCGTTGCCGGCGACCCGCACGTGCTACAGATCAAGCTGCTCGGAGACGACTCGCGCGAGTCGTCCAGCTGGAAGCTCTTTGCCGACGGCTCGTGCGTCGCAAGCGGCTCGGGTGACTTTGCCCGTGAGTGCTTCTGCGAGGGCGCCGAGGTGTTTTTGGACTTGTGTCGTGATGCCGTCGAGGCTGCCAAGCTGCACCAGTGGAGCCAGAGGGAGTATGAGCTGCTGAGTGCCGCGCGCGGGATTGCGGGGGTGTAAACAGGCGGAGCGCTCCTGAAGCCTTATTCCACACGATCGGGTGTACTCATCTGCAACTCGACTTGCTACCAGATGGTGCAATCACGTTCCACGTCGGTTAAGCCAGACCCCGGCCGGTCGTTGGCAAGTGAAACAACATCTCCCACCCATAGGCCTCTAAGACCGACCGTCCACTATAATCCAAGCGGTTAGCGTCTCCCAAAATCGCCATGGACACGTCTTCCAAGATGCCCTCTCAACTGTGCAGAAATAACAGCCGCCCATACGGTCGATGTGCTCCTTGCACGTCTCGCTGACCACGCAACGATGGAAAACAGGTTCCTGGACGGATGACCCCTGAGGGGATGCATGAAATCGGCATCGAGGCCATCGTCTGTCGAACAATACCTGCCCATACCTTTAAAACATGAGAACAAGACGCCGGCGTCGGTATCGTTTTCAATTCAGTTTAAAACTGAGGAGATTCAGGAGCCAGCCGAATAAACTAAGACTCACTTAGTAATTGCTAAATTTCTGACTGGGTATATAATATCTGACAGTAATAAGGATTCTTTACTATATGTGAGGCAGAAATGACTTCAACGGATGATGAACTAGTCAGCAGGCTCCAAGCTCACCTGTCAACCATTCGCAAGGCGGCGGGCTGGAGTGGCGAACGGCTTGCGAACGAACTAGGCATAACAAAGCAAACCGTCAGCAGCCTTGAGACGGGTAAAACGCAGATGACGAAGATGCACTATCTCGCCATCAGGGCGGTATTCAACAACGAAATCGCCGTCAGCGGAAACGAGGATCTGGCAAAAATAATTCAGCTATTCGTTGACCAACCAGTAGCACCCAAACTAGAGAAGATGCAAAATGCCCTTAAAGAAGGGGATGAGAAGGGGACACAACAAGAGGCAGCTACTAAGCAGAGCGCCATAGTTGGAGCAACCGCTCTCACCGCCGCCCTAATCCCCGCTTCATCGGCATTGATTCCGGCATTGGGCTCTCTTGCATATCAACTTGCAAAATCAATCAAGAAATGAGGTGTACAGAAATTGGAGTCGGAAAACACTGATCTGCCCGCAAAGAACAAAGGCCTCGTGTGGCTCGAGCAGCACAAAGTCCAGATTGGCATCGGTGTATTTGTGGCAATCAGTTCAATCGTTAGCATTACGATTGCCGCGAAAACGGGCCATACGCCTAAATTCAAAACTATTTGCAACGGCGCAGACAAAGGTGTTGCCACGATTGCTAAGGCAGCAGAAAAGGCCTCCTTGCCAGTGGTCAACCTTACCGGAGTCAAGAAGACTGCAACGGGACTCGGACATGACTTGCTTCTTTCGAATCAGGCAGTTAACAAGCGTCTCGTCTCCAGCGGAATGATGACAAAAGAGCCCTGGGGTTACAAGCTCACAGAAGTCGGCAAACTCTTTGGGAAAGAAACAGTCAAAGTAACGCGCGCCGGTTATACCTTCTCAAATATCGAATGGGATGAAGCGGTTGTCCCGTTTGTTTTTACTTCCGACGAACTTGCGAGCATTAACGCCAAAAAAACTCACATTGCGCAAGTCATAGCCCAGTAGTCAAATCTGATACACCGTGCGCCCCGCGTACGCAAACGAAAAGGAGACACCATGGTCATATACAGAACTCAAGAATGGAACGGATACGGAAAGCAAAACTACTACTGGAATGAATACCGCCGTGAGGGCGACACGGTTGTCAAATACAAGTGTAATAGGCGCAAGTTCTTCGATGGGGACGAAAGCAACTGGGAAGAAAGCGAGCATGAAGAAGATTCGTGGAGCATTGACGATCCCAATATGCCCGATTGGCTGAACGGCTACCTCTAATAACTATTAACTAGCAGCCCTTGAAAGCCCCACTTCCCACAGGGAACGTGGGGCTTGATATTGCCCTCCTGTCCGAAAGCACTTTCCATCTCAGCTTTCAATCTAGGCAACCACAATGGTATGGGCCATGGCCGTCAGTTCACCAATCTCAATAAACCTGTCTTTTGTAATGCGATTGACCAATGCGCCGACTCTCTGGTCGGTCGCATCGACATCACAAGCGATGCGCAGCCCGGGAGAGCCGCCAAAAGCAGCTGCTTGTCTGATGCACAAAAGCGCAGAAACCCGCATCCCGAATATGGTGGGATGCGGGCACGGACAATCGTGTGTCCCATTCCAGGCGCGGATTCTGGGATGCAATCTCCGCCGAGGGCTCCAAGGGGAAAGCGCATCCCATTCTGAGCGCCTATTCCGGGACACAGTTTCCGCTCCAAACAAAAGGCCCCGGCTCGCGATGGAGCCGGGGCCAAAGGCACAGCATATGCAGTTGATGGTGAGCGCGAACAGCCCGTCAGAAATGCCATCCGCGCTCTACCCTACCCGCGGTGACGGGCGCGGCTGTACGGCGTATCCACCATGGGCAGATCCGGACGCAGCTTGCCGTCAAATGCGCGATAGGCATTCTGTACGGCGGGCGCTGTGGGGATCGTTGCGATCTCGCCGATGCCCTTGCCGCCGTATGCCACGGGCAGTAGCTCGTCCTTCTCCACGTAGATGGCGTGGATATCCGGAATCTCGGGCGCACGGAACAGCCCGAGCGTGCCGTACCTTGCCTGGGGTACGCAGTCCTTGAGCGGCCAGTCCTCGGTCAGCGCATAGCCCATACCCATGAGCACGCCGCCTTCGATCTGACCCTGGATGGAGATGGGGTTGACCACCTTGCCGGAATCGTGTGCGGCATAGACCTCGCTCACGCGGCCGTCATCATCCAGAATGACCACATGTGTGGCAAAACCGTAGCAGATGTGGCTCTTGGGGTTGGGAACATCGGCGCCCAGCTTGTCGGTCGGCTCCAGATACACGTAGCCAAACTCGCATCCCTCGAGCGCCTTGATGGTGGCCGCAGGGTCCTGAGGATGCATACCCTGGCCGGCGACGAGTTCCTGTGTGCGCAGCTGGTAGGCGCGACCGTCGTCGTACTCGATCTTGACGCCGTCGCCATGCGCGCTCACCGGAGCGGCGGGCGCAGGCTTGCCGGCCTCGATGCCAACCATGGCGTCGCGCAGCAGGAAGGCGGCACCGCGCACGGCCTCGCCGGTCACGACCGTTTGACGCGAGCCAGACGTGGTGCCGGAGTCGGGAGCGTTCTCGGTAGAGCACTCGCCGTTGGCGATGCAGCTCAGCGGCAGACCGCAGGCCTCGGCAACGTCCTGCAAAAAGACCGTGTTGCAGCCCTGGCCGATGTCGGACGTGGCGGCGTAGACCACGGCGCGGCCATCCTCGACGCGAATCTTGCAGCGACCGGCATCGGGTAGACCCACGCCCACGCCGGCGTTCTTCATGGCGCAGGCAATGCCGGCGTGGCCGGGATGCGCGTAGTAGGCATCCTTGACCTCGAGCAGCGTCTCCTTAAGCGCCGTGGAGCAGTCGGCAATCTGGCCGTTGGGCAAAACCTCACCCGGCTCGATGGCGTTGCGGTAGCGAATCTCCCACGGATCCAAACCGACCTTCTCGGCCAGCAGGTCGATCAGGCTCTCGAGCGCAAACTCGGATTGGCAAACGCCAAAGCCGCGGTACGCACCGGCGGGCGGGTTGTTGGTGTAGTAGCCAAAACCGCGAATGTCGGTGTTCTGGTACTTGTAGGGACCGACGGCATGCGTGCAGGCACGCTCGAGCACCGGGCCGCACAGCGAAGCGTAGGCGCCGGTATCAAAGTTGATCTCGCAATCCAGGCCGGTAAAGTTGCCTTCGGCATCGCAGCCCAGTGTAAAGGTGCCGTCCATGGCATGACGCTTGGGATGGAACGCGAGCGACTCAGCGCGCGTGAGCTTGCACTTCACAGGACGCTGGAGCTTATAGGCAGCAAGCGCGGCCAGGTGCTGGATGGATACGTCCTCCTTACCGCCAAAGCCGCCACCCACGAGCATGGTCTCGACGACCACACGCTCGGGTTCGTTATCCCAGCCAAACATGTGGGCGCACTCTTTGCGCGTGTCGTAGGCGCCCTGGTCGGTCGACTGCACCTTGACGCCGTTCTTGTACGGGAAGGCGACGGCGCACTCAGGCTCCAAGAAGGCATGCTCGGTAAAGGGCGTGGTAAAGCGCTGCGTCACGGTGAACGCGCTCTCTGCCAGCGCCTTGGCGGCGTCGCCGCGCGTCACATGGCGGCTCTGGCACACGTTGTCCTTGAGCTCCACCGTGTTGCCAAAGGCAAAGAAACTGTCGTGCAGGCGCGGGGCGTCGGCAGCCCTGGCCTCGACAATGTTACGCACGGGCTCCAGCGGCTCGTAATCGATCTTTACGAGCTTCTTGGCCTTCTCGAGCGTCGCCTCGTCCTCGGCAACCACCAGCACAATGGCATCGCCCACGCAGCGGGTGATATCGCCCTGGGCGATCATGACGTCCCAATCCTGGATAAGGTGGCCGACCTGGTTGACCGGCACATCCTCGGCGCGCAGGATGCCCACCACACCGGGCAGGGCCTCGGCCTTGGAGGTGTCGATGGAAAGCACACGGGCGCGCGGATACTTGGAGCGCACGGCGCTGGCATAGGTCAGGCCCGGCTGATCGAGCTCGTCGATGTCATCGGGGTACTTGCCCTCGCCGAGCACCTTCTTGCGCACGTCGATACGGAAGGCGCGCTTGCCCACGCCGTAGTCGTCGCCGCGCTCCAGGTCCTCGTCGATCTGCTTTTCGCCGCGGAGCACCGCAGCGGCCAGCGAAATGCCCTCAATAATCTTCTTGTAGCCGGTGCAGCGGCAGACGTTGCCGCGGATGGCGTACTTGATCTGCTCCTCGGTGGGCTCGGGGTCCTCGGCGATCAGCGCCGCGCCTGCCATGACCATACCGGGGATGCAAAAACCGCACTGCACGGCGCCCACGGCGCCAAAGGCGTACACAAAGGCCTCGCGCACGTCCTCGGGCAGGCCCTCGACAGTCACGATGTTGCGGCCGGCGGCAAGGGCGGTGGTCAGCACGCAGGCCTTGACGGCCGCACCGTCCACATGAATGGTGCAGGTGCCGCAAGCACCCTCGGAGCAGCCGTCCTTGGCGGAATGGATGTGCAGGTCGTCGCGCAGGTAGCGCAGCAGCGGTTTGTTTTGGGTCGTCGTGTGCTCGACGCCGTTAACGGTAAAAGTGAATTCCTGTGCCATGGTGATTCCCTTCTACACGCCGGCGGCGATGCCGGTGCGGTCGTGGATGGCGCCATGCGGGCAAACGACGGCGCACATGCCGCACGACAGGCAGTCCGCACCGTCGATGTGGGCACAGTTGTCCTCGATGCGGATAGCGCCGGCAGGGCATTTTTTGGCGCACATGCCGCAACCGATGCAGCTCGTGTCGCAAATCTTGCGGGCGATGGCGCCCTTATCGGTGTTGTTGCAGCGCACCAGGATGTTCTGGTAGCCGGGAACAAAGGCAATCACGCGCTGCGGGCACGCCATGCCGCACAGGCCACAGCCCGTGCACTTGGAGCGGTCCACGCGGGCGATGCCATCAATCAGTGCAATGGCGCCGTGGGGACAGGCCGTGACACAGGCGCCACAGCCAATGCAGCCTTCGCTGCAGCGGGCGTCGCCGCCTGCGGAGGCGCAACCGCTTCCGCAGGCAACGTAGGCCACGTTATGTTGAATGGATTTGGCCATAAGAGACTCGCCTATTTCTTAAGGAGATACGGATAGCTGTCGCGCACGGCCTTGATGGTCAGGCGGACGGCCTCGGGCAGACCGGTGTTGACGGCATCGACCGAGACGGTGCGGACCGTGCCGGCGACGCGGACCTTAAAGTGGTCCTCGTCCACGGCCCGGAAGCCCTCGTTCTCGGAGTTCTCCATGTCCTGATCGCTCCAGAACAGGGTGAGCTTGTCCTTGTAGGGACGACCCTCCTGGTAGGGGCAGAACACGGCGCAGTTGCCGCACTCGTTGCACATGCCGTCGATGTGGACGACCTGATGCTTGGCCAGGCCCGGCACCTTAATTGCCACGTTGGCGCGGTTGGGGCACACATCGCAGCAGACCTCGCACACCGAGCCGCAGCCCAGGCAGCGGGTCTTGGTGCAGTTGCGCTTGTCGCGGCACAGCGATCCCTTGCGCTCGTAGCAGGTGTCCTCGCGGCCGGCCTGCTCGTTGCAGTCGGCGTACTTGTTAAAGTCCACGCCGGCAATGGCACGGGCGACCTCGGCGGCGTCGGCGATAGCCTCGACCACGGTAGCGGGACCGCGGCGGCAGTCACCGGCAGCCCAGACGCCCTCGACGCCGGTGGAGGTGGCGGCAAGGCGACCGCGACGGTCGTGCTCAACACCCGCGGCATCATACAGGCTGGCATCGATGCCCTCACCCACGGCGCAGATCACCGCGGTGGCGGGAAGCTCAACGGTCTCGCCCGTGGCGACGGGGCTGCGACGGCCGCTTGCATCCGGCTCGCCAAGCTCCATAACATCGCAGGTCAGCACGGCGCCGTTGAGCGCCCTGGGCGCCAGCAGCTCGCAGAACTCAACGCCGTCAGCAAGAGCAAGATCGAGCTCTTCCTCGTCGGCGGGCATCTGCTTCTTGGTGCGGCGATACACCAGGCGCACGTTCTTCACGCCAGCAAGGCGCTTGGCCACGCGGGCCGCGTCCATGGCGGTGTTGCCGGCGCCGATGACCACGACGTCCTCGCCCAGCTCGAGCTTCTCGCCCTTCTTGGCGGCCTCGAGGAACTCCAGCACGTCGAGCTCGGCACCCTCGCCCAGGCCCGCAGAGCCGGGCATCCAGGCACCAGTGGCCACGACCACGTCGGTAAAGCCCTGAGCCTTAAGCTCGTCAATGGACTCCACGCGGGCGTTGAGCTGCACCTTGGCACCAAAGGCCAGGCAGAGCTCGGCATCGTGGGAGATATCGTCGCTCGCGATACGGAACTCGGGGATCACGTGACGGACCACGCCGCCGAGAGAGTCGCGGGCCTCGAAGATAGTGACGGGCACGCCGGCACGCGTCAGGAAGAACGCCGTCGCCAGGCCGGCAGGGCCGCCGCCGATAACGGCAACGTTGCGCTCGGCGTCGTTGGCGATGGCCTGGGCGCGCAGCTTGGGCAGCACGGCGGTCATGGCCTCGCGAGCGGCCTTGAGCTTGCTGGCGCGGATCTGGGCGCCCTCGGGCTCGTAGAACGCACGCTCGCAGGCACGGCCGCAGGGATGCGGGCAGATGGTGCCGGTAATGAACGGCAGGGCGTTGCGCTCGATGATGATGTTGAGCGCGTCCTCGAAGCGGCCCTCGTCAACAGCCGCCAGGTAGGCGGGAATATCCTGCTGGATGGGGCAGCTCGTACGGCACGGCGTGGTAAAGCAGTCGGAAAGCGGGCTCTTGCCGGCGACCTTGCGGTCAGGTAGCGGACGCAGTGGCTTCTTGTAGAGCGGGTTGGTAAGCGAGTCGGCCTGGATCGCGGTCACGGCCTCGAGAGAGACGCCCGCGAACGGCTTGCCGTCCAGATCGGTAAACTCGCCGGCCATCTGGCTAAAGCGCTCGTAGCCACCGGGCTTGAGCACGTCGGTCGCCAGGGTGACGGGCCAAATGCCGGCGTCATACAGGGCACGGATGTTGTAGACCGTGGCACCACCGGAGTAGCTGATGCGCAGCTTGCCGTCAAACTGCTCGGTAATGCGGCGGGCGGCCTCGATGGTCAGTGAGAATAGCGAACGGCCGGACATGTACATCTCGGTGGAAGGCAGCTCGTTCCTCGTCACGTCGACGGGGAACGTGTTGGTCAGCTTGACGCCGAACTCCAGACCGCGCTCGGCGCACAGGGCAATCAGGCGCTCGAACATGGGCACGGCATCGGCCCACTGCAGGTCCTCGCGGAAGTGCGTATCGTCGAAGACGATGTAGTCAAAGCCCAGCTCGTTCAGACGCTGACGGGCAAACTCATAGCCCAGCAGCGTGGGGTTGCACTTGATGTAGGTGTTGAGGCCCTTCTCGGTGATCAGATAGGTCGCGATGCGCTCGATCTCCGCCGGCGGGCAGCCGTGCAGGGTAGACTCGGTGATGGAGTTGGACACGCGCGCCGGGATGGACTCGACAAACGCGGCATCGACATGCTCAAACTTGTCCAGGTTAGCGAGAGCCCAGGCACGGCACTCGTTCCAGACGTCAGAGCCGCTGGCATCCTTCATGCCCTCGATGTAGGCGTCGACCTTGGGGCTCTTGATGCCCTCGAGGTCATAGCCCACGGACATGTTGAAGACAAAGCCGTCCGGGCTACCCAGACCGTACTCGCGAGCGATCAGGTGGCAGGCAAACCATGCCTTCACGTACTCGGCAAAGGCCTGCGGAACCTCGAGCTCGGTCGACCACTCGCAGTTGTAGCACTCATCCTGCGCCACAATGCAGGGTTTGTTCACACATTTGGAGAGTTCCTCGCCGTCCATAACCTGAACAGTCTTGAGCTCAAAGAAGCGAGAACCAGCCACATAGGATGCCACGATGTTCTGGGCAAGCTGCGTATTGGGGCCGGCGGCCGGGCCAAACGGAGTCTCGATGCGCTCGTCAAAAATGGGAAGCGCACCCTCCTGGTTGGTCGTGACCATCTTACGCACGCCAAAGATGGCGTCCTGGGTCTTGTGCTCCTCGATGATCCAGTTCATCAGCTGCGAAAACGGGATCGGCCTCATGATGTCGCTCATAATGAGCTCCTCTCTGTAACGCCCGGCGAGACCGCGCGGCGGGCGCAAATACGGTGTAGCGCTAGCACAGCGCCGGCGACCCCGCGGAGGCCGCCTATGCGCGCGTCGAATGCGGCGAAACATCCGACGCGCGCGAATCTACTTGTGAATTAGTAGGTTCGATCGTTGAGCGTGCTCCAGAGCTTCTTGGACTCAGCCATGGTCCACGCGTTGATCTTTTCCTCATCGATACCGACGAACTCGCGATCCTTGTACAGGACGCGGCCGTTGATGATGGTGGTGCGGCAGTTTTTGCCCATCATGCCAAAGAGCATGTGGCCGTCAATGTTCTCCTCGCTCAGCGGCGTAAAGGGCCTGTAGTCCATGACGATGACGTCGGCGGCAGCGCCGGCCTCGAGCACACCGAGCTTGCGATCGAAGTACTTGCTCGCCATCTTGGCGTTGTTCTCGAACAGCATGGTCATGGCCTCGCACCAGCCCACGTTGGGCATGGCGGCGTTGTGGCGCTGAATGATCAGGAAGACCTTGAGGCTCTCGAGCATATCGTGGGTGTAGGCGTCGGTGCCCATGCACACGGGGATACCGCGGCGGAAGAACTCGAGCACGGGGGCGCAGCCCACGGCGTTGCCCATATTGGATTCGGGGTTGTTGACGAGCCAGGTGCCGGACTCCTTGACGATATCCATCTCGGCGGGCGTCACGTGGATGCAGTGGCCGAGCATGGTGTCGGGACCCAGCAGGTTGTGCTGCAGCAGGCGCTCGACGGGGCTGATGCCGCCGCGGTTGAGGCGGGAGTCCCACACGTCATTCATGCCCTCGCACACATGGATGTGGAAGCCGGTCAGGCCATTGTTGGCCTCGGCCATCTTATCCATGGTCTCGTCCGAAAGCGTAAAGGTGGCATGTCCGCCAAACATGGCGGCGATCATGTGGTTGTCGTTATCGCGACGCTCCTTGGCGGCCCACTGGGCAAACTCGGCGTTCTCGGCAATGGCCTGGTCGCATTTTTCCTGGCCGCGGCGGTCGGAGACCTCGTAGCACAGGCACGAACGCATGCCCAGCTCCTGAGCGGCGTCCTTAATGGTAAAGAGGCTACCCGGGATCTCGCAGAAGCTCGCATGGTGATCGAAGATCGTGGTGACGCCATCGCGGATGGAGTCAAGAATCGTGGCATAGGCGCTGGCCTTGGTGCCGTCGAGCGTCAGGTTGTCATCGATCTTCCACCACTGCTGCTCAAGATTCTCCAGGAAGTTGGTGGGGTTGCAGCCCTTAATGGCAAGGCCGCGGGCCAGACCCGAGTAGATGTGGGTGTGGCAATTGATGAGTCCGGGCATGATGAGGTTGCCCTGGGCATCGACGTACTCGGCATCCGGGTACTTGGCCTTGAGCTCGCACTCGGGGCCCACTTCGACGATCGTATCTCCGTCAATGGCGACCGCACCGTTTGGAATGAACGGGGTCTGAGCGTTGCGGGTAAAGACGGAACCGTTAGCGACCAGAAGCATGAATGCTCCCTTCAACATCAGGGGCGGGGTTTGACACCTCTGACATGGCGGAAGTGCGAAGCGCCGGCCTACACCGGAAACGGGCCCTCTCCCGTCAACGCTTCACCAAAGGGACAAACCCTTTGAAGTGCGGCTTGGCGCCGCATGGCGTCGGCGGACGAGGCGATGCGCCCGCCGACGAATAGCACCGAATTGGTTACTTCTTGCTCTCGGGCAAGACCAGATCCACGGCAGCGTCCTTGGCAGCATCGATGTGCTGAGCCACGACCGGCGTCTGCGGAAGGATCAGGTTAAGGACAATGGCCATGATGGCGGTGGGGGTCACGGCATTGGAGCCGATGACGGTGGACACCCAGGCGGGCATACCCTCGCCGGCAAGGCAACCGCTGGCCATCCAGATACCCAGGCCAAAGACGACGGAGGTGCCGACGATGGTGGTAGTACGCTGCGTGAGGCCCTCGCGGGTGAACATGCGCACGCCGTTCATGGTGATGGTGCCAAAGACGCCGACGGTCGCGCCGCCGATAACGGGCTGCGGGATAGCGGAAAGGACGGCAGAGAGCTGCGGGAACAGACCGGCGATGGCAAAGACGGCCGCGATGATCACAAAGACCCACTTGTTGACGACCTTGTTGGAGCAGATGATGCCCACGTTCTGGCCAAGGGCGCTGGTGGGAAGACCGCCCAGCAGGCCGCCGACCATAGAGGTGAGGCCCTGGGACACGATAGCGCCGGAGAGCTCGCGCTCGGTGGGCATACGGTCGATGGAGCCCAGGCAGGCGGCGGAGACGTCACCGATAACCTGGATGGCAACCATGGGGAACACAACAGCGAGGGTAATGCAGACTTCGGGATCAAACTCGAGCGCGTAGGGCATGAGCTTGGGAAGGGCGAAGACCTGAGCGGTGGCGACGCTGGAGAAGTCGATCATGCCAAAGGGGATCGAAACGATCATGCCAACGATCATGCCAAAGAACACGGATCCCAGCTTGAGCGTGCCCTTGCCAAAGTTGGCGAGCGCAAAGACCACGGCGAAGGTGATAAGAGCGACGCACCAGGCCTGCGGAGTGCCCCACAGCGGCGTACCCATACCGCCGGCCATATACTTGACGGCCGTGGGATACAGCGAAACGCCGATGGAGAAGATGACCGTACCGGTCACGACGGGCGGGAACAGCCACTTGATCTTGCTGTAGGCCAGACCAAAGAGGACCGCGACGGCGCCGCCGACGATCTCGCCGCCCAGCAGCGCACCAAAGCTAAAGCCCGAGGCACCCATGGCCTGCAGAGCCGGCAGGAACGCGAACGAAACGCCCATGACGATGGGCAGGCCGCCGCCGATGCGACGGAAGGGAGCGAAGGCCTGAAGGGCCGTATCGATCGCCGAAAGAATGAGCGCGACCTGGATGATGTCGGTGCTCTGCTGGCTATTAAAGCCGTAGACGCCGGCCATGATGACCGCCGGGGTAATGATGCCGGCAAACGATGCCAGTACGTGCTGAAGGGCACACGGGATCATTTCCTTAACGGGAGGCATGCCTTCGCGAGTGAACAGGGCTTCAGTGCCGTTCGTAACCGTCTCCTGGGTCATTTGACCACCAATCCTCGAAGTAGTTGTTTTCGCATCTAACGCTCTATTGTGACGCAGTGCGGGGTTGAGGTTGTGCCTTCGTTGCATATCGTATTAAAGATGATTCTCATTCTCAATAATAATTTTTTGTTATCAGACTATTCTTCAGCTGAGATAATGTATTTCCGCAGGTCAGGAAAGTGTCTGGTCAAAATAGCATCTAACTTTTCTTTTGGTCAACCGTTTACCGCCAAAATCATACCGTTCGTCTGCATTACGTCATGTACCTGCGGATATACGAGATGATGAGCAGCGTGTTACCATGAGAAAAAATTGTTATGAAACTTCCGCTTTCACCCAAAGGAGTTGCCCGTGAACGAGACCGTACGTCGCTTTTTGCCGATGGTCGATTTCCTGGAGCAGATACTCGGCAAAAACAGCGAGATCGTGCTGCACGATTTCTCGGATCCCGACCACGCCATCGTCGATATTCGCAACGGCATCGTGAGCGGCCGTAAGGTCGGCGGTCCCGCCACCGATCTGGCGCTCAAGATCATGCACGACCCAAAGTATCGCGACCTGCCGTTTATTACGGGCTATGAGGGGCGCGGTGCCGGTGGCAAGACGTTGGAGTCAGCGACGTACTTTATCCGCGAGGATAAAGAGATCGTCGGCATGCTCTGCGTCAACACCGATCTCTCGACCGTGCGCTCCATCAACGCCATGGCACAGCAGCTCATGGCCTGCTTCGACGCGGCGCCGACGCGCACGGAGCCCGCCCCTATCGAGGTCGAAAGCCTTTCGGAGTCCACACAGGAGCTCATCGACCGCAGCATTGCCGAGTTGCTGAGCGCGCGCGGGCTGGATGTAGCGTCGCTTGGCCAGAGCGACCGCGTGGACGTCATTCGCCACCTCAACGGCAACGGCGTGTTTATGCTCAAGGGCGCCGTGGCCTGCGCCGCCACCGCGCTGGGCATCTCGGAGCCCAGCGTATACCGCTACCTGCAAAAAGTTCGCAAGGAGGGCTAAACGTGATCCCTTGGGGACGAAGGGAAACGGATCATTTTTGTCGCATCGCTTGACAAAAGACCCTGCAGCTCGCACGCGCTGCAGGGTCTTTTTGCATGTCATGTTTAGTTGTTACCAACACCTTAGAGAGCGGCGACAACCTCGATCTCGACCAGACCGCCAGCCGGAAGGGCGGCAACCTGGAAAGCGCTGCGCGCGGGGAACGGAGCCTCGAACTTGGAGGCGTAAATCTCGTTCACGGCGGCAAAGTCGGCGATGTCGGCCAGGTAGACCGTGGTCTTGACGACATCGGCAAACGTGGCGCCGGCAGCGGTCAGCAGGGCCTCGACGTTAGCAAGGGACTGCTTGGCCTGGGCCTCGACGCCCTCGGGCATCTTACCGGTTGCGGGGTCGATGCCCAGCTGGCCGGACAGGAACACCATGTTGCCAGTCTGGATACCGGGGGAATACGGGCCGATGGCTGCGGGTGCGTTATCGGAAGACACGACGGTCTTGCTCATGTTTTTCTCCTTACAAGTAAAAGGGAACGGGAGCGCGGCGTTCACACCGGGAGGCACAGTTCGGTCTGAACACCGCGCTTGATTGGGATAGTAGGGGATGAGTTTGCCCGATGCAAGATAATTATCAGCCTTCGAGAATATTTTATCGCCCAACGGTTTCCCCGGACCGCTGAACGGTTCTCATATGAAGCAGCCAGTCCAAGCTGCTGAAGACTTTATCCCGCTTAGAGCACGGGCATCGCCTGCCGCGATGGCACCACTATACTTTTGATTATCTGAGCATTTTGAAAGGCAGGATATGACCGCAACCGCCAGTCGAACCACCAACCGTAGACCCGAGCTCTTGGCCCCCGCCGGAGGCCCGGAGCCCTTCGCCGCCGCACTCGCTGCCGGGGCAGACGCCATCTACTGTGGCATGGGCAGCTTCAACGCCCGCCGCAAGGCAACGAACTTTACCGACAAGGCCTTTGAGCAGGCCTGCCGCGCTGCACACCTGGCCGGCTCGCGCGTCTACGTCACGGTCAACATCGTCATCAAGCAGTCCGAGATGGCCGATGCGTTGCAACTCATCCATCGCTGCTCCACGCTGGGCGCCGACGCCTTCATCATCCAGGACTGGGGTCTGTTCTTTGAGGTCAAGCGCACGATGCCCGGCATCGAGACGCATATCTCGACCCAGGCGAACATCCATGACGACCGCGGAACCATCTGGTGCCGCGAGCAGGGCGCCGACCGCGTGACCCTCTCGCGCGAGCTCTCCATCGACGAGATCGCCGCCATCCACGAC
The DNA here is from genome assembly GCA_902493145.1 of uncultured Collinsella sp. Lineage (GTDB taxonomy): Bacteria > Actinomycetota > Coriobacteriia > Coriobacteriales > Coriobacteriaceae > Collinsella. The sequence continues at coordinate 59,790 of CABUOA010000001.1, read as the reverse complement.
GCCGCGCCCGATGTCGACCTCGAGGTCTTTAGCCACGGTGCCATCTGCTTTTGCTACTCGGGTCTGTGCCTGCTGTCGAGCTTTGCCATGGCGGGCCGCTCGGCCAACCGCGGCATGTGCGCCCAGCCCTGCCGCCTGCCCTACGAGCTGATCGACGAGAACGGCCGCACGCTCTCCCCCGCCGGTCGCGAGCGCGCGCTGTGCCCGCGCGACACCAACACTTCGCAGCTTGTTCGCCGTCTGTATGACGCCGGCGCCGCATCGCTCAAGCTCGAGGGCCGCATGAAGGCTCCCGATTACGTGTATTCCATCGTCGACGTGTATCGTCATCAGATTGACGATATGCTGGCCGGAACCACCGTTGCCAAGGACGAGAAAGCCGCCCGCCAGCGCCAGCTCAAGCGCTGCTTTAACCGCGACTTTACGCACGCCTATCAGGACGGCACCTCGGGCGACGAGATGATGAGCTATGAGCGTTCCAACAACCGCGGCCAGATCGTGGGCACGGTGCTGGGCAGCCGCCCGGCCAACCGAGATGTGCGCGGCCTCAAGCCCGACGACCGCCGTCGCCGCGCCGCCATCGCCCGCATTGAGCTGTTTGAGCCCGTGGGCAAGGGCGACCTGCTGGAGCTTCGCCACGATGATGAGTTCGATCAGTTCCTAACCACTATCGCTGCCGATGATGCCGCCGTCGGTGACATCATCGAGTGCCGCGTGCCCCGCAGCATGCCCGAGGGCTGCCGCGTGCGCGTCATCCGCAGCCAGCGCGCCATCGACGCCGCCGGCGCCGCGCTCAAGCGCGACGTGCTTCGCCGCCGCGCCGTTGATGTAACCGTTGTGGCGCATCTGGGCGAACCGTTTACCGTGACGCTCACCTGCTGCGACGCCCCATCGCTTACGGCCACGGCCACGGGCTTTACCGTCGAGGCCGCCAAGACCCGCGCGGTCGAGGCGTCCGATTTGGTAGAGCATGTGGGTCGCATGGGCTCCTCGCCCTTTGAGGCAGCGAGCTTTGAGGTGGCGCTCGATGAGGGCTGTGGCATGGGTTTCTCCGCCGTACATAAGGTGCGCGCCGCCGCTTGCAAGGCGCTGGAAGAGGCCATTCTGGCGCCGTACGCGGAGCGCGCGAAAACGCTCGAGCTGCCGGCGATTGTCACCAGTGATTCCCGCCCCGCGCCCGAGCACTACCGCGACGAGCCGCAGATCTGCGCCACCGTCACCTCGCTCGAGACCGCCGAGGCAGCGCGGGCGGAGGGCGCAACGCGCATCTACATGACCACCGACGTACTCGATGCGGCCGGGCTCTCCCCCACCGATGCATTTGAGCAGGGTATCGTGCCCGTACTCGACGAGGTCTGCCGCGCCGTTGACCACGCGCGCATTGACCCGTGGGTTGTTGCCTGTGCCACGGTCGCTATTGGCAACATCTCTGAGCTTGCCCTGGCCGCCCAGGTTGGCGCCACGGCGGAGGCCCGCTCTTGCCTGCCCGTGCACAACGTGCCTTGCATGGAGGCACTTGCCGAGCGCGGAGCCGGCGCGTTTTGGCTCTCGCCCGAGATCACGCTCGACGAGATTGTCTCGCTCGGCGCCGCCGCGCCCGCGGCGCTGGGCATCACCGTGTTCGGCCGCCCGCGCGTTATGACGAGCGAGCACTGCATCCTGCAGGTTGCCAACGGCTGCATCCACGATTGCGCTAACTGCCGCCTGCGCGCCCGCAAGCTGTCGCTCAAGAATATCGACGGCAAGGTCATGCCGGTGCGCACCGACATCCACGGCCGCTCTCGCCTGTACGATGCCTACCCCATCGACCTCACGCCGCAGATTCCTCAGCTGCTCGATGCCGGCGTGCGTCGTCTCATGGTGGACGGAACCTTGCTCGAGGCCGATGAGATTGGCCGTGCCGTCGCTCGCGTCCGTCGCGCTGTCGAGGCGGCTCAAGCCGGCCGCAAGCCGGCCGCCCGCCTGCGCGGCGCCACCTCGGGCTGCATGTTTGTGGGAATTAGCTAACCGAAAGGCTTACACGTGAACGAAGAACCTCAAGTCCTCTATTGCGACGCCTGGCTCATGGCCATCGACAAGCCCGCCGGCATGATCGTCCACGGCGACGGCACCGGCGAGCGCACGCTCACCGACTACGCCAGCGACCTGCTGCTGGCGATGGGCGACGGCTTTGCCGCGACCGACATGCAGCCGCTCAACCGCTTGGACCGTGACACCACCGGCGTGGTGCTGTTCTCACTCGACAAGCAGACGCAGCCCGCCTTTGACCAGATGATCATCGACCACGCGTTCGAAAAGCACTACCTGGCGCTCGCCGAGGGCAAGATCGACTGGAACGAAAAGCTCATCGACAAGCCCATCGCCCGCGACCGTCACGACAGCCGCAAGATGCGCGTCGGCGCCAGCGGCAAGCCGTCTCAAACGCGCGTGAAGGTGCTCAAACGTCTTAAGAGCCGCCGTGGCCTGCCCACGCGCTCGTATATTGATGTCGAGTTGCTCACCGGCCGCAAGCACCAGATCCGCGTACATCTGGCCAGCGAGCGCCATCCCCTGGTGGGCGATGACCTGTACGGAACGCCGCGTCCCTGCGGCCTGATGCTCCACGCCCACAGCGTGTCCTTCACGCATCCCGTAACCGGCGAGCACATCCACATCGAAGCCCCCTGCCCCTGGGAGCCCTAAACCACCACAATGGGGACAGGCACCTTTGTGGTGGTTTTGCCGCGATGGCTCTGCCGGATTCCCAAACATCTCGATCTGTAACAGCTAAAGCCCATTTTGCGGTCTATCTGTTACAGATCGAGACATTCGAATCCCCTCAAGGGAATAATCTCAATCTGTAACAGTAACTCGGCAAAATCAGTCCCAGATGTTACAGATTGAGACAAAGGGACGGCGCGGTTCGTAAGTATCTCGATCTGTAACACCTAGCCTGCTTTTAACGGTCTGGTTGTTACAGATTTAGATAAACCGGTAGACAACAAAAGCGGCAGCGCCCGGGATGGTCGTTGCCGCTTTTCCATTGACCCACCACAAAGGTGCCTGTCCCCTTTGTGGTGGTTTTGGCCTTCCCGTCGCTAGACCGTGATGACGTTGTCCATTGCCCGGTACTTGGCAGGGACATCGCCTGCGGTAATAATCGTTGCGTCACGGAAGTCCGCGAACTTGACGGGCGCCACCATGCCAAATTTACTGGCGTCCGAGATTACGAAGCGCTTGGCCGTATGGCGCATCGAGATACGCTTTACTTGCGCCTCCTCGATATCGGGCGCCGTGAAGCCCTGCTCGGCGGCAATGCCGTTAGAGCCCCAAAAGCCACAGTTGAAGTTGTAGCGGTCTAAGGTTGCCAAGGCATCGGGGCCAACGAGCGCCTCGGTCTCGGGTTTGAGCTCGCCACCCAGCACCACGGTACGCATGCCGCGCAAAGCAAGGCGTTGAGCATGGAGCACGGAATCGGTCACATAGGTGACATCTTCAAGGTGTGGAAGATGCTCGATGAGCCTGAGCGTCGTCGAACCCGAGTCGATGTATACAAAGCTCTCGGGCTCCACAAGTGCCGCCGCACGGGCGCAGATACGTTCCTTGTCGTCGTTATGGAGATCGCTGCGCTCATTAAGCGTTAGGTCGCGCGTCACGTGCGCGCGCTCAAGGCTCGTCGCCCCACCGTGCACCTTGGCGATACGGTGTGCGCGATTGAGCGTCTGCAGGTCGCGCCGAATGGTAGACGCCGTCACGCCCAGGGCTTCGGCAAGCTCCGGCACGGTAACCGAGCCGGTCTGCTGAACCATCGACACGATCGCGTTGAGCCTATCTTCCGCTAGCATCGCTTACTCCTCCTCGGGGTACACGACTCCCCAGTCGGCGCGTAGCTTGGTCATCAGCTCCATAACATCAGAAGCATAATCCAGCAGCTCACGCTTAGAGTCGTCGCCGGCAACGGCCTTCTCAAGATCGGCCATCTCATAGCAAAGGGCGTAAGCCTCGGTGCCGGCGTGGACCTCCTCGCGGTGGCCGTCCGCAGTCCACACGATGGTCGCGTGATCGGCGCGCGGATACTCGTTGACCTCGATATAGCACTTATCGAAGCTAATAATCGAGCGCTTGGGTTGCTTGGAGTGGAGCGTGAGGCTCACAACACCCAGCTGCTGCTCGGCATTACGGCAGACGATGCCGCCCGCAACGTCAACACCGGTCTCACAGGTGTTGCCCAACGAAACGACCTCAATGGGCTGGCTTGCCATAAAGAGACGCATGACGGACAGGGCATACACGCCAATGTCGAGCATGGCACCGCCAGCAAGGTTGCGGTTGTAGAAGCGATTGGTCAGATCGCCGTACTCCTTGTAGCTACCAAAGTTGAGCTGGGCGAGGTTCATGCGGCCGAACTCACCGGCATCCATGCGACGGCGCAGCTCTTGATACAAGGGCATATGAAGCACCGTGGTGGCGTCCATGAGGACGACGTTGTGCTCGTCGGCGATGGCACGCGCCTCGTCGAGCTCAGCGGAATTGAGGGTAATGGCTTTCTCGCAGAGCACGTGCTTGCCGGCTGCCAGGGCAGCGCGCAGATAGGTGATATGAGTGTTGTGCGGGGTAGTGATGTAGACGGCGTCGATGCCAGGATCGGCGTAGAGGTCCTCAACCGATTCATAGACCTTCTCGATGCCATACTGCTCAGCAAAAGCCTGAGCCTTGGACAGCGTACGGTTGGCGACGCCCGCAAGCTTGCGGCCGGCAAGAGCGAGAGATTGGGCCATCTGGTTGGCAATAACGCCGCAACCGATCACAGCCCAACGGAGCTCAGGAGCCGTAAAAATGTCCTCGGGGAACGGCTTGTCCTGGACCGAAGCGAATGCTGCTTTGGCGGCTGCCGCGGCGTCGAGTGGAGCCTGCTTGGAATCTGCCATCATGTGCCTCCTGTGTCATAGAACGTCTTGCATTTCGGACAGCTCTATATTCGCACAGACACGCGCGTCTGTGCGCTTTTTTGCGTATCTCACCGCTAAACGGTCATTTTTGCCCCGTAAACGTCGCTTCTATACGCATATTCACGCAATCCCACGCACGCAAATACGCACAAATGCGCACTGGTCATTGCTCAGAGACAGGGGCTTATGCTTAGAACTCAAAAGACAGGATGATCCGCTTCGCCTCGTCACTCATGGCGCGCTGCAGCTCTAAGGACCGTCCCAAACTGCCGACAGAAAAGGAACGTTCCAAACTGCAGACAGAAAAAGAACGTCCCCAGGCGCCGGCATTTCAAGAGCACTCATTTAAGTCTGTCCCCAATGAGTGGGAGTAATCAGAGACCCTTTGCGAGGGAGGCCGGAAGTGGCCTTCCTCGTTTTTATTCATGGACTTTAGTCCGTGCCGCGCGGCACGCGCGGCATAGAAAGCCACCCGCTCAGCGGGTGGAGGCCAATTTCCGCTACGCGACAAAAACCTTCCCCCTAGCATGAGGATTGTTCAGGTCATCATACTAGGGGGAGGTGATTGCTGTGGCCCAGAAAGCCAACAGCCTCGCGTTCACGAAATGGCTGTGCAAGTACCGCATCGCACCGAGGTCAAGCTCATCGCCGCCATCGTCGAGAAGCACCCCGAGGTGCGCTTTGCCGCGAGCCGCACCTCGGCCCACGCCGACCTCTACGACCGCATGGAGCAGGCCCTGTGCGAGCGCGTGGCCAACGCGGTGGAGGTCGTCCGCTCCGACATCAGCCCCGCGCTTCTTGTCCACACCGGTCCGAACCTCGTGGGTGTGGCGGTCCAGGGACTCTAGCGGAGGCGGGGCGTCCTGCCCCAAAAACAAATGCAAAAGACGAGCACTTCTTGCCGCTCAATTGGCAAGAAGCGCTCGTCTTTTCTTAACGCGTTGTATGGCGGAGAGAGCGCAAGTTACGCGAGCGCCCTTCTTGCCAGCTCGGCCGCGCCGAGGATTCCTTGGTCGCCGCCGCAGCCCGGGGCGCAGATGTAGCTCTCCATGTCCTTAAGCTCGGCGGTCTGGATGTAGCCACCCAGATATTCGAGGGTCTTCTTGCGGACGATGCCGTAGAGCTGCTCCTGGTGCATCACGCCGCCGCCGAGGACGATGCGGCGAGGCGAGTACATGAGCACGAGGTTCGCACACATCTGCCCCAGATAATCCCCCTCGAGCGCCCACACCTCATCGTTGTCCGCGAGCTCGGCCGCGGGCTTTCCCCAGCGCGCGGCGATGGCGGGGCCGGAGGCGAGCCCCTCGAGACAGCTCGCGTGGCTCGGGCAGACGCAGCGTCCCTCCTCGGTGGGACGGGTCCTTACCAGCATGTGACCGGCCTCGGGGTGCAGCATGCCGTGAAGGAGTCTGCCCGCGCACATGACGCCCGCGCCCACGCCGGTGCCGATGGTCACGTAGACGGCGTCCTCGAGCCCCTTGCAGCAGCCGAAGACCACTTCGCCGAGGCAGGCAACGTTCACGTCCGTGTCGTAGGCCACCGGAATCCCGAGGGCGTCGGCGAACGCGGCGCGAAGACCATGGCCTCGCCACGCGAGCTTGGGCGTCTGGAGGATGGAGCCGTAGCGCTCGTCGTTGGGGTCGACGCAGGTCGGGCCGAAGGCGCCGATGCCCAACGCGTCCACATCGCGGGCGGTGAACCACTCGATCATCTGCGGGACGGTCTTGGCGGGCGTAAGCGTCGGGGTCTCCATACGGTCGAGGACCTCGCCGTCGCCGGACACCACGGCACAGACCATCTTGGTCCCGCCGGCTTCGAGGGCGCCGAGCCTCATTTGCTTTTCGCTCATGTGATCCTCCTTACAAAGGGACGCCCGCAGTCATGGTCAACCGCGGGCGCCCATAACGTTGGCTTGTTTCGAGGCGACCCTACCTGGGCACGCGGTCCTGCCTTGCGGCAAACGGGGCGAGCACGGCGTGCGGCTCGCTTTGGTACCAGTAGGCGACGGTGGAGATGTCGTCCTCGCGCTCGTAGAGCTTGATGTCGTCGTTGCCGAGGTCCTGGAACGTCACGCGCAGGTCCTCCTTGAACGAGATCGGGTCGGGAAGGTGCCACCTGTAGAGGCCGTGCCTGGGCAGCGCGTCGTCGTTAGTCGCGAGCATCGGATTCGGGTTCGCCTTGCCCGCGCTGAAGCGGTCGCGCGTGGCGTCGCGCGTCGAGCGGTACGGGTAGCCGGCGAACAGCGTGTTGAAGCACTGCGCCTCGGGCAGCGCGTGGGGCGGCCTGTCGAGGAAGGCCCAGGCACCGCCGAAGTAGTCCTCGGCTCCCGTCGAGGTGACCGTGGGGAACTCCTCGTCGCCGTCGAGGAAGAACTTCATCTCGCCCTCGCCCCACCAATATCGCTCCAGGGCGCACAGGGCCATGTAGGTGCCGACGTAGTAGCCCTTGCCGCGCACGCCGTCGAGCACGGTGTAGTCGACGCCCCTGCGGGTGCTGCGCTCGCGGTTAAAGCGGGCGTGGAAGTACATGGCGTCGTCCGGCACGTCGGTGAGCGCGTAGTTGAACGTGTAGAAGATGTACTTAATGAACCCGGGGTGCTCGCTCGTAAGCGTGACCTTGGCGTGCTTCCTGAAGGGCATCTCGAAGTAGCAGTTCATGCCGCCCGTCGGGTTCACGCAGATGGGCATCGAGTTGACGATGGCGCGCTCACCGAAGCCGTTGCAGAAGAAGTCGCCGACAGGGCACTCGACCGAGGGGGTCTCCTCGTCGTCCCAGTAGAAGCGCAGCACGAGGTCACGCATGACGAAGCTGCCGGCGGCGGTCTTGTCGGGGACGGTCATCCAGATGTGGCGGATGATGCCGGGGCCCTCGATGTCCGCGAGCGTGATGGTCTCGCCGGACTCAAGGGGCACGCAGCACGAGCCCTTGCGGCCGACGCCGAGGTGGCTGGCCGACATGGCGGCGCGGCCCTTCTCGCCCGTGATGTTCTCGGGGGTGATGGCGCGGCTTTCCTCACCGCCGTGCATCCACACGTCCTTAAGGAACTCTCTCATCGTCGACCTCCTCTATTCGTCGTCGTCGCACTCGGCGGAACTGGCACCGTTCACGTAGATGATCTGCTGGCGCGCCTCGTTGACGAGGGCGTCAAAGTCGAGTTTCTCGTCGGGGCGCGCGAGCGCGACCGTCATGGCGAGCGGGAGGTTGACACCCGCGATCACGTGGATCCGGTCGGAGGCGAAGCGGGAAAAGCGCTGGTTCACGCTGCCGCCGTACGCGTCGGTGAGGACGACGACCTCGTCAGTGCCCGAAAGAGCCGCCTCGACCGCCGCGTCGAGCCCCTCGCCGTTGTCGTTCACGTAGGCGCACACGGCGTTGACGGCGTCGCCCTTACCCGTAAGGAACTCGAGGGTGTCCTTGAAGCCCTGGGCGAGAAGGGAATGGCTCGCCACAACTATCTTTCTCATTGATTCACCAATCTCTTGGGTCGAAGCTAGGCGAGGATGCCGGCGGCGGAGGCGACCATCACGAGGACGATCACCACGAGGATGAGGGCCGTCATGCTCGCGTTCTTCTTGGTAAGAAGGTAATACGCGCTTCCCGTGATGGCGGCGGGGATCATGGCAGGCAGGATCTTGTCGAGCAGCGGCTGAATCTCCATCGCGACGTCGCCGAAGCTGAAGCTAATCGGGCAGGTGACGCCGATGACCGAGGCGATGAGGCAGCCGACCACGGTGAGGCCGAGCACGGAGGCGGCGGCAGTGAGGTTGGGAAGCTTCTCGCTGAAGTCGGTGACGAGCTTCACGCCCTGCTTGTAGCCGAACTCGAGGGCGTGCATGCGGACCCAGAAGATGGCCAGGATGAGCGCGAACCAGATGCCGGCTCCCACGGGGTTGCCCTCGATGGCCATGTAGGCGGCGATGGAGCCCATGATGGTCGGGATCATGGTCATGAGCAGGGAGTCGCCGACGCCGGCGAGCGGTCCCATGGTGCCGATCTTCAGGTCTTGGACGGCGTCCGCCGCCGCTAGGCCGTCGCGCTCCTCCATGGCCACGCAGGCGCCAAGGATGATGGCGGCGAGCCAAGGCTGGGTGTTGTAGTAGCGGAAGTGGTTGTTGAGCGCTTGCTTATAGTCCTCGTCGTTCGTGTAGATCTTCCTCAGGACCGGCGAGAGGGCGTAGGCGACTGAGGCGCCCTGCTGGGTCTGGTAGTTGAAGGTGCACACGCTCATGAGCCAGCGCCAGTTCGCGTTGCGCAGGTCCTTCTTGGTGACCTTGTAGCCGGAGGGCTTGCCCTCGGCGACGGCGGTAATGTTCTCGTTTTCCATGGTTACTCATCCTCTCCGATGAAGGCGTCTGCGGAAGCGTGGGCGGCGAGCTCGGTGTCCCTCTCGGCACGCTGGTAGAACGCAATCGCGAGGGCAACGCCGACGATGGCGGCGCCGATGATGGGCACGTTCAGGAAGGCCGAGAGGAAGAAGCCGGCGAGCAGGTACTGGAAGTACTTGGCGGTTGGCATGTAGCGGAGCAGCATGGCGATACCGACGGCCGGGAGCATCTTGCCGGCGAGGGTGAGGCCGGAGAGGAACCACTGGGGCATGACCTCGAGGAGCCAGTTGACGGCGGGCTGGCCGAGCGTCACGGAGACAAAGACGGGCAGGGCGGCGCACAGGCCGAAGAGCGCGGGGCAGACCCACAGGATGGCGTTCATCTGATTGAACTTACCTTCGTTGCAGAACTTCTGGGACTTCTCGACGACAAAGCCGTTGAGGATCTTGGCGACGACGTCGAGCTGGATGCCGAGCATGCCGACCGGCAGGCCGATGGCGAGGCCCGTGTCGGAGCCCAGGGTCACGCCGTAGGCGGTGGCGATGATGGCCATCGTGCCGTAGTCGGGAATGGAGGAGCCGCCGAAGCCCGCGACGCCGAGCTGCATGAGCTGAATGGTGCCGCCGATGACAAGGCCGGTCTTCCAGTCGCCCATGACGACTCCGGTGATGAGGCCCCAGAAAACGGCGTAATTGACGAAGATCATCGGGATGCCGTAGTAGTCCACGTGCTTGATGAAGGCCAGCAGGGTCAAAAGGACGACCTGCAGGATAGTGAAGTTGACCATATTTCCCCCTTAGATGAGGTCTGCGACGGAGACGGGCTTGTCGGCGGGCACGAACTGGGCCGTCACCTTGACGCCACGGGCGATGAGCGCCTTGTAGCTCTGGACGTTCTCGGCGGAGGCGTAGGCGCGCTGGGTGAGCTGGATGCCGTCCTCCTTGACGAGCGAGCCGCCGACGACCAGCGACGGGAGCTCGACGCCCGACTCGACCAGGCGAAGCATCGTCTCGGGCTCCTTGGCGATGACGAAGACCTTCTCGCGGTCGTACTTGCCCGCGGCGAAGTTCTTGAGCGCGGTCTCCTCGGAGATGATCGAAACGGCCATGCCCGCGGGGCGCGCCATCCTCATGGTGGACTTCAGGACCTCGTCGCCGGCGACCTTGTCGTCGATGACCATGACTCGGGTCGCGCCCGACACCGGGGCCCACTGCGTCACGATGATGCCGTGAAGCAGGCGATTGTCGATTCGTGCCATAACAACACTCATGTTTGCTCCTATCAAATGAAGTTTTGCGTTCGGTACTGCCTCGGCGCTATCCGGATTCGCGCCGGGCAAGGGGTTATCGGATTATTGAGGACGCGCGGTCAGCTTGCGGCGGCGCGGGGAAGGTCACTCGTCGAGCAGGAGGTCCGAGGAGCCGAGGCGCTCTTCTCGCGCCGGGGCGGCGCTCACGCTTATGTAGTCGAAGACATATGCGATCTCGCTTACGGGAACCTCTACGCGATAGCGCGTCGAGATGCTCGAGAAGCTCTGCCTGAAGGACTCGATGAAATCGGCGCGTTCCTCCTCGAAGCGGTCCTGGCCAACGTAGGTCTCAATGGGGTTTCTGGTAACAAGGCGCTCGACGAGACAGCAGAGGTGAACGTAGAGCCCAATGATGGCGTTGCTGCCGATCTTCTCGCCTGTCCTGCGCTGAAGCTCGTGCACGGCGCTCTCGATCTCATGGAATAGCCGCTCCGGGTCGAGGATGGTGATGGAGCGGATGACGTTCTGCAGCGTCATGTTCGAGAGCAGCTTCTCGTGGAAAGAAGAGAGCTCGGAAGCGTCAAGCCACCTGCCGAACACGGCATCAACCTTAGAGGCGGACGTCGTCGACATGATGTCCTCGAGGGCGACGAAGGGGACGGAGGCGACCCCGGGGTCTCCCGTGCCGATGACGGCGCAGACGCGGTGCTCGGAGAAAACGGCGTCGTTCGACCCGTTCGCGACGAGCTGCTTGAAGGGCCTCGTGAGCAGGCGCGCGCCTATGGTGCGCGGGAGGCTCTGCGAGACGAGCTGGCGTATCCTCTCCGCGGCGTCGACCCCGGACTCGGAGCAGAAGACGATGGCGTCCTCACGGTTGACGCGCTCGATCACCTTGCAGTGCGTCACGCACGCGGCGGTCGCATCGCCAAGAACCTCGGCGATGGACTTGCCGCCGAGCAGCCCGACCCCGATCTCGAGCGCAAGACCGGTAGAGACGTTGTTCACCACGCCGATAGTGGAGTCGGTAACGTTCTCGAGGGCCTTATAGGCCTCCTCCAAGGAGCCCATGTCGACGAGGAACACGACCCCGGTGCAGTAGGAATGGCGGTCGACGAGGCGCTGGAGCGGACCGACGATGTCCTTCAGCTGCTGGTCGTAGGGCATGTCGACAGCCTCGTACACATGCATGCCGAGCATACGGTTCGCCGCGTCGGCGATGCTCGTCGCCGTTGAGTAGCCGTGGGACAAGATGACGCAGAGCGTCCGAAGGGCCTTCGCATCGCGAGACTCCGATGCGACGCACAGCGTCAGAAGCGTCTTCGTGAAGTGATCGAGCGAGATTCCCAGCGCCCCTTCCACGTCTGCGGCGACCTGATCGGAGACACTCGAGGCAAACGGCAATTCGGAGGTCACGGCACCGAGGAGATGGGAGATTTGCTCCGCACAGGCAGACTTTCGCTTAGCCAGGCCGATACCCGGCCACAGCTGCAGGCAAATCTCCTGGGCCAGTAGAAAAGCGACCTTCCTCGAAAGCTCGATGCCATAAGAAGAGCCTGCGTCGGCAAGGACCGCGCCCACGACGCGCTCGAAGGCGCGCGACCTCGAGGAGGCGACGCCGTGGTCGAAGATCAAGTGATCCTCAACGCCGCGCACAGCGGAGACAGCTTGCGAGACAAGCTCGGAGACAGAGAGCTCCCCGGCGCAGAATCGCTCATCGAGGGAGCACAGGGCATCGAGCGCCTGCTCGACCGGCCCTGTGCTCTCGGCGGCATCCAGAGACGCGTCGATCAGAACGCCATCGTCGGGCTGTTGATCGATCTGCGCGGAGGAGAGGAGCCCGCTGGGAAGAAGATACGGGCGAACGACGACGTAGTCGCCCTCGCGATTGAGGAACGCTTTGGCACAGCAGTTCGTCACGCAGGCGCGCAAGCCGGCGATGTTATCGGAAAAGTCCGCGTTCACGAGGCAACGGTATGCGCCGCGGCTGATCTTCACATCAGAACCGATTCGGCACCCCTCGCTGCGCAGGAAGCTCAAGATGAGATCCTCGCGCTCCTCGGGGGTCCGCTCCTTGAGTGAGGGGACGCGGGCACAGATGGGCATTTTGCTGTAGGCCGAGGAAACCTTCAGGTCATCGGCGGAAAGCGTCGTCGAAAGAACGAGGCGAGCGCGCGGCGCATCCTGGGAGGCATCGAGCCCGAGGGCCGTCGCAAGGCAGTGCTCCATCGCAGAGGGAGAGAGTGCCTCGATGCCGTTGACAAAGACCACACCCCCGCGCGCTTTCGCGATCGACTCGTCAAGAAGCCCGTTGAACGAGGCGGCGTCCGGGACCCCGGCGCAGTCGATGCGCACATAGGAGGAGTCGCGGGACAACAAGCCCTGGTTCTTGCCGTACTCGTACACAAGGCGAGAAAGGAAAGACTTACCGACACCCACGCCGCCGCTCAAGAGGATGGGCAGGCCAAACGGAGGGTACTGAACCGCAGCCTTGCACTGCTCGACAACGGAGCTGAGGCTCATGTCGAAGCCCACGGCACGCGCGAAGTCGCGGTGATCGGCGATTCCCGTCGCCTGGATGAGGTCGGCGAGCGAGGCATACTCGCTTGCAGAGAGCTTTACCTGAAAACGCTTCTGGAACGCGCGGCGATGAAAATAACGGACAGGCCTGCCCGCCACCTTAACCACAAGACCGGCGCGAACAAGGTCGTTGAGGTACTGGCTCGCCAGGCTCCTGGAGATGATGAGCGTCTCGGCGATGTCGGAGGTGGACAGACGGGCAAGGTCGTCGAGCGAGACGGCAGAGGTGAGGGCCTCGAGATGCTCGAGAATCCTGTCCCTCATGTCGACGGGTTTCTTTGCCAAGCTGTCCTGTGTGGTCTTGTCCATGACTTCTTACCTCCTCGTACAAGGAGTATAAGGGGAGAACAGAGAACGGAAGGGGGCGCGTGGGGGAATCAACAGCTCCGAGGAAAAGTCCACCACTTGAGGGGCAGAAAACAACGGCCATTGAACATTCAGGGCCGACGCTCAACACTTCGGCTCGACACTTCGCTTTGGAAAGGGCCCCGGCGCGCCGGGCCTAAAGCTTAACCATGCGCGCGGCGATGCGGGCGCAGTCGCAGGCGGCCTTCTTCTCGAAGGTGTTGTAGTCGACGACCCGGCCCTCGGCGCAGGGCTTGTCGCTGATGGCGCGCACGACGACGAGGGGCACGCCGTTGAGATAGGAGGCCTGCGCGATGGTGCAGCCCTCCATCTCGCAGCACAGGTCGCCGAAGGCCGCGAGGATTCGCTCCTTCTGTTCCGCGGGCGAGACGAACTGGTCGCCGGAGACGACGCGGCCCTTGAGGACCTTAATGTCGGGGGCGACGGCGGCCGCGGCGGCGCACGCCGCCAGCAAGGGCCGGAACGGATCGCGCAAGATCAAGGCGTCGCCCGGGAGGTCGGGCGTTACCGTCAGCCGGCGCCGCGTCTGCCGCATCATGAGGGAGAACGGCCTGGCCGGCGCATACGGCAGGAAGAGGTTCAAGGTGCACCCCGGGGCGGTCAACGAGGCCGACGTGTCGAACGTCGTCGCGCGCGGCTTCGGCGGCAGGGCGCCGTGCACCCATATATGCAGCGACTTGGCCTGCGTGCGCGTCGGGGCGTCGTGGAACTACGTCTGCCTGCTCGTCGACCTCTGCAACGGGGAGATCGTCGGCCACTCCGAAGGACCGAGGAGGGACGCGCGAGCTCCGAGCCAAGCTCTTGGATTACGTGCACTGGTACAACAACTTCAGGATCCACTCGACGCTGGGCTACATGTCGCCGGTCGAGTTCAGGGAGGCGGGGCCGTCCCTCCCGGAATCGTCCAAATAAGTGTTGCCAATCCATAGCCAATCCAGCCATCATCTTCGCGAAGGCGGACGTCAGGAAAAGCTCGGCTTGAGCTCGGTCGGACGCGGTCTGTGGGGCATCATTCAGGCTCAGGGGGTCTCCTTGTCTTCTTCGGTCGCAACCTGAATGATAGGGACGGCCCCTTCTCTCTTTCCCCTTCGTTTTCGACGCGTCACCCTCTCGGCGGGCTTAAGGCCCGCGCTCGCGGGTGCAGGGGCTACGCCCAAACCCCAAAAACGTAACGCCGTGCTCGAAGCGTTTCCGGACGTCAGCGTAATCTCAAATCCCGTTCGTCAACTCATGGGCAAGCCACCTGAGACTACTCATTTCTCCTACTGGCAATGAAGACCTGCGACCTGCAGTTTTGCAAACTGCTTGAAAGCCACCTGCGTTGATTCACTTCCTATTGCAGCTGGCGGCTTGCACGCGAAAAGGCATTTAAGTTTCAAAACGGGCGTTTTCGGCGCTATCGAGCCTCCAAAAGCATCCCGCCGCGCCCTTTGGGACAAAAACAAAAACTCAAAGCCCTGAGTTCGAAAATAGTTTTTGGAGTTGTCCCGACTTTTGTCCCCGAAGCCGACGAAACGCGACAGGGTATCACCTGGCGGCACTCGATTCGAGACGGCACCGAAAACTGGATGCAACCGGAATGACGGGACGGCAGAACCGAAGCCATCGAGTGGGGATAGAAAAAGGCCCGGGTGCCGTGGCATCCGGGCCTTTGCTAGCAACTTGATGTTGCGGACAGCTTAGAACTTGTGGCCGCACTTCTTGCAGACGCGCAGCTTGTTCTTGCCGTCCTTCTCGTGACCGACGCGGGTAACCTTACCGCACTCGGGGCAGACGAGATTGACGTTGGAGGCGTCGATGGGAGCCTCCTGCGAAACGATGCCGCCCTGCTGGTTGGCAGCGTTGGGCTTGACGGCCTTCTTGACGACCGAAACGCCCTCGACAACGACCTTGTTCTCGGCGGGGAGAGCACGCAGGACAACGCCCTGCTTGCCGCGATCCTTACCAGAGAGAACCTGGACCTTATCGCCCTTCTTGATATACATATATCTCCCCTAACTACAGGGTCTCGGGAGCGAGCGAGACGATCTTCATGTACTTCTTGTCACGAAGCTCGCGAGCGACGGGCCCGAAGATACGGGTGCCGACGGGCGAACCATCGTTGTTGATGACAACGCAGGCGTTCTCATCAAAGCGAATGTAGGAGCCATCCTTGCGGCGGATCTCCTTAACGGTGCGAACGACGACGCAACGGACAACGTCCTTCTTCTTGACGTTGGCGCCAGGGGTAGCCTCCTGGACAGCACCGATGAACACATCGCCGATGCCTGCATAACGACGCTTGGAACCGCCAAGCACCTTGATGCAGCGAATCTTGCGAGCGCCGGAATTGTCGGCGACGTTCAGCATGGTTTGCATCTGAATCATGGTAGATGTTCCTCCGAACTAAGAACCGAAGAGAGGTGCGCAGCCTTTATACGGCCCGTGGTATGCAAGCCAGGCATACGCACATCTTCGGAAACGTACAAGTCGTAAGAGCGACTGCTTATTTAGCGCGCTCGACGACCTCGATGAGGCGCCAACGCTTCATCTTGGACATAGGACGGGTCTCCATAACGCGGACGGTGTCGCCCACGCCAGCCGTGCACTCCTCGTCGTGAGCGTGCAGCTTCTTGAAGCTGGTCATCATCTTGCCGTACTTGGGGTGACGCTTGCGCTCGGTGATGGTGACAACAATGGTCTTGGCACCGGAGACGGAGGTAACGACACCCGTACGGACCTTACGCGAGTTACGCGAATCAGTCATGTTCTCTCCTTAGGTCCTACTCGGCGACAGCGGACTTCTCCGCTGCGATCTCGCGGGCGCGCTGCTCCGTGAGGACGCGAGCGATGTCCTTCTTCACGGTGTTGACGCGAGCGGTGTTGTCCAGCTGGCTGGTGGCCATCTGGAAACGAAGGTTAAAGAGCTCGGCGCGCATTTCCTTCAGCTTCTCAACGAGCTGAGCGTCCGAGAGCTCACGAATCTCTGCGGGCTTCATTAGTTCTCCTCCTTGGCGGCGGCGGCGTCCTCAGCAGCCCACTTGGCCTCGAGAGCGGCCTCCTCAGCCATCTCCTTCTCGATGCGCTGCTCAGCGTTCTTGGCAGCAACAATCTTGGTCTTGATGGGAAGCTTATGCTGTGCAAGACGCAGAGCCTCGCGAGCGACCTCCTCGGGCACGCCCTTGACCTCGAACATGATGCGGCCGGGCTTGACGACGGCCACCCACTCCTCGGGGTTACCCTTACCAGAACCCATGCGAGTCTCGGCAGGCTTCTTGGTGATGGGCTTATCGGGGAAGATCGTGATGTAGACACGACCGCCACGCTTCATGTAGCGGGTCATGGCAATACGAGCGGCCTCGATCTGACGGTTGGTGATCCAATGGGCCTCGAGAGCCTGGATACCAAACTCGCCGAAATGCAGCTCGGTATTACCCTTGGCCTGGCCCTTCATGGAGCCACGCTGCACCTTGCGGTGAAGAATACGCTTAGGGGCAAGCACTACTGACCCCTCCTCTCGGAGTTACGACGACGAGGACGGGAAGAGCCCTCGAGTGCAGGGTTGGGAACAGGCTGGCCCGGGAGCTTCTCGCCCAGGTAGATCCAGACCTTCACGCCGCAAGCGCCCATGGTGGTGCTGGCGACAGCCGTGCCGTAGTCGATCTTGGCACGGAGGGTGTGCAGAGGCACGCGACCCTCGCGGTACCACTCACGACGGCCCATCTCGGCACCGCCGAGACGACCGGAGCACTGGATACGGATGCCCTTAGCGCCGGCCTTGCGGGCGGACTGGACAGCCTTGCGCATAGCGCGACGGAAGGCAACGCGGCCCTCGAGCTGCTCGGCGATAGACTGAGCAACGAGGTTGGCGTCGAGCTCGGGGCGCTTGATCTCGACAACGTCGACGGAGAGCTGGCCCTTGGAGACGCCAGCGACCTTCTCGAGCTCGGTGCGAAGGGTATCGATCTCGGCACCCTTCTTACCGATGACAACGCCGGGGCGAGCGGTGAGGATGATGACCTTCACCTTGTCGCCAGCGCGCTCGATCTCGACGCGGGAGACAGCTGCGCGGGAAAGACGCTTCTCGAGGTACTTGCGGATCTCGAGATCGTTACCGAGGGTCTTAGCGTAATCCTTCTCTGCGAACCAGCGGGAGCGCCAGTTCTCGGTGATGCCAAGACGGAAGCCGGTGGGGTAGACTTTCTGACCCATACAGCTTTACGCCTCCTTTCGAGGAGCAACGACGACGGTGATGTGGGAAGTACGCTTCAGAATGCGAGAAGCGGAACCCTTGGCGCGGGGACGGATGCGCTTAAGCGTCGGACCCTCGTCAACATAGGCAGCGGCGACAACCAGGTTGTCGGCACGCAGACCGTTGTTGTTCTCGGCGTTCGCAACGGCGGAACGGAGAACCTTCTCGACATCCACGGCGACGGCGCGGTCGCAGAAGTGGAGGATGTCGAAGGCCTGAGCGACAGGCTTGCGGCGGATCAGATCGACCACCAGGCGGGCCTTGCTGGGGGAAACACGCACGTACTTAGCGACGGCGCGAACCTCGGTGGCCTCAGTTTCAATAGACTTAGTTGCCATTTACGGTTAACCCCCTATTTGGCCTTGTGGCCACGGAACGTACGAGTCGGCGCGAACTCGCCGAGCTTGTGACCAACCATGGACTCGGTAACATACACGGGCACATGCTTGCGGCCGTCGTGGACGGCGATGGTGTGACCAACCATCTCGGGGAAGATGGTGGACGCGCGAGACCAGGTCTTCACGACGTCCTTCTTGCCAGCCTCGTTCATCGCGGTGATACGCGAGAGAAGGCGAGTCTCCACGAACGGGCCCTTTTTGAGACTTCTGCTCATAAGTGCTTTCTCCTAAAACTCGGTATCCGAAATTACTTCTTACGGCGACGAATGATGTGCTGGTTCGAGACCTTCTTCTTCTTGCGCGTACGAAGGCCCTTCGTCGGCTTACCCCAGGGGGTAACAGAGGGACGACCAGAGGTGTGGTTCTTGCCCTCGCCACCGCCGTGCGGGTGGTCGACAGGGTTCATGACGGTACCGCGGACGGTCGGGCGCACGTTCATGTGACGCTTACGGCCGGCCTTGCCGATGACGATGTTGGCGTGATCGGCGTTGCCGACCTCACCAACGGTGGCGCGGCAGGTAACGAGGATGCGGCGCATCTCGGAGGAAGGCATACGGACGATAGCGTACTTGCCCTCCTTACCCATCAGCTGGCAGGAGTTACCGGCGGAACGGGCGATAGCGGCGCCCTTGCCCGGCTGGAACTCGACGGCGTGGATGAGCGTACCGACGGGGATGTCGGCGAGGGGCAGAGCGTTGCCCGGCTTGATGTCGGCGTCAGAACCGGACATGATGGTCTGACCGACCTCGAGGCCCTTGGGGGCCAGGATGTAGCGCTTCTCACCGTCAGCGTAGTGCAGCAGAGCGATGCGAGCGGAACGGTTCGGATCGTACTCGATCGTGGCAACCTTGGCGGGCACGCCGTCCTTGTTGCGCTTGAAGTCGATCACGCGGTAACGACGCTTCACGCCGCCGCCCTGGTGGCGGGTGGTGATGCGGCCGTTGTTGTTACGACCGGCCTTCTTGGGCAGGGGCTCGAGAAGAGACTTCTCGGGCTTGGTGCAGGTGATCTCAGAGAAATCGGAGATCGTCTGCCAACGCCTACCAGCGGAGGTCGGCTTAAGGTGCTTTACAGCCATTACAATCCCTTTCAATAGGAATCCGTTAGCCATCGCAGACAGGGATTCGAGGTTCTGCCTCGGGTGCGATGACACCGGACGTATACACGGTTCCGGGCGTGTCCATTTTATACGCCCGAAACCTTGAGCTCTCGCCTCCCCTATTTGGGAGGCATGAGCTCACTCAACAGCAGCGAGTCTTAGGCCTGGTTGCCAAAGACCTCGATGGTGTCGCCCTCGGCCAGCGTGACGATGGCCTTCTTCCAAGAACGGGTCTTGCCGGCGACATAGCGCACGCGCTTGGTCTTGGGCTTGACCGTCAGGGTGTTCACGCGAACGACCTTGACGCCGAAGATCTCCTCGACAGCGTCCTTGATCTGATACTTGTTAGCATCCTTGGCGACCTCGAACGTGTACTTGTTCAGCTCCATGCCGGAGAAGGAACGCTCGGACACGATCGGACGGATGATGATCTCGTGGGCGGTCATTTATGCAAGCACCTCCCCGAAGTGAGCGGCGATGTCGGCGGGCATCAGCACGGCGTTGTTGTTGACGAGATCGTAGGTGTTGGCCTCGTCGGCGGTGATGATGAACGTCTTGGGAATGTTGCGGAACGACAGGTAGGCGTTGACGTCCTCATCGCGAACGATGATGGTCAGACGCTTGCCCTCAAGGCCGAGAGCCTTGAGCATGGCGACGGCAGCCTTGGTGGAAGGCTTCTCGAAGCCGTAGTCGTCGACGAGCACGAGCTCGCCATCGGCCAGCTTGGCGGACAGCGCGGAGCGCATAGCCAGCTTGACCTCCTTGTTGTTCATACGCTTAGCGTAGGAACGGGGCTTGGGGGCGAAGACAACGCCACCGTGACGCCACTGGGCAGCACGGATGGAACCCTGGCGGGCACGGCCGGTGCCCTTCTGACGCCAAGGCTTCTTGCCGCCACCGGAAACCTCAGAGCGGCCCTTAGCGGACTGGGTGCCCTGACGCCAAGAGGCCATCTGGCACTTGACGATGTGGTGCATAACGTGGATGTTCGGCTCGATGCCGTACACCTCAGCGGCGAGCTCGGCCTCGGCGACCTTCTTGCCCTCGCTGTTCTTTACTTCAAACTTTGCCATTTAAGTGTTCTCCTTGGTATGACGCTGGGCTAAATGGGCTGGGCCCTTAGGCCATACGGATGGCGACGAGACCATTCTTGGCACCCGGGACAGCGCCCTTGACCAAGATGAGGTTCTGCTCGGCATCGATGCGGACAACGGAAAGGTTCTTGACGGTAACACGCTCGTTACCCATGTGACCGGCCATCTTGACGCCCTTGAGGACGCGCGCAGGATAGGCGCACTGACCGATAGAACCGGGGTGACGCTGGAAGTGAGAACCATGCGTCATAGGACCGCGGCGCTGACCCCAGCGCTTGATGCGACCCTGGAAGCCCTTACCCTTGGAGGTACCGATGACGTCGACCTTCTCGACATCAGCGAAATCAGCGACGGTGACGACCTCGCCGACCTTGTGCTCCTCGCCGTTCTCGACGCGGACCTCACGAAGGAAGCGGACAGGCTCGACGCCGGCCTTGGCGAAGTGACCAGCCATGGGCTTGTTCACGTTCTTGGCCTTGATGTCGCCGAAACCGATCTGGACGGCGTCATAGCCGTCAGTTGCCTGAGTTTTAACCTGCGAGACAGCGCAGGGGCCAGCCTGGATGACCGTGACGGGAACGACGTTATCGTTCTCGTCCCAAACCTGGGTCATGCCAATCTTGCGGCCGAGAATCATGCTGATCAAGATATGATCCCAACTCTCGCGTGGTCTTGGGACAATGCGTACACCACCGAGCGTACGCCCCTAGAGGACCACTACTTACACGACGTGCTCCCCAGCCTTGTATTTCGCCCGGACTACCTGACAACCCTATTAAGCAGGCATTTTGTCCAGCCAGAATACTCCCCTGGTTACACACAGCTGTTTAGTATACACGGCTGCGGGCGTATCCATCGAGATTCATATTTCACTCACATTGTTTACGCAGGTAAAGTGCGTGGATGGCTCCCGAGCACGGCGGAGGGCCGGAGAAATATATTAAGGTCCCTGCTCTACAGTCCTGCGCAAGACGGAGAGCACATTAAGTGCTCTCCTTTGCGTGCGGAACTCGCGATGACCTTAATATATTTCTCCGGCCCTCCGCCGTGCTCGGGAGACGACACGTTGATGTCTGCTTAACTCTGCTCGCTTAGGCTAATGACTTTGTTGGGGGTCCACTATTTGCTGGAGGGTGAACTTGCATTGGGACCTGTCGCTCTCTCCTTGCAAACCTTCCTCGTCAAAATCGAAAATCATGATGGCGCAGTTGG
The DNA here is from genome assembly GCA_902493145.1 of uncultured Collinsella sp. Classification (GTDB taxonomy): domain Bacteria; phylum Actinomycetota; class Coriobacteriia; order Coriobacteriales; family Coriobacteriaceae; genus Collinsella. The sequence continues at coordinate 38,311 of CABUOA010000001.1, read as the reverse complement.
GGAGTTTTGTTGGGAGCTCGAAGTCCACTGGGGCTGCAGCTTTGATGAATTGGCGGCTGGCGCTGCCGTGGCTTACTGCTAGGAGGGTTTCGATGCCCTCGGCGCCCATGAGATTGGTGAGGGTACCTACCATGCGTTCTTGCAGTGCGCGGCTTCCTTCTCCTCCGAAGGGGACCAGGTCCTCGCCCGGGTCCCAGACGTCGGTGGGCAGGGCGTCGTGGTGGCCTTCTTCGAAGGTGCCGTAGCTGCGTTCGATGATGCCTTCGCAGGGCTCGACTGCTGCATCCGGGCCGAGGAGTTCGGTTGCGACGAGACTTGCCGTGTCCATGGCTCGGCCTAAGGGCGAAGAGACCACTTTGTCTGGAACGACGCCGTGGTCCTTGAGCCATGCGGCTGCCTTTCCCGCTTGTTTGCGGCCCAGGTCGGTCAACGGAGAATCGCAGCGGCCCTGGACCAGCTTTTTAACGTTGAATTCCGTCTGGCCGTGGCGGAGTAGATATAGACGCTTCATGCTCTCCCCTTCTGCATCAGTTGCTTTATCGGCTCGGCCCTACTCGTGGGTATGGCCGACGTAGTCTTCGTCGATCGTGATCTTGGCAATCGACTTGGGATATTCGGATTCGACACGTTTCGCCAACGCGCGCTTTAGGTCCTCGGCGCTCATCGCCAAATCCGAGGGTCGCACGCAGTCAAAAATCACATTGGTGTGCGTGGGGCCCGGAACACAGCGTAGGTCGTGGATCGAGAGGCGGCTATCAATCTCTTGAGCCATAGCGTTGATGCGCAGACGCATGCTCGCCACCTTTGGATCGTCGGTCACGATGGGATCGTAATGGAGCGTGACGATCATGCCGTCTTCATCCCTAAACGACTGCTCGATGTTGTCGAGTATGTCGTGGCTTTCCAGCGGGCTGGTCTCGGCTGCCATCTCGGCGTGGGCGCTCGCAAACTTCCTGCCCGGACCGTAATCGTGCACCATCAGGTCGTGGACGCCCAAAACGCCGGGGTAGCTCATGATCTTGTCTCGAATGTGCTTGACCAACTTGGGGTCGGGCGCCTGGCCCAAAAGCGGGCTCACCGTATCTTGAATAAGTTCAAAGCCGCTCCAGCCAATATAGGCGCCAACGGCAAGGCCGACCCAAGCGTCAAGATTGATGTGCGTCACCTGCGAAACAATTGCGCACGCTAACACGGCGCCTGTGGCAAGGACATCGTTCTTGGAATCCTGCGCGGTCGCATGCAGCGTCTCGGACTCAATGCGATCGCCGAGCTTTTGGTTGAGGGCCGCCATCCAGAGCTTTACGACCATCGAAAGCGCAAGGACCGCCACCAGGGCAAGCGAGAACTCGACAGGTTCGGGGTGGATGACGCGCTCAACCGAAGACTTGATAAGCTCAAGGCCGATCAGCAGCACGAGCGCCGCCACGACCAGACCCGAGAGATACTCGTAGCGGCCATGGCCGTAAGGATGCTCGGGGTCGGCCGGCTTGCCCGCCAGCTTAAAGCCAAGCACGCTCACGATGTTCGAGCTGGCGTCGGACAGGTTGTTCATAGCGTCCGCCACGATCGAAACCGATCCCGACAGCACGCCAATTGCACCCTTCGCAGCACATAGCGCCACATTGGTGAGAATACACACCACACCCGTCAACGTTCCCACGCGCGCACGGTCGCCCTGCGCACGACGAACGATCCACTCGACCATCTTCGTCAGCCCCCACGGTACTACCTATATATATCTATTGCTCAAACGGATTGTAGTGTAGCCACTTTGTCCTCCAGATACAAAAAGGCCGCAACCCACACGAGCCACGGCCTTGGAACATGACAAAGGAATCGTCCTTTGTCGCTCAGGTTTATGCGCTTACTTCAGCAGCGCTCGCCACTGTTTCGGGTGAATCGGCTTCGTCTTCTGCCGCCTGCCCCTTCGCCGGCACCACGCCAAAGCAGTAGCTCAGCGCCGCAGACACCGCAAATGCCACACCGCCGGCGGCGCAGCACCACAGCAGGTTCGAGATGCCGCCCGTGGCAAAGCCGATGACCATGAGGACGTTCGTCATGCCGATGGTATAGGCCGTAACGTGGCCCACGGCTGCGACAAAGCCTCCGACGGCGCCGCCAATGGCCATGCACGTCAGGCACCTGCCATATTTAAAGCCGCAACCGTACAGCGCCGGCTCGCTTACGCCACCAAGCACGCCCGAGATTGAATAGCCCAGCATGAGCGCCTTCTCGTCCTTATCCGCAACGCGGAGCGACGCGCCAAAGGGCATGCCCCAAACGGCGAACGTTGCCATCGTCGCGGCGATCAGAATGCACGAATCCGTTCCCACACTCATAAACTGCGCATAGGCGAGCGATAGGACAACGTTGCTGACGCCCGCGATCTTAAGAAACTCCCAGCCCGCGGCAAGCCCCATGAGCGTGAGCAGCGACACGATGCCACCGGAATTGCCCAGCATAAACATAAGCTGGCCCAACAACATGCCCAGATAGCTGCCCGCCGGCGCCGTGATACACAGCGAAACCGGAACCATGACAAGCATGGTCGCAAACGGAACGAACGAAAACGCCACGGCCTTAGGGATAACGCGCTGAAAGAAACACTCCACCCGCCATAGCATGGGCACCGAGATGAGAACCGGAATAACAGTCGTCGTGTAATCGTTGACCGGCGCGGGAAGCAGACCATACACGTAAGTCATCGATGCCCCCGTCGTCGATGCGGCATCGACGAGCTTAAGCAGATCGGGCGCAATCAATACGCCGCCCAACATCATGCCCAGCTGCTCCGAGCAACCGAGCTGGCGGGCGGCCGCCCAACCAAGATAAATGGGCAAAAAGTAGTAGCCGGCGTTATAGAGCCAACTATAGAACAGGCGATAGATTTCGGAATCGGCAGACCACAGGCCCAGTATGCCTTCGCCCATAATGACGGCGACGGTGCGGAACAACGCCGCGCAGACAATAAACGGCAGCGCCGACATCATGCTTTTGGACAGATAGTCCACCACGGCCATGGCGTTTGATGAAACCGTCGTTGTAAACGAGGTGTTAGAAACTTGTGGCATGGAACGCCTTTCCCAATGTGACATGCGGACTGTCCCTTTGTCACATCGTGCGGTACTGACCGATTGCGCGGTACTTTTGGTAGCGGAGGTTTGTGAGGGTCGCGTCGTCGAGCTGCCCAAGCGTATCGAAGGCATCAAATGCCGAGGACATGACGGCACCGGCGATCTCCTCATGCGACAGGCCCCTATCGTCAACAATGCCGTCGATGATGCCGAGCGCCAGCAGATCGGGGGCCGTGAGCTTAAGCGCCTCGGCGGCCTCATTCGCGCGCTCGGTATCCTTCCACAGGATCGACGCACAGGCCTCGGGGCTCACGACCGAATAGGCCGAGCTCGAGAGCATCAGGATGCGGTCGGCCACGGACAGCGCCAGCGCGCCACCAGAGCCGCCCTCGCCTGTCACCACCGAGACAATCGGCGTCTTAAGGCCGCTCATCTCCATGAGATTCTGGGCAATCGCCTCGCCCTGGCCGCGCGCCTCGGCACCGATGCCGCAAAACGCGCCCGAAGTATCAACCAGGCACAGAACCGGTCGACCAAACTTTTCGGCCTGGCGCATCAGGCGACGCGCTTTGCGGTAGCCCTCGGGATGCGCCATGCCAAAGTTGCGGCGCATACGCTCTTTGGTCGTGGTGCCGCGCTCGATGGCGATGACCGTTACGGGGCGTCCGTCTTTCCAGCCAATGCCACCCACCACGGCGGCGTCGTCGCCAAAGTAACGGTCGCCGTGCAGCTCCACAAATCCATCCAGGCCCAGCGAGATCATCTCACCCGCCGTGGCGCGATCTGCCGAGCGGGTCTGCTTGACAATCTCGAGCGCGGTTTTTGGTACCGCCGAACGCTTAAACAAGTGTCCCAGCTTTTTGCCGCGGCGACCCGCATGCACGATTTCATGCGGTGCCCCCAGGCCGGGCGCGTGCCCTTCGTGCAGCGCCAGCAGCTCGCCTACCGTGAGCGCAATCTCGCCACGCGGAACAACGGCATCACAAAAGCCGTGCTCCAGCAAAAACTCGGAGCGCTGGAATCCCTTGGGCAGGCGCTTGTGCATGTTCTGCTCGATCACGCGCGGGCCAGCAAACGCCGTCAGGGCATCGGGTTCGGCCAGGATAATGTCGCCCTCCATGGCAAAGCTCGCGGTTACGCCTCCGGTCGTGGGGTCGGTGAGCACCGTGATATACAGAGCGCCCGCCTCGCTGTGGCGCCTAACCGCCGCAGAAATCTTGGCCATCTGCATAAGCGATGTCACGCCCTCTTGCATGCGCGCACCGCCCGAAACGGTAAAGCCGACAACTGGCAATCCCAGCTCGGTCGCACGCTCAAATGTGCGACAGATCTTCTCGCCCACCACGGAACCCATCGAGCCCATCATAAAGTTGGCGTCCATAAAGAAGATCGCCGTATCGCAACCGCAGATTTTGCCCCTGCCGCACACAACGGCATCGCGCTCGCCCGAACGTTCGCACGCGCTCTTAAGCTTGTCGGCATAACCGGGAAACGAGAGGAAGTCCTCCGACGCCAGACTGGCATCCCATTCCTCAAACGTGCCCTCGTCAACCGTCATGCGCATGCGCGCGCGACCGCTCACGCGAAAGTGTTTGCCGCAACGAGGGCAGACCTCGAGGTTGTCGTGCAGGCGCGCCTCATCGATCACGCGGCGGCACTCCGGACACTTGATAAACACGTGGCGCGCGGGGAACTCGGCGCACGACTCGGTTATCGGCCCCTCAAGGACATTGACCGTCTTCGCTTTTCTATTCATCAGCATAGAGATGCCCCATCAGATCGGTGTGATACATGCCCGACAAGAACTCGTCATTTGCCAGCACGTCGAGCTGAAGCTCGCTGTTTTCGCTCACGCCCTCAATCACGAGCTCGCCCAGGGCCGAGCGCATCTTGCGAATGGCGCCGTCGCGCGTGGGCGCACACACGATGAGCTTGCCGAGCATGGAGTCGTAGTACGGCGGAACGTTCGCTCCGGTAAACATGGCCGAATCCCAGCGCACGCGCGGACCACCCGGCACAAGCAACGCGGTGACCGTTCCGCATGACGGCAGGAAGTCCGGTGTTTCGGCATTGATGCGGCACTCCATGGCGTGATTGCGGACTGGCATGTCCTCCTGCTCAAAGGGCAGAGGCTGGCCGGCAGCCACGCGCAGCTGCCACTTAACCAGGTCGGTATCGGTCACAAACTCCGTAACCGGATGCTCCACCTGCAAGCGTGTGTTCATTTCCATAAAGTAGAAATTGCCGTCGTCCGAATACAGGAACTCGATGGTACCGGCTCCTTCGTAGCCGACGGCACGAGCCAGGTCACGCGCCGCCTTGTGCATGCAAGCGCGAATGTCGTCGTGTCCGTCGAGGCACGGCGCGGGGCTCTCCTCGATCAACTTTTGGTTGCGGCGCTGCACCGAGCACTCGCGCTCGCCGAGCGAAAACACATGTCCCTGCTTATCGGCCATAATCTGCACCTCGACGTGGTGCGCCGGCGCGACGAACTTCTCCATGTAGCACTCGCCGTCGCCAAAAACGGCCTCGCCCTCGGCACGCGCCTCGATGAACGCCTTTGCCGCATCTTCCACGCGCTCGACCTTGCGAATGCCGCGACCGCCACCACCTGCACGCGCCTTAATAAGCACGGGGCAGCCAATGCGCTCGGCCTCGGCCGTCGCCTCCTCGGGGCTTTTGAGCAAATCGCAGCCCGGCACGATTGGCACGCCCGCCGCGGCAGCCGTTCGACGTGCGGCGTCTTTGTCGCCCATGCTGTCGATCACCTCGGCCGAAGGACCGACAAACGCCAGGCCATACTTGTCGCAGTCGCGCACGAAGCTCGCCTTCTCGGAGAAAAAGCCATAGCCGGGATGAATTGCCTTAGCTCCCGACTTTACGGCACAGGTGAGCACGGCATCGTCGTTGAGGTAGCTCTCGGCAAGACGCGGGCCGCCGATGCAATACGCTTCGTCGGCAAGCTGCACGTGCAGTGCGTCCGCATCGGCCGTGGAGTAGACGGCGACGGTCTTGATGCCCATATCACGGCACGCGCGGATAACACGGACCGCGACTTCGCCGCGGTTGGCGATGAGCACTTTGTCGAACATGAAGCCTTCCTTAACTTTCGTGCATGAGTGCAAAAGACATATCGGCGCGGCAGCACACCTCACCGTTGACGCTCGCAGTACCCGTCGCAAAGCGGAACGGCCCGCGCGCACGCGTGATGGAGCACACCAGGTCCACCGTGTCGCCCGGGCGCACCGGACGCTTAAAGCGCACCTTGTCCAGACTCGTGTAGAACGGCGTCGCGCCGCGCGCCTCCTCATCGCCCATCAGCAGCACGCAGCAGTTCTGGGCGAGCATCTCGCACTGAATCACGCCGGGGACGACCGGGTTTCCCGGAAAATGCCCCTGCAAAAAGTACTCGTCGCCCGTAATCTTGATCTTGCCGTGGGCCTCGTCACCCACCAGCTCGGCTTCGTCGAGCAAAAGCATCGGCTCGCGATGCGGCAACAGCCTCTTGAGCTCTTCTTTGTTCATGGATATCACCTATCCGATCCTCATGAGGCAGCTGCCAAACTCCACGAGGTCGCCGTCGGCCACGCAGATCTCGAGCACCTCGCCATCCGCCTCCGCCGTCACCTCGTTGAGAACCTTCATGGCCTCGATGATGCAGAGGGTCTCGCCGGCCTTGACCTTGGAGCCCACGTGCACAAACGGCTCGTCGCCCGGCGCCGGGGCAGCATAGAAAACGCCGACCATGGGAGCAGTCACCTCGGTGCCCTTAGGCTCCGACGCGGCGGCAGGTGCCTGCGCGGCAGGTTTCGGTGCGGCAGGCGCGACTGTGGGAGCTGCAACTTGAGCGGCCATGGCACTCGGCACGGGCATGGGCACGGCAACCGGCTGCGCCGCACTCGCGCGCTCGAGCTCGACCGCGGTGCCATCGGGCTCCTCAACACGCACGCGCGTGAGGCCGCGGTCCTCCATCACATCGGCTATCTCGGCAAGTCTTTTGGAATCCATGCTCTAGCTCCTTGCATATCTACGCAGCGCGATGGCGGCGTTGTGCCCGCCAAAGCCCAGGTTGGTCGAAAGCGCCCAGGTAAGGTCGGCGCGAACCGCGCGATTGGGCGTGTAATCAAGATCGCAGGCGGGATCGGGCGTGTGGTAGTTAATGGTCGGGGGCACCACACCCTGCTCGAGCGCCATGGCACAGGCCATGACCTCGATGGCACCCGTAGCACCGATCATGTGCCCCGTCATCGACTTGGTCGACGAGACGTGCGCGGCGCGTGCCGCGTCCTCGCCGAGCGCACGCTTAATGCCCGCCGTCTCGGACGAATCGTTGAGTTTAGTCGAGGTGCCGTGAGCGTTGATGTAGAGGCCCTCGGAAGGCTTAACGTCGCCCTCGGCCACCGCCAGCGATATCGCACGGGCAATGCCGGCAGCCTCGGGATCGGGGCTCGTGATGTGATAGGCATCATCGGTGTTGCCGTAGCCCACGACCTCGGCATAAATGTGCACACCGCGCGCCTGCGCATGTTCCATGCTCTCGAGCACGAGCACGCAGGCGCCCTCGCCCATCACAAAGCCGTCGCGATTCGCATCGAACGGACGACAAGCCGTCGCAGGATCGGGATTGGTAGTGAGTGCACGGCAGGACGTAAAGCCCGCAACGGCATCGGGGATGATTGCGGCCTCGGTACCGCCGGCGAGAATCGCATCGGCATAGCCATGCTTGATGGCGCGGAACGCCTCGCCCACGGCATGAGCCGAGGTCGCGCACGCGGTCACGACGGGCAGGGTCGGGCCTTTTGCCTTGTGGCGGATCGCGATATTGCCCGAAGCCATATTGGGGATCATCATCGCAATCATGTAAGGCGATGCGCGGCGGGGCCCACGGTCGGCAATCGTATGGACGTTGTCAACAAGCGTCTGCATGCCGCCCACGCCTGAACCCACGTAGACGCCCAGGCGCTCGCGATCGATGGCGCCTTCGACATCAAAGCCCGCATCGTGCATGGCCTCGTCAGACGCCGCCAGTGCAAACTGAACGCAGGGGTCCAGGTGCTTGGCGTCATGCTTGCCAAAGTAGTCGTTGCCGTCAAAGCCCTTGACCTCGGCCGCCACCTTGACGGCAAACGCATCCGTATCGAAGTGCGTAATCGGGCCGATGCCACAGGTCCCGGCGCACATGGCCGCCCAGGTGGCAAGCGCGGTGTTGCCGAGCGGCGACACGGCACCGATGCCGGTGATTGCAACTCTCTGTTCCATCATGCTCTCCTCATCCAAGCCATTCTTCGGCCCTGGTTTCTACATCGCCATTCCGCCGTCGACGCGCACGACCTCACCCGTAATGTAGGCAGCCGCATCACTCGCCAAAAAGCGCACCACGCCGGCCACTTCCTCGGGGCGCGCCATGCGCTTAAGGGGAATCTGTTCCTCGGTTGCCGCACGCACCTTCTCCGAGAGCTTTGCCGTCATATCGGTCTCGACAAACCCGGGAGCGACCGCATTAACCCTCACGCCGCGGGGCGCAAGCTCGCGCGCCACCGCCTTGGTAAGGCCGATAACGCCCGCCTTAGAGGCAGCGTAGTTGGCTTGCCCGGCATTGCCCATCAGGCCCACGACCGAGCTCATGTTGATGACGCAACCGCCGCGCTGACGCATAAAGGTCTTGGTGAGCGCGCGCGTCATATTGAACGTGCCCTTGAGATTGACGTCGAGCACGCGGTCGAAGGCGTCATCGCCCATACGCATGAACAGGCCGTCGCGCGTGATGCCGGCGTTGTTGACAAGCGCCCAAATGAAGCCAAAGTCGTTGAGGACCGTCTCCACGCACGCGTTGACGGCATCGGGGTCGGCCACGTCACATTGATATGCGCGCGCCGTGGCGCCAGCCGCCTCACAGGCTTCGCATGTCTCGCGCGCCGCATCGACGCTGCCGGCATAGACGACGGCGATATCGTAGCCATCCTCCGCCAGGCCCACGGCACAAGCGCGGCCGATACCCCGCGAGCCGCCCGTGACCAGTGCCACGCGACGTGAGTCGTTGCGCTCGAGCGCGCCGTTGTTCAAGTTGCCCATGTCATTCCTTTCGGGTTACAGCTCTGTGGACTATGCGAGCTCGTCGGCAATAGCTGCGACCTGCTCGGCCGTTTCGCACGAATACACGCGAACGTCGCTCAGCGTACGCTTGACCAAGCCCGACAGCGTTTTGCCAGGGCCGACCTCAATAAACGTGTCGATGCCTTGATCCTGCAGGGCATGCAGCGTGTCGACCCAGCGCACGGCATGACTCACCTGGTTGGCCAGCACCTCCGATGCCGCCTGCGGGTCGGCCGGATAGGGCGCTGCCGTCATGTTTGCCATAACAGGAATGAGCAACGGGGACGGCGCGTGACCGGCCTCGATATATGCAGCAAGGCCACAGGTCGCCTCGGCCATATAGGGGCTATGGAATGCACCCGACACCGCGACCTTCATGGCGCGACCGCCAGCCTCTTTTACCAGGGCGTCGAGGGTCTGCAACGCATCGGGCGCTCCAGCCACAACCGTCTGCTGGGGGCTGTTGTAGTTGACCGGCCAGCAGTCCTCGCCTGCCTGTTTTGCCAGGCCCTCGACCTGTGCCGCATCGAGTTTGATGACGGCGCGCATGCCGCCGGGGTGACGCTCGGCCGCCGTGGCCATTAATGCCGCGCGTTCACACACGAGCTCAAAACCCTCTCGCGTATCGAATGCTCCCGCAAAGGTGAGTGCAGCGACCTCGCCCAGCGAGAATCCCGCACAGGCGGCAGGCACCACGCCGCGCTCGCGCAGGGCGACGGCGACAGCCAAGTCGTGGACGAACACGCAAGGCTGCGTGTTCTCGGTCTGCGAGAGCTCCTCCTTGGAGGCGCTCCGGCACTGTTCGCTGGTCCCCGGGCGCACCTCGTCGGCAATGGCGAACACCTCGGCAGCCGCCGGCGATGCTTCGATGAGGTCGACGCCCATCGCGGGATGCTGGGCACCCTGGCCGGCAAACAGAAACGCTACGCTACCCATGCGGACGCACCCTTCAGGACGTGCTCGGCGCCATCGACCAGATCGTCGACGATTTCGCGAGCGCTCTGGCGCTCATTAACCATGCCGGCAATCTGTCCGCACAAATACGAACCCTCTTCGTAATTACCGTCCTTTGCCGCCTTGCGAAGCGCACCCGTGCCCATGGCCCCGAGCTCCTCGGGGCTTGCGCCCGCCGCCTCGTTCTTGGCATACGCGTTGGTGAAGGGGCTCTTGAGGGCGCGAACCGGATGTCCCGTCGAGCGACCGGTCGCGCGCGTCGACGTGTCGCCCGCCTTGAGCACCAGCTCTTTGTACTGTTCGGATACGGTGCACTCGTTTGCGACCAGAAAGCGTGTTCCCACCTGGACGCCGGCGGCGCCGAGCATAAAGGCGGCCGCCACACCGCGGCCATCGGCGATACCGCCAGCCGCAACCACGGGAATATCGACCGCATCGACAACCTGCGGGACAAGCGCCATCGTCGAGGTCTCGCCAATATGGCCGCCTGATTCGGTGCCCTCGGCAACCACGGCAGTGGCTCCGCGACGCGCCACGAGACGCGCCAGTGCCACCGAAGCCACGACGGGAATAACTTTGATGCCCGCATCGCTCCACGCCTTCATGTACTTGGTGGGATTGCCGGCGCCCGTCACGACGACTGGCACTCGCTCGTCAATAACGACCCGCGCGACCTCGTCGGCAAACGGGCTCATGAGCATTACGTTGACGCCAAAGGGCTTATCCGTCTTGGCGCGCAGCTCGTGAATCTGATCGCGCAGCCAGTTTGCGTCGGCATTCATGGCCGCGATAATGCCTAAGCCGCCTGCCTCGGACACGGCAGATGCCAGCGAGGCGTCGGCAATCCAGGCCATGCCGCCCTGGAACACGGGCTTTTCGATGCCGAGCAGATCGCAGAGAGGAGACTTGAGCATCACTACTTCTCCAATGCCGCCTCGACCGTATCGACGAACTCGCCGACCGTCTTGGGGTTCTCCTCGGTATCGAGTTCAATGCCAAACTCGTCCTCGACGGCAACGAGGATCTCGACGGTACCCAGGCTGTCGAGGCCAATCTCCTCGAGCGTGGACTCGGGCTTCATCTCGACATCGTCAAGGCCGGCGGTCTCGCGGATAACGTCGCAAACGCGCTCGAAGGTCTTCTGATCTGCCATGGTAATTCTCCTTTGTTTGTGCCCCAGGGGCGTTTTCATTTCCTATGTGCAACTACTTCCAGCGAAGCAGATAGCCACCTATATCCAGGCCGGCGCCAAATCCAACGAGGGCGATGGTGTCGCCCGTATTCAGTGCGTCGGTGCGTGCCAGCCGGTCAAGCGCAAAGGGAATGCAGGCGCTCGAAATGTTGCCGGTCTCGCATAGCGTTCGAACCACGCGCTCGTCTGGCACACCGAGGCGCTTGACCGCCTGACTCAGGATTCGTTCGTTAGCCTGATGGAATACAAAATGGTCGATGTCCTCGACCGAAATGCCCGCATCGCTCGCAAGCTTATGGACCGTGTCGCAAATCGCGTTGACGCCGAACTTGAACACGCGGCGGCCATTCATGGACAGCACGCTCTCGCTATCTGCGGAGGCCTTAAACGGCGAGGTGCCGACCAGACCGGGAACGCGCAATGTCTCGACGTCGGGCGCCGTCGAAAGCTCAACAGCAAGGGGGTTGTCTCCCCCAGTCTCTATCACTGCGGCGCCTGCACCATCGCCAAAAAGCACGCAGGTGGCGCGGTCGGTCCAATCGAGCGCGCGCGTCATCTGCTCGGCTGCAACGACCAGCACGCGCTTGGCACGACCGCGGGCGGTATAGCCCTCGGCGACATCGAGCGCAAATACGAAGCCGGCGCAGGCAGCCGAGACATCGAAAGCAGGGCACGTCGCGCCTAGTCGCTCAGCAACGGCACACGCCTCAGCGGGAACAAGGTGGTCACCCGTCGTCGTCGAGCAGACGATCAGATCCAGCTGGCTCGCATCGATTCCGGACGTCTGGAGCGCTTGCTCGCTCGCTGCCACGGCAAGGTCGTCGAGTGACTCGGTGGTGCACACATGACGGCTCTTGATGCCTGTGCGGGTAAAAATCCACTCATCCGAGGTATCGAGGAACTCGGACAGCTCGTCATTGGAAACATTGCGCTTGGGAAGCGCCGAGCCTGTTCCAAGAATCGTGAAACCCATCACTAACCTCCTTTGAGTTGTTGACGTGTTTACATCGACCAAGAGAGGATAGCGCAATCTACGCTTTGTTGACGTGTTAACATTAAATTGTCCAAATGCGACAAAGACTTCACATTGTGTCTATCTATCGACACCATTGCGTCATTCACTTATTCATTAAGGAGGTAGCAGCCGCCATGGATGCCCAATTAACGATAGTCGACGTAACCGGATCGACCAACGATGACCTGCTCGAAGCAGGAAAACAGGGAGCGCCGCACGGCACGGGGCTTGCCGCCCGCGCGCAAACGGCAGGACGCGGCCGACGCGGCCACAAGTGGGATTCAACCGCCGGCAACCTGTTGCTCTCGATTGTCCTGCGTCCATGCGTTAATCCTGCAAAGTACTCTGGTCTTGCCGCCGTCAGCGGCCTAGCGGTGCTCGAGGCGCTCGAAAAGCAGGGTCTTGCAAACGAGATTCGCCTTAAATGGCCCAACGACCTGGTCGCGCGTGGACGCAAGCTCGGCGGCATTTTGGTCGAGGCGGCTCGTGACACCGAGGGCAAGCCCTTTGCCGTCTGCGGCATTGGCGTCAATGTGAACTATGTGCCCTCGGAGGTTCCCGATGGCGGCCTGCCGGCAATCGGCCTCTCAGACCTCAACGAGAATGTTCCCACCGTCGATGCGCTGCTCAAGGAGGTCTATCACACCGTCGTAAACGCCGTAGGCACATGGGCAGATCTGCTCAACGCCATGGAAGAAGACGCCGGTCCGATCGCGCCCGTCCACGATGATTATGTCGCTCATCTCAATTGGATTGGGGAGCACGTTATCGCCCGTTCCCCTGCCGGTGACGAGCTGGCGCGTGGCATCTTTCAAACGGTCGATGCCTTTGGTCGCGCGTGTATCGAAACGGAAGACGGCCTGCGATCCTTCCATTTTGAGGAGGCATCGCTGCGTCCCATGGGTAAATAAGGCGCCACAGCCCCCCCGCTCTACAGCATTACCCGGTCCCCCAAGGCTATCATGCAAAACAAAAGAGCCCCGCTACCGTAACGGCAGCGGGGCCCTTTAAGCTATGAGCGATATCGCTTAGAGCTTGATGTCGATATCGACGCCAGCGGGGAGGTCGAGACGCATGAGCGAATCAACGGTGCCCGAGGTGGGGTCGAGGATGTCGATGAGGCGCTTGTGGGTGCGCATCTCGAACTGCTCACGGGAGTCCTTGTTCACGTGCGGCGAGCGGATAACCGTGTACAGGTTGCGCTCGGTGGGCAGGGGGACAGGACCGGAAACGCGAGCGCCGGTCTTCTGAGCGGTCTCGACGATGAGCTTCGCGGACTGATCGACGACCTCGTGATCATAGCCCTTGAGGCGAATGCGGATCTTCTGGGTAGCCAACTTAAACCTCCAAAGAGTGCGAGAGATGCTCTCGCGGATTACGTAACAGGGAGCTCGAACTTAGGCGTTCTTGCTCATGACCTCGTCCACGATGGACTTGGGCGCGGGCTCATAAGAGTCGAACTGCATCGTGTAGGATGCACGGCCCTGGGTCTGGGAGCGAAGGTCGGTAGCGTAACCGAACATCTCGCCCAGCGGCACCTTGGCACGGATGAGCTTGCTGTTCTTGCGATCCTCCATGCCCTCGATCTTGCCGCGGCGACCGGAGAGGTTGCCCATGACGTCGCCCATGTACTGCTCGGGGGTCTCAACCTCGACAGCCATGATCGGCTCGAGGAGCTGCGGGTCGGACTTCTTGAGAGCGTCCTTGATAGCCATGGAACCGGCGATCTTGAAGGCAGCCTCGGAGGAGTCGACCTCGTGGTAAGAACCGTCGAACAGGGTGACCTTAACGTCGAGGACCGGGAAGCCGGCGATAACACCGGTGTTCAGGGCCTCCTGGATGCCCTTGTCGATGGACGGGATGTACTCCTTGGGCACGACGCCGCCGACGATAGCGTTGACGAACTCGTAGCCGAAGCCCTCCTCCATCTTCTCGAGCTTGATGACGGCGTGGCCGTACTGACCGCGACCGCCGGACTGACGGACGAACTTGCCCTCAGCCTTCTCGACGTCGTGACCAGCGGTCTCGCGGTAGGCAACCTGGGGCTTACCGACGTTAGCGTCAACCTTGAACTCACGGAGCAGACGGTCGACGATGATCTCGAGGTGCAGCTCGCCCATGCCGGCGATGATGGTCTGGCCGGTCTCGTGGTTGGTGGACACCTGGAAGGTCGGGTCCTCCTCGGCGAGCTTGGTCAGAGCCAAGGACATCTTGTCCTGCTCGGCCTTGGTCTTGGGCTCAATGGCAACGTCGATAACGGGCTTAGCGAACTCGATCTTCTCGAGGACGATCTCCTTGCCCTCGGCGCACAGGGTGTCACCAGTGGTGGAGTTCTTGAAGCCGACGCAAGCGACGATGTCGCCGGCGGCAGCGTCGTCACGGTCGATACGCTCGGCGGCGTTCATCTCGAGAATGCGGCCGAGGCGCTCGCGCTGACCGTTGGAAGCGTTGACCACGTAGGAGCCGGACTCAGCGCGGCCGGAGTAAACGCGGACGTAGGTGAGCTTACCGACGAACGGGTCGGTCATGATCTTGAAGACCAGGCCGGAGAAGGGCTCGTCGAAGGAAGGATGACGCTGGATCTCCTCGCCGGTGTCCGGATCGGTACCGGTGACGGCCTCAACGTCGAGCGGGCTGGGCAGGTAGTCGACGACAGCGTCGAGCAGCTCCTGGACGCCCTTGTTCTTGTAGGCGGAGCCCACGAAGACGAGGTTGAGCTCGTTGGCCAGAACGCCCTTACGCAGAGCAGCCTTGAGCTCCTCGACGGTGAAGTCCTCCTCCATGAGGATCTTCTCCATGAGCTCGTCGTCAAAGCTGGCAGCAGCGTCGAGGAGCTCCTCGCGCTTGGTGGCAGCGATGTCGGCGAACTCAGCCGGGATCTCGTCCATCGGCTCGGGGTAGGTCATGCCCTTCTCGTCGGCCTTGAAGTCCCATGCAGTCATGGTGACCAGGTCGATGACGCCCCAGAAGTTGTCCTCGGCGCCCATCGGGACCTGAGCGGCCACGGCGTTAGCGTCGAGACGATCCTTCATGGTCTCGATAGCGTTGAAGAAGTCAGCGCCCACGCGGTCATACTTGTTGATGAAGGCGATGCGGGGAACGTTGAAGGTAGAAGCCTGACGCCAAACGGTCTCAGACTGAGGCTGAACGCCGGCAACGGCGTCGAAGACGGCGACAGCGCCATCGAGGACGCGCAGGCAGCGCTCGACCTCGGCGGTGAAGTCAACGTGGCCCGGGGTGTCGATGATCTGGATGCGGTAGTCCTTGCCGTCCTTGTTCCAGAAGCAGGTGGTAGCAGCGGAGGTAATGGTTACGCCGCGCTCCTGCTCCTGAACCATCCAGTCCATGGTGGCAGCGCCCTCATGGACCTCACCGATCTTGTGGGTCTTACCGGTGTAGTAAAGAATACGCTCGGTCGTGGTGGTCTTACCGGCATCGATGTGAGCCATGATGCCGATGTTACGGGTATCGGAAAGCTTGTACTTAGGCTTAGCCATGTTAGTTCCTTACCTTAACTTACCAACGATAGTGAGAGAACGCGCGGTTGGCCTCGGCCATCTTGAAGACGTCCTCACGCTTCTTGACGGAAGCGCCCAGGCCGTTGGAGGCGTCGAGGATCTCGTTGGCGAGACGCTCGGCCATGGTCTTCTCCTTGCGAGCGCGGGAGAAGTTGACGATCCAGCGGATGCCCAGAGCGGTGGAACGACGGGAGTTGACCTCCATCGGGACCTGATAGGTAGCGCCACCGACACGCTTGGGCTTAACCTCGAGCGTGGGCTTGACGTTGTCCATAGCCTTCTTGAAGGTAGCGAGAGCGTCGCCACCCTCGGACTTCTCGGCAACGATCTCGAAAGCGGTGTAAACGATGCGCTCAGCGGTGGCCTTCTTGCCGTCAAGAAGGACCTTGTTGATGAGCTGAGTCACCAGGCGGTTGTTGTAAACGGCGTCAGGCTGAACCTCACGACGATTAGCTGCTGCACGACGCGGCATGTGAAATCTCCTTAAGTGTCTACCGTGCGGCGCTTAGGCGGCACACGGCGAAAGTATCAAAACGTTATCTGGCTTATTTAGCCTTGGGGCGCTTAGCACCGTACTTGGAACGGGCCTGCATACGGTTCTGGACCGGAGCAGCGTCGTAGGCGCCACGGATGACGTGATAACGGACACCAGGGAGGTCACGGACACGACCGCCGCGGACGAGCACGATGGAGTGCTCCTGCAGGTTGTGGCCCTCACCCGGGATGTAAGCAGTAACTTCGATGCCGTTGACAAGGCGAACACGGGCAACCTTACGAAGAGCCGAGTTCGGCTTCTTGGGGCTCGTGGTGAAGACGCGGGTGCACACGCCGCGCTTCTGGGAGTTGTGCTGCAGAGCAGCGTTCTTGGACTTCTTGGGCACGGAACGACGGCCCTGGCGAACCAGCTGGTTAATAGTAGGCAAAGCGTACTCCTTCTCGAATGATTCCAGCTTTCTGTAAAGTGCAACGGCTTGAATCGAGGGGTCAGCATCCCCCTACGAAACACGCAGTTCGATAGGATACGTGCCGTTAGCTGTGCCGTCAACAGACCACGCCGCCGGGCGTATCCCAAAATAGGCACATTTCCGCAAAGCCTACACAAAAGGAATCCCCTCCTGTGCGCGGGGGCGGATTCCCGGACCGGGCGGCCCGCTGTTTAAGTTTGCTGCTCTACAGTCCTGCGCAAGACGGAAAGCACATTAAGTGCTTTCCTTTGCGTGCGAAACTCGCGACAAACTTAAACAGCGGGCCGCCCGGGCCGGGAATCCGACGTGCTCGTCGGGGCAACGTTACCTGCCAAAAAGGGACAGGTTTGTTTTGGTCGGTTTTATCTGCGGAAACGTCGCTTTAGCGCAAAATGGGCCGCTTCCCCTGGTGGGAAGCGGCCTCAGACCTTACGAATAGATGATGGTAAAGGGTTCTTGCGTTTGAGTCTCCCCTGTCGATGTGCACCTCGTGCCCTCAAGGGTTACCGAGACTACTTGATCGACATCGATCAGCTTTGTCGGCACCCAGATGTTCTCGCCGTTATTGCGCGCCAGTGAAACATAGAAGTTGTACGCGCCCGCGGCATCGTCTTTGATAACCTGCTCCGATCCATCCTTGTAGATGACGGTCAGTTCATGATCGACTGCTTCATCGCCCAGATCATCGATGTGCGTCTGGATGGAAAACGGGCTGATTTCAAGAGGTGAGTCGTCAGAGCTCAGCTTCTTTGTATCGACGTACGCTCCGATGCTAAACTCGGGCGTCGACACCTCGATCACCTTCGCATCCTCACCTTCGCCCTCCGTCCAGCTGATATTCCAGGTGACCGCATGTTGTAAATCTTGATCGCGATCCATGGAGGCAAAGTACATCGTGCCGTTAATGACCGTGTCGCTTGATGTGTCCTTATCGATTGTGCAGCGCGTGTCAGCCCATTCCTCGCCGAAGTTCATATCGGGCGTACTGATGCCCCCTTCTTCTTCACCATAGAGGACAAGTTCGCCAAGCTCTGCCGCCGGCTTGTAGTAGTTAACGCCATTCGGATTGGACAATGTAAACGTCACAGCACCGCAGCCGTTTTCATCGATTGCCATCTCATGAATTTCGAGCGTATAGCCGTTGCCCTCAACAGACAGATTGACCTTCTGGACTGCACCCTCCAGACTTTGGGGCGCGATACCATCACCAAACTCTCTGGTGTAGGTATCTTTCGTCCCCGACGAGCCGCCATTTGTCCAGGTAACGGACTCTCCGTTGCCATGGTTTCCCCAGGCAGAGGCAAAATAACTGGAATTGACAACGGCGTAGGCAACTCCTCCAGTCGCCAACACCCCGGCAAGACACCCAATGACGGCAACATACAGAGGCTTTGCGTGGCCCTTTCGATGGAGCGGCTCCCCAGCGGCGGCATTAAGGACACGATCGGCAAGATCGCTATCGGCTTGGACGGACTCGAAGGCCTGCTTGATTTGGTTGGATTTCACGGTCGCCCTCCTCTAGGATGAACTTGAGCTTTGATCTGCCACGAGCCAAACGCGTTCGAACGGTCGCGGCTGGCACATGCAATAACTCGGCAATCTCTGAGGTCGAAAAGCCCAGATAGTAATAGAGCACGATGGGAACACGGAATCGCTCCGGAAGTCGCATAACGTCTGACAGGACCGCCTTGGTCTCCTCCTGCGCCGCCGAGAGCGAATCAGCCAGTTCCTCAATATCCTCCACACGCCTCCATGGCTTTCGAAAGAGCGATTTGCATTCATTGATCGTGACCCGGATAAGCCATCGACGAAGATGCTCCCAGCCTTCAAAATGCGTATCGCTTTTGAGCAGCTTAAGAAAGACGTCTTGTGCAACATCGTCGGCATCGGCGCGATCGCGCAGGTACGTCAATGCGATCCGAAACACGACATCCCGGTGGTCTTCGACCGCCTGTCTAAATGCTTGTTCTTCCATAATCACCTCCCGGTGACGTTAATAATTCTTGGTGAGGCCCTCACCTTAGATACGCTCTTGTCGGGCGAAATGTTTCAAATTCAAGCATAAAAAACCGACCAAAATAAACCTGTCCCTTTTTGGCAAGGGATCAACGGAGCGCAACAGGTTGAGCATACGCAAGCGAGCGGCCCCCAGAGCGTACAAGGTGGCATGAAAAAGGCAGGGCATTGACCTTTTGGTCATGCCCTGCCTTTTGAATGACAGATTGTAGCTCTGGGGGCCGCGCAGCGACGGAGGTTGCCGCCGTTCGTTAGAACGGCGGAACTAGTTACTCCTCGTCGTTGTCCTTTGCCTCTTCGGCGTCGTCGGTGTCTACGAGCTGGTTGAGCAGCTCGTCGAGGGAAGCCATGTCCTCGTTGATGGCACCGTTGGCGGGAGCCTTCTTGTCGTCGATCGGGGCGCCCAGGAGTTCCTCGTCGGCGTCGGCGTGATGCGTCGGCGTGGCGGAGGTGCCCAGCAGGATGTCGTCCGGACCGTCGGGGCTAAAGACCATCTGCAGCAGCTGCGAGAGGTCTTCCTCGTCGGCAACGTCGTCGTTGTTCTCGAGGATGTAGAGCAGGTCGTGGGCCTCAAGGCCGTCACGGAGCTCCTCGATCGCCTTGGCACCGATGCCATCGATGCGCAGCAGATCCTCCTCGGACTTGCCGACCAGGTCGCCGACCGTCTCGATGCCGACCTCGCTGAACTTGTTGGTCCAGCGCTGCGACACGCCCAGGTCGTCGAACAGGTACAGGCGAGCCTTCTCGGCGGAGATGGTGTGGCCGTTGCGGGTGAACGAACCGTCAGCACCGCCGAACTCGTCGTAGCCGGCCCAGTCGAGCTGCTGCGGGAGCTGCTCGTCCAGGTCCTTGAGCTCCACAGGAGCCCACTCGGGCAGCGACTTGGCGTTGGGCGAAGCCGGGCCATCGATGTCCACGTAGCCGTCGGCCGTGCGATACGTCAGCTTGGCATTGGCGTAGGGCTTGAGGCCAGTACCAGCCGGGATCTTCTTACCGACGATGACGTTGGACTTAAGGTCGAGCAGGTGGTCGACCTTGCCCTCAATAGCAGCCTCGGTAAGGACGCCGGCGGTACGGATGAACGAAGCGCTCGACAGCCAGGAGTCGATGTTGGACGCGACCTTGAGCGTACCCAGGATGACGGGCTCGGCCACGGGAGCCTGACCGCCCAGACGGGCAACGCGCTCGACCTCGTCGGCGAACTCGTAGCGGTCGACGTACTGACCAAGCAGGTACTTGGAGTCACCGGGGTTGGTGATCTGAACGCGACGCAGCATCTGACGTGCGAGCACCTCGATGTGCTTGTCGTTCAGGTCGACGCCCTGGCTGGTGTAAACGTCCTTGACGCTCTCGACGAAGGTGTGCATCGTCGACTCGATGTCGGTCAGCTTGCGCAGGTTGCGGAAGTTGACGAAGCCCTTCGTGATCTGGTCGCCGGCGCGAACCTCGCAGCCGTCCTCGATCTCGGGCATAAAGCGCACCGATGCGGGGACGCGGCGCTCGTCGAGGACACGGGTGTGATCCTCGGAGTCGGTGAGCGTCAGCACGTACTCGGACTTCTCGGGCTTAATCGAGAGGTGACCGGAGTACGGAGCCAGCTCGGCCTCGCGACCCAGAATCTTCTCGTTGACGTTGCCGACGATATCGAACATACGGCTGACCGTAGGCAGACCCTGCGTAATATCGTCGACGCCAGCGACGCCGCCGGAGTGAATGGTACGCATCGTAAGCTGCGTACCGGGCTCGCCGATGGACTGGGCAGCAATAATGCCGACCGCGGTACCGATGGCGACCGGACGACGGGTGGAAAGATCCCAGCCGTAGCACTTCTGGCACACGCCGTACTTGGAGCGGCAGGTGAGCAGCGCGCGGAGCTTAACCTTCTTGAGGCCCGCATCGACCATCTTCTGGATGTCGGCGACCTTCTCGATGTAGCCGTCCTGCTCAAAGAGCACGGTGCCATCGGGGGCCACGACGTCCTCAATGAAGCAACGGCCGACAAGGTCGGTGTTGAGGTCGGTGGTGCCGGGGATGATGAGGTTGTAGGTAACGCCCTCGTGCGTACCGCAGTCCTCCTCGCGGACGATGACGTCCTGGGCCACGTCGACCAGACGACGGGTCAGGTAACCGGAGTCCGAGGTGTGGGATGCGGTATCGACCAGGCCCTTACGGGCGCCGTAGGTCGAAATGAAGTACTCGAGCGGCAGCAGGCCCTCGCGGAAGTTCGCCTTAATGGGAAGGTCGATCGTCTCGCCGGACATGTCTGCCATCAGGCCACGCATGCCGCCGAGCTGACGCAGCTGGGTCTTAGAACCACGGGCGCCGGAGTCGGCCATCATGTAGAGCGGGTTCTCCTCGTCGAACAAGTCGAGCATGAGCGCTGCGACCTTATCGGTACAAGCGGTCCACTCGTTAACGACTTCGATGTGGCGCTCCGTCTCGTTGATGAAGCCCTCCTCGAAGTACTCGTTGATCTGGTCGACGTTGGCCTGGGCGCGGTCGAGCAGCTCCTGCTTCTCGGCAGGGATGAGAGCGTCCCACACCGAGATGGTGAGGCCGGCGCGGGTAGCGTAGTGGAAGCCGGAGTACTTGATGGCGTCGAGGATCGGACCGACCTTGGCCTCGGGATAGCGATCGCAGCAGTCCGCAACCAGCTTGGCCACATCGCCCTTGACCATCTTGTAGTTCATGAACTCATAGTCTTCGGGCAGGCACTGGCGGTTGAAGATGATGCGGCCGATGGAGGTCTCGAAGCGCGCGGTCTTGTTGCCGGTGACGTCGTAGTCGACGAACTCGTTCTTGCCGTTCTTGACGCGGAAGATACGGGTGCCGTCCTCGTTGATGACATTGGCGTCGGCAGCGGACACGCGGACCTGAATCTTGGCCTGCATGTCGACCTCGGAGCGGCAGTCATATGCGTGCAGCGCGTCGTCGAAGCTGGCGAACACGTGGTTCTCGCCCGGCAGACCGTCGCGGACCTGGGTGAGGTAGTACACACCGATGATCATGTCCTGCGAAGGGATGTTGACCGGCTTGCCGGATGCCGGCGAGCGCAGGTTGTTCGCAGAGAGCATGAGCACGCGAGCCTCGGCCTGAGCCTGGCTGGACAGCGGCACGTGGACAGACATCTGGTCGCCGTCGAAGTCGGCGTTGAAGGGCGAGCAGACCAGCGGGTGCAGGTGGATAGCCTTGCCCTCGACCAGCACCGGCTCAAAGGCCTGGATGGACAGACGGTGCAGGGTCGGTGCGCGGTTGAGCAGCACGACGCGGCCGTCGATGACCTCTTCGAGGATGTCCCACACAAAGGTGGCACCACGGTCGATAGCGCGCTTGGCGCCCTTGATGTTCTCGACCTTGCCAAGCTCGACCAGGCGCTTCATGACGAAGGGCTTGAAGAGCTCCAGCGCCATGGTCTTGGGCAGACCGCACTGGTGCAGCAGCAGCTTGGGGTCGGTAACGATAACCGAACGGCCGGAGTAGTCGACACGCTTGCCCAGCAGGTTCTGACGGAAACGACCCTGCTTGCCCTTGAGGGCCTCGGCGAGCGACTTGAGCGGGCGACCGCCACGGCCAGAGACCGGGCGACCACGACGGCCGTTGTCGAACAGGGCGTCCACGGACTCCTGGAGCATGCGCTTCTCGTTGTTCACGATGATCGCAGGGGCGTCCAGGTCGAGCAGGCGCTTAAGTCGGTTGTTACGGTTGATCACGCGACGGTACAGGTCGTTGAGGTCGGACGCGGCAAAGCGGCCGCCGTCGAGCTGGACCATCGGGCGCAGATCAGGCGGAATGACCGGGATGACATCCAGAATCATGTTCGCGGGGCTGTTGCCGCCCTTCAGGAAGGCGTCAACGACCTCAAGGCGCTTGACGGCCTTCTCGCGCTTCTGCTTCTGGGAGTCCTCGTCGGCGATGATGGCCTTGAGCTTCTCGGCCTCGGAGGGGAGGTCGATGGCAGCGAGCAGGTCGCGGACGGCCTCGGCACCCATGCCACCCTTGAAGTACATGGAGTAGTAGCGGGTCATCTCGCGGAACAGCGGCTCATCGGAGATGAGGTCGCGCTCGGTGAGCTTCATGAAGGCGTTGAAGGCGTCCGTGCGGAGCTGCTTCTCGTCCTTGCACTCTTCCTCGATGTCGACGATGCCGGAGGCGATCTCCTCGGGGGTCAGCGGCTCCTCGTCGGAGAACTCGTCAAAGTTCTCGGGGTCACCCTGCTCCTTGAGGGACTCGATCTGGCGGGCGCACTCGGCATCGATCTCTTCCAGATCGGCGGCGAGCTCCTCGCGCAGGTCGTCGGCGTCGGCCTCGCGGGCCTCATAGTCAACCTCGGTGATGATGTAGCTGGCAAAGTACAGAACCTTCTCGAGGTCCTTGGACTTGATGTCGAGCATACGGCTCATCGGGAAGCTCGTGGGGCTCTTGAAGTACCAGATGTGGGACACGGGAGCGGCGAGCTCGATGTGGCCCATGCGGTCGCGACGCACCTTGGCCGAGGTGACCTCGACGCCGCAGCGCTCGCAGACGATGCCCTTAAAGCGGATGCCCTTGTACTTGCCGCAGGAGCACTCCCAGTCCTTGGCGGGACCGAAGATCTTCTCGCAGAACAGGCCGTCCTTCTCGGGCTTGAGGGTACGGTAATTGATGGTCTCCGGCTTCTTGACCTCACCGTGCGACCAGGAACGGATCTGGTCGGCGGAGGCAAGGGAGATCTTTACCGAGTCAAAATCAGTAGCTTCGAAATCTGCCACAGTCAACTACTCCTTATCAGTGGTCGTGGCGGCGACAGCCTCGGGTGCCTCGGCGGTCTCGGCATCCTCGGCCTCGACGTCGGCGTCAACGCCGGCGAGCGCAGCCAGGTCGTCGAGAGCGGAGGTCTCCTCGGCGGTCACAGGGGCGGAGGCGTCCTCGTCGGCATCGTGCATGGGCTCGATGTCCAGTGCGAGGGAGCGGATCTCCTTGACGAGAACCTTGAAGGACTCGGGGATACCCGGGACAGGAACGTTCTCGCCCTTGACGATGGACTCGTAGGTCTTGACGCGGCCCACAGTATCGTCGGACTTGACGGTCAGGATCTCCTGCAGGACGTTGGAAGCACCGTAAGCGTACAGTGCCCAAACTTCCATCTCGCCGAAGCGCTGGCCGCCGAACTGGGCCTTGCCGCCCAGAGGCTGCTGGGTAACCAGGCTGTAAGGGCCGGTCGAACGGGCGTGGATCTTGTCGTCGACCATGTGGCCGAGCTTGAGGATGTAGGACGTACCCACGGTAATGGGCTCGCGGAACTCCTCGCCGGTACGACCGTCGAACAGACGGGTCTTGCCGCGCTCGTCAAGCTGGGTGACGAACTCGGGGCGCATGTGATCGCCAAAGGCAGCGGTGGCCTTGTTGAGCATGTTCTTGTTGGCGCGACGGATGACCTCGGCGATCTCGTCCTCCTTGGCGCCGTCGAAGACGGGCGTGGCGGTGAAGAACGGACCGGGGACGTACTTGTCGGAGTCGGCCTGCTCGGTATCCCAACCGCAGGCAGCAGCCCAGCCAAGGTGGCACTCGAGCAGCTGGCCGACGTTCATACGCGAAGGAACGCCCAGCGGGTTGAGGATAACGTCGATCGGGGTACCGTCAGCCATGTAGGGCATGTCCTCGACCGGCAGAACGTTACAGATAACACCCTTGTTGCCGTGGCGGCCGGCGATCTTATCGCCCTGCTGGATCTTACGACGCTGGGCGACGTAGACGCGCACCTGCTCGTTGACGCCGGGGGCCAGGTCGTCGCCGTTCTCGCGGCTAAAGCGAACGACGTCGATAACGCGGCCGTAAGCGCCGTGAGGCATCTTAAGGGAGGTGTCGCGGACATCGTGGGCCTTGGCACCGAAGATGGCGCGCAGCAGGCGCTCCTCGGCGGTCAGAGCGCTCTCGCCCTTAGGCGTGACCTTGCCGACCAGGATGTCGCCAGGGCCGACCTCGGCGCCGATGCGGATGATGCCGTCCTCGTCGAGGTTGGCAAGCATGTCCTCGGAGAGGTTCGGGATCTCGCGGGTGATCTCCTCGGGACCGAGCTTGGTGTCGCGGGCGTCGATCTCGTGACGGGTGATGTTGATGGTCGTCAGCAGGTCCTCGGCCACCAGGCGCTCGGACACGACGATACCGTCCTCGTAGTTAAAGCCTTCCCACGGCATGTAGGCCACGGTGAGGTTCTGACCCAGTGCGAGCTCGCCATGATCGGTCGAAGGACCGTCGGCCAGGGGCTCGCCCTGCTCAACGGTGTCACCGACGCGCACGAGCGGACGGTGGTTGATGCAGGTGGACTGGTTGGAGCGCTGGTACTTGGCCAGGTGATACTCGTCCATGCCGCCGGCATGCTTGACGATAATCTTGGCGGCGTCGGCAAAGATAACCTCGCCGGCGTTCTTGGCCAGGGTGACCTCGCCGGAGTCCAGAGCGGCGCGACGCTCCATGCCAGTACCGACATAGGGAGCGGCGGGGTGAACCAGCGGCACGGCCTGACGCTGCATGTTGGCGCCCATCAGCGTACGCTTGGCGTCGTCGTGCTCAAGGAACGGGATCAGCGTGGCTGCGACGGAGAGCATCTGACGCGGCGAGACGTCCATGTAGTCGACGTCCTCGACGGGCACGTCGGCGGGAGCGCCGAAGGAACCGTCGAAGTCGCGGGTACGGGCGATCACGGTGTGCGGGCGGACAAGCTTGCCCTCGGCATCGGTCGTGATGAACTCGTTGGTCTTGGGGTCGAGCGGCGTGTTGGCCGGCGCGATGACGTGCTTCTCTTCCTCGTCAGCGGTCATCCAGTCGATCTGGTCGGTGGCAACGCCGTTCTCGACGCGACGGAACGGGGCCTCGATGAAGCCGTACTCGTTGACGCGAGCGTAGAGGGCGAGCGAGCCGATCAGGCCGATGTTGGGGCCTTCGGGGGTCTCGATCGGGCACATGCGGCTGTAGTGCGAGTTGTGAACGTCGCGGACGGCCGTCGGCACGTTAGTGCGGCGGCTGGAGCCGGACTTGTGGCCGGCAAGGCCACCAGGGCCGAGTGCGGACAGACGGCGCTTGTGGGTCAGACCGGTCAGGGGGTTCGCCTGGTCCATGAACTGCGAGAGCTGCGAGGAACCGAAGAACTCCTTGATGGAGGCCACGATCGGGCGGATGTTGATGAGCGACTGCGGGGTGATCTCGTCGATGTCCTGGGAGCTCATGCGCTCACGGACGACGCGCTCCATACGGCTCATGCCGATACGGAACTGGTTGGCGACGAGTTCGCCGACGGTGCGGATACGGCGGTTGCCAAAGTGGTCGATGTCGTCGACCTTGAAGCCCTGCTCGCCGGCAGCGAGGGACAGGAGGTAGCGCAGCGTCGCGACGATATCCTCGTCGGTGAGCACCGTGACCTCTTCCTCGGTGGTGAGGTTGAGCTTCTTGTTGACCTTGTAACGACCGACGCGGGCCAGGTCGTAGCGCTGCGGGTTAAAGAGCAGGCCCTCGAGCAGGCTGCGGGAAGCGTCCACGGTGGGAGGCTCGCCCGGGCGCAGGCGACGGTAGATCTCGATGAGGGCGTCCTCGCGAGTGAGAGCGGTGTCGCGCTCCAGGGTACGCTTGATCACATCGGAGTTGCCGAGCAGCTCGATGATGTCGTCGTTGGTGACGGCGATGCCAAGGGCGCGCAGGAACATCGTGGCGCTCTGCTTGCGCTTACGGTCGATGGAGACCATGAGCTGGTCGCGCTTGTCGACCTCAAACTCAAGCCAGGCACCGCGGGACGGGATGATCTGGGCCTTGTAGATCTGCTTGCCCGAATCCATCTCGGAGCTGTAGTACACGCCCGGGGAGCGGACGAGCTGCGAGACGACGATACGCTCGGTACCGTTGATGATGAAGGTGCCCTGATCGGTCATCATGGGGAAGTCGCCCATGAAAACGAGCTGCTCCTTGATCTCGCCGGTCTCCTTGTTGGTGAGACGAACGTCGGTCAGAAGCGGGGCCTGATAGGTCATGTCCTTCTCGCGGCACTCCTCGACGGTGTGCGCGGGGTCGCCGAACTGATGCTCGCCGAAGGTAACCTCGAGAACATGGTTCTGGCTCTGGATGGGGCTGGATTCCTTGAACGCCTCACGAAGGCCCTCGTCCTTAAAACGCTCAAAGGATTCCCTTTGAACAGAGATAAGGTTGGGGAGCTCCATGGCCTCCGGGATTTTCCCGAAGCTGACGCGCTTGCGCTCAGTGGCAGTGTATGCGTAGGTCACCAGGTTTTTCCTCCTTCACGGAAATGCTCGGTGGGTTGGCGAGGCATAGCTTCGCCAGTTATCGCAACCTAATAGTTTATCAGGTACCGACCGTTGGGCAAGAAAAGCCTTGACGCGATTGAGTTTTTGGAGTAGCAAAGTTTTTCGACAGAAAACACGCAGGTAGATGTATGTGTATCGAACATCTGTTCATATATTTTCTGTGAACAGAGAGCCGGCAATCGCAGCTCTTATAAAAAACGGGCGCGAACCGAAGTCCGCGCCCGTAAGTGTCGATGCCCGAAGGCTTACTTGCGCATCAATCCGCCGCGCTCGTCGATGGCGTCCCAGAAGGCATCGGCAAAGCGGGGGTCGCTTGCAGCCATGAGGGCGTTGGTGGCCATCCAGCCAGAGGGAGTGCCGGTGTCGTAGCCCGACAGCGGGTCGATGACGACGGCGTACATGGCCTCACGGTCAAGCGAACGGGCCATGGCGTCGGTGAGCTGAATCTCGCCGCCCTTGCCGGCCTGCTGATCAGCGAGCAGGTCCATGACCAGCGGGCTCAGCAGATAACGGCCGACGATGTACAGGTTGGACGGAGCCGCCTCGGGAGCAGGCTTCTCGACCAGACCGCCGATGCGCCAGACAGCGCCCGGCTCTGCATCGGCAACGTCCTCGGCACCCTCGAGCGAACCGACGCGCTCACCGGCGATAACGCCGTAGCGGCTGACTTCCTCGGGCGAGCAAGCAGCGACGGCGATAACCGAAGCGCCACCGTGCTCCTTGGAAACGGCGAGCATCTTGTCGCAGATGTCGCGATTAGGCACAACGTAGTCGCCCAGAAGAACCAGGAAGTTCTCCCCTGCCACGGCGTCGGCAGCAGAGCGGATAGCATGGCCGAGGCCCTTGGGCTCGTACTGATAACGGAAGTCGACCGGCATACCGCCAGCGTGGGCGACGGCATCGGCATAGGCGTTCTTGCCGCGCTCGCGCAGCAGGTTCTCGAGCGAGCGATCGGGCTGGAAGTAGTTCAGTAGCTCGGGCTTACCGGGAGAAGTAACGATGATGGCATCGTCGACCTCCTCGGGGTCGAGTGCCTCCTCGACGACATACTGGATGACCGGCTTGTCGAGCACCGGCAGCATCTCTTTGGGCGTGCACTTGGTACCAGGCAGAAAACGCGTGCCAAGACCGGCGGCGGGGATGATTGCCTTCATGTTATTCAAAGATCCTTTCGCAGGCGCAAAAGCGCCCCATGCGTGCGGCACACAGCCGCAGACCAAATTGCGATACCCAAGCATCTTACCGCTGGAACTATATGTCGCTACAAGGCAGAGACAATTCTTCAGCAGGTCAACGCAAATTATTGCTCGAATGGTGCAATTTTATTGCCCAACGGCAGGGCACCCGATACGACGCAAATCACAGAACATGGCAGTTTGAGCAACCGATGCCGAGGGACCGAAAAACAAAAAAGACGGGGCTCGCAATGCGAACCCCGTCTGCAAAGAAATCTGGCGAGAAAGCCTGATTACTTGAGGGTGACAGCAGCGCCAGCAGCCTCGAGCTTCTCCTTGGCAGCCTCGGCGTCCTCCTTCTTGGCACCCTCGAGAACAGCCTTGGGAGCGCCCTCGACGACCTCCTTGGCCTCCTTCAGGCCAAGGTTGGTGAGCTCACGGACGGCCTTGATGACCTGGATCTTGTTGTCGCCGAAGCCCTCGAGCACGACGTCAAACTCGGTCTTCTCCTCGGCCTCAGCAGCGCCAGCAGCGGGAGCGGCGACAACAGCGGCAGGAGCAGCGGCGGAAACGCCGAAGGTGTCCTCGATAGCCTTGACGAGCTCGGAAGCCTCGAGAAGGGTCATTTCCTTAAGAGCATCGATGATCTCATCGGTGGTAAGCTTAGCCATTTCTAAGTCCTTTCGGTTTCCGTGTCTGTGCACGGAGATCAGTTAAAACACGGCGCGAATGCGCCAGGGGTGCGGCGTTGCCGCCGCGGGTGAAAACAGCAACTAGGCTGCCTTCTGCTCGGAGACCTGCTGGATCGAACGAGCGAGACCAGAGGAAACGCCGTTGACGCAGACAGCGATGTCGCGAGCGAAACCGGAGATGAGGCCGGCGATCTGGCCGAGAAGCTGATCCTTGGTGGGCAGCTCGGCGATAGCCTTAACGTCATCAGCGGAAACGGCCTTGCCGTCGGAGATACCGCCCTTGATCTCAAGGACGCCCTTGGACTTAGCGGAGAAGTCCTTAAGGGCCTTAGCGGCCTCGACCGGCTCGGTCTCGTAGAACACATAAGCGACGGGGCCGGCGAGGATCTCGTCGATCTCGGGCTGCTCCTGGTTCTTGAGAGCGATCTTGACCAGGTTGTTCTTGTAGACCTTCATCTCGGCGCCGCACTCGCGAAGCTGATGACGCAGCTCCTGAGCCTGCTTAACCGTCAGACCGTTGTAGTTGACGACGAACAGACCGGCGTTCTCGGCGATACGGGACTCGATCTCTGCAACCTTGTCGATTTTGTACTGCTGGGGCATGAATTACACCTCCTCGAATTCTTTCCGGGCACGGTCCGCCACAAGGACGTGACGGGGGCATGTCCAAAAAGAAAGCCCCCGCGCTGCATGAGCGACGGGGGCGAGAAGACATATCTACTCGACCACCTCGGCTGGCGGGATATCCCATTAAGCTCGCGGGCGATGCCCGTTTGCACCGGCTGTCTCTGGCAGCGGATTCGTGCGTGAACCGAAAGTATTATGGCGGGGACCCCGGCGTCGGTCAACGGAAAACCGGGCTGCACACAATTCCACCATCCGGCACGCTCCGCCGAAGGCCAGGCGCAAGGTTTTCGTTCGGTCAAGTCCTGGCTCGCACGAAGAGCACATTAAGTGCTCTTCGGCTCGTGCGGAATCTACGAAAACCTTGCGCCTGGCCTTCGGCGGCGCGTGCCTGCGTTGACTTTGGGCAGCCCGGGTTTTCGTTGGCTGACGCCCCCACTCATAATGCTTGGGTCGGTGGGCTGATGGGTTGGATCCCTGATGGCTATAGAGTTGAGACGAAGGTGGACAGGCGGTGGAGGCCTTCGTCCAGATCTTGGTCGGAGACGCAGTAGCTGAGGCGGATGTGGCCTTCGCAGTTGAAGCAGTCTCCGGGGACTAGGGCTACGTTTGCCTCTTTGATGGCTTTGATGCAGAAGGCTTCGCTTGTTAGGCCGAATTGTTTGATGCTCGGGAAAGCGTAGAAGGCTCCTGCGGGCTCTACTGCGTCGAGGCCCATGGCGTTTAAGGCTGAGAGCACGCGTCCGCGGCGAGCTCGGTAGACTTTGAGCATGGGGGTGGGGTCGACGGTCAGGGCTCGGGCTGCGGCGTCCATTTCGAAGGAGACAGCACTCGATACTAAGTATTGGTGGGCCTTTGCGATCTCGGCGATGACGGGGGATGCGGCGGCGAGCCAACCCAAGCGCCAGCCGGTCATGGCCCAGGGCTTGGAGAAGCTCTCGATGACAACCGTCTGGTCGCGCAGCTCCGGGTGGCGCTGGGCAAAGCGCTCATAGCCATCCACATAGATGAGGCGGTTGTACACATCGTCGCAGACCGCGTAGATACCCGTCTGCTCTGCCACGCGCGCTACGGCGTCGAGCGAGGCCGCGTTGAGGATGCAGCCCGTAGGATTGTTGGGCGAACAGATGACGATGGCCTTAGTCGCCGGCGTCACGCAGGCGCACAGCGCTTCCTCGTCAATCTGGAATTGCGCAGGTTCCGTATCCAAAAAGACCGCTTTGGCGTGGTTGGCAACGACGATGCTCTCGTACAGGCCAAAGGCCGGCGTGGGGATAATGACCTCGTCGCCGGGGTTAAGCATAGCCATGAATGTTGCCGACAGGGCCTCGGTCGCGCCATCGGTCAGAATGACCTCGTCAGCCGAAAACGTAAGGCCCGCGTCCCCCATGTAGGCAGACAGCGCCTCGCGCAGGGCGGGGCGACCGTTGTTGGGCGGATAGTGCGTGTCACCGCGGTCCAGTGCGGCGGTCACCTCGGCACTAATCACATCGGGCGTGGGAAAATCGGGCTCGCCAAGCGCAAGCGCGATGCATCCCGGGTGCTGAGCGGCGAGTGCGTTAATCCGACGGATGCCGGAGGGCTTGAGCGTGGCAAGCGAGGTATTCATGGGCAGACGCATGGCGTTCCTTTCGTAAGGGTTGCACTAGGATAGCGCGCCCAGCGCCTCCAGACGGTGTAACCTAAACGGAAACGAGCCGGAAAGGAGGCGGCATGGAGACGACCGCGCGCAGCGATAAGCCCAAAACACTGCAAACCATTGCGTATGTCAGTATTCCCGAGAGCGCCGATCTTGAGTTTTTGCTCTGGGACCTGAAAGATGCCATCGCTGCCTATGCACAGCTTTCCGGCACCGCGCTCCCCCACCCGGTCGATTTGGAGGCGGATGATGCCGGCAGCGTTGCCGATGGCATCGTGCTGGCCGTTGAAGATGTGGCTGACGATGAGACGTTGGCAGCTATCGAGCAGGCGCTTGAGCGCTTTGGCGGTACGGGAACGCGCGTCTATGCCGCGATTCGAGCCGCACAAGAGGGCACTGAGCAGGCGCGCGGGACCGCCGTTCGCCTGCACAAGGCATGTGAGCGCCATGACCAATTGTGGTGTGGCGGCGTTGCCATCTGCGCCGGCAGCGGCATTGCGGCGCTTCGTCGCTCCCCGCGCATGGGACTCTTGCGGCGACCGTTTTCGGAAGCGATGGATAAGCTTGTGGGCGCTGTGCGCATAGGCTGCTCAGTTGAGCACGCCCAGCTGCTCGGCGGCGGCGATGCCGGTAGCGTCAACGCCGACGGCATGGTTTGCGCCGAGCCAGCCGTGCCCGCGCCGATCTGGCGAGGCATTCTGAAACGTCTGGGCGCCCATGCTCAATCAAATATCTAAATTAGAAAGCGGCCCAGTCAACGGCTTCGTGCCAACGCTCAACAAGACGTTCCAGACGCCAGGCGGCATTGGCGGGACTCGTCGAGGGCAGGACGATGGCGGGCAGGCCTGTCCGTTCCTGTAGATAGCGCTTATAGAGGCGCCCCGCCGTACCTCCGTTGCATATCACCTGCTCAATGGGAGCTGCGCCGGTAATGCGCCCGATATGTGCCGGCACAACGTTGCGAATGCTCGCGTCACTCGAGCCCTTAATGTCGCAGCCCTCAATCACATCCCACAGGGCTACGCCGCCGTTCAGCAGCATGGATCGCTTGGCGGCAATCGAGGCGTCGAGCGTCACAGGCTCGCTGCCTGCCAAAAGGTCGCCCTCGTTGGGCGGCACGGGCGCACCAAGGCACGCGGCCATCACGCGCCAAAAGCGGTTCTGGGGATTACCGTAATAGAAGGCGTTGGCGCGCGAGAGCACCGAGGGAAACGACCCCAGCACCAAAACGCGCGAGCGCTCGTCAAACACGGGTTCAAACCCATGCTCAATATGTTGATAGCCCTCGTCAGACACAGGCATGGGCTAGGCTCTCAACAGATAGCGCACCTCGTAGGGTGCAAGCTCAAGAGCACCCGTTAGCTCGACTGTGGGCGCGCCGTCGGCAAGTAGGTCGGCAAAGGAGCCGTTGAGCTCGCCGGCTCCAAAGGTATAGGGCTCGTTCACGGCATTGACCGCCACGAGCACCGTCGCGCCGTCACAGGCGCGCTCGAACAGCAGCTGCTTGTTCTGGATCACCACGTTGCGATAGGCACCGTAGTTGAGAGCACGGGCCGCCGCGTCGTCGGCCGAGCGAAGGTGCGCAAGCTGCGTGATGAACGCCGTCAGCTCGTTGGGCGCAGGCTCATCGAGCGCAGGTCGCAGCGCCCAGTCGCCATCGGGGCCACCCTTTTCACCGGCAATTCCCCACTCGCTGCCATAGTAGACGCACGGGATGCCCGGCATGCCAAAGAGCATGCCATAGGCGGGACGCAGGCACGACTTGTCGGTGAGGATACTTGCCAGGCGCGGCACGTCGTGGTTGTCAACAAACGACAGCAGGTGCTTGCCGCGGTAGATGCACCAGGGGTCGCCGCCAAACTGGCGGTGCAGCGAGTGCGCGATCTCGAACATATTGACCGAGTTAAAGCTGGAGTACAGGCCCTTGTAGCACTCGTAGTTGGTGCAGGAGTCGAGCATCTCGTCGTTGACGATCTGGTTGTAGTCGCCGTGGAGCGTCTCGCCGATCAGCACAAAGTCGGGCTTGAGCTCACGGGCAAAGGCGTGCAGGCGGCGCATAAAGTCGCGGTCGAGCATATAGGCAACGTCCAGGCGCAGGCCGTCGACGCCAAAGACGTCGGCCCAACGGCGCACGGACTCGAGCAGGTAATCGACCACGGCGGGGTTTTGCAGGTTGAGCTTCACAAGCTCAAAATGGCCCTCCCAGCCCTCGTACCAAAAGCCGTCGCCGTAGCACGAGTCACCGTCAAAGCTGATGTGGAACCAGTCCTTGTAGGGCGAGTCCCACTTGCGCTCCTGAACATCGCGGAAGGCCCAAAAGCCGCGACCGACATGGTTGAAGACGGCATCAAGCACCACACGGATGCCATGGGCATGCAGTGTCTCGCACACGGCGGCAAAGTCGGCATCCCCACCCAGGCGACGGTCGATATGGCGCAGGCTGCGCGTGTCGTAACCGTGGCTGTCGGATTCGAGCGGCGGGTTGATGAGCACAGCGCCAACGCCGAGTTCTTGCAGGTAGTCAGCCCATTGGGCGATTTTCATGATAGGAGCATCGGGGTTGGGCGCGGCGTTGGCAGCCTGGGCGAGTTCATCCTCGGCAACGGGCGCGGCGTTTTCGCGCGGAGCTCCGCAAAAGCCCAGCGGATAGATCTGATAGAACGTCGTCTCGTATGCCCACATAGCAACCTCCCGGTAAGCTCAACACAACGACATCCATTGTATGCCGGCTTGTATCCTCTCCCCCAAAATAAGCTGCGGTGGAATAGGAACTGTTGGGGCCAATAAACCGGGCAAACAGTCCGTATTTCACCGCAACTGATGAAGGGACGTGATTAGGCGACGGGCTTGGCGCGGCGGATGGCTGGGAACAGTACGGTGATGGCGAGGATGACGCCCACGACGGCAATCGCCCCGCCGACGAAGCCGATCCAAGCGATACCGGGACCCGAAACCACGGCGCCGCCGACCGCGGTGCCCGTGCCGATACCCAGATTGAACAGGCCCGAGAAGATCGACATGGCGACGGCCGACGAATCCGCCGGCGTGTACTTGATGAGCTCGGCCTGAAACGCCACGTTAAAGGCCGTGGAGCAGCAGCCCCATAGCGCGCAAACAGCGAGAACGGCGACGAGCGACGGTGCAACCGGACCCATGAGCAGCAGAGCCACCGGCACGCCGGAGAGCGTAATCGCGAGAAACGGGAACCGGTGCCCATCGAACAGGCGGCCAAACAGCCAGCTTCCGAGCAGACCAGAGCAGCCGAACGCCGTCAGCGTCATAGTGATGGCGCCCGCGTCGACGTGCGCGACCTGTGCCAGGAACGGCTCGATATAGCTGTAACCCGCATAATAGCCGGTCGCCATAAAGACCGTGACCGCATAAAGCGCGATGAGGAACGGGTTCTTGAGCAGCTCGGGAAGCTGTTTGAGCGTAAAGCGCTCACCCGCCGGCATGGCCGGGAACACCGCTGCCTGGTACACCACCGCGGCGGCAGAAAAGACCCCGACCACGGCAAACGTCATGCGCCAGCCCACGGCCAGGCCGATGGCGCGGCCGATCGGCAGGCCAAAGATCTGCGCGATGGACGAGCCCGTGGCAATCATGCTAATGGCGAGCGCCCCGTGGCGACTGTCAACCAGGCGCGAGGCCATGATCGAGGCGACCGACCAGAACACGGCATGCGCGCAGGCGACCACCAGGCGCGCACAGACCAGGATGGGATATGTCGGTGCCACAGCGGACAGGAACTGACCCAGCGAGAACACGGCAAGCACGCCGAGCAGCATACGCTTGAACTCAAAGCGCGAGGCGAACACCATAAGCGGCAACGACAGCAGCATGACGCCCCAGGCGTAGACCGAGATCATGATGCCTGCCTGGGCCTCGGTGAGCGAAAACGACGCGGCGATATCAGTCAGAAGGCCAATGGGCATGAACTCCGACGTGTTGAATACGAACGCACAGCAGGCGAGCCCGATAAGCGGGAGCCACCGTTTGAGTGAGATGCCATCTTGCCTTGCCTGAGTCATGTAGGAAACCTCTCCGATTGTCTTGAGCGGTGGGCGATTATATAGCAACGGCCCCGCATCCGTCAGTACAGATGCGGGGCCGCAATCAACTCAATACACAGAGGTGGCGACATCAATTAATAGCTAAGCCAACCCCAGCAATATGCCCGCCGAATGCACGACAAACGCCACGATCCAGGCGACCGTCACTTGAAACGCGAACACGGCAACGGCATAGCGCGCGCCCAGCTCGCTCTTGACGGCACCGATGGACGCCACGCAGGGCGGGTACAGCAGCGTAAAGACCAGGAACACGTAAGCGGTAAACGGCGAAAACATGGTTGACAGCACCGCGGGCGACGTTGCGCCCAAAAGCACCGTGAGGGTCGAGATGACGCTCTCCTTGGCGATAAGTCCGGTGACGAGCGCCGTCGAGGCGCGCCAGTCGCCGAAGCCGAGCGGGGCCAACACCGGCGCGATGATGCTACCCAGACCGGCAAGTAGACTCTGCGACTGATCGGCGACCACATTAAAGCGGATATCGAACGTCTGAAGGAACCAGATGACCACCGTAGCGGCAAAGATAATGGTAAAGGCCTTGGTAATAAAGTCCTTGGCCTTATCCCATGCCAGCATCACCGTCGTCTTGATGCTCGGCAGGCGGTAGTTGGGAAGCTCCATGATAAACGGCACCGGGTCGCCCTTAAATGCCGTGCGGTTGAGTACCAAAGCCGCGATGCAACCGACCGCAATGCCAATCAGATAGAGCGAGACCATGGCGGGAACCGTCGCCTGCGGGAAAAACGCCCCGCACAGCAGACCGTAGACCGGCAACTTGGCCGAGCAGCTCATGAACGGCGTGAGCATGACCGTCATCTTGCGGTCGTGCTCGGATGGGAGCGTGCGGGTCGACATGATGGCCGGCACGGTACAGCCAAAACCGACGAGCATGGGCACAAAGCTGCGGCCCGACAGGCCAAAGCGGCGCAGCACTTTATCCATGACAAAGGCCACGCGCGCCATGTAGCCCGAGTCCTCCAAAATGGAAAGGAACAAAAAGAGCACGACGATGATCGGCAAAAAGGTCAACACGCTGCCCACACCCGTAAGCACGCCGTCGACAGCCAGCGAGCGCACCACGTCGTTGGTGCCGAACGCCTTGAGACCCGCATCGGCCGAGGCGATGATGGCAGCGATGCCGTCCTCCATGAGCCCCTGCAGCGCCGCGCCGATCACGCCAAACGTCAGCCAAAAGACGAGGCCCATGATCACCAGAAACGCCGGAATGGCCGTGTAGCGACCCGTCAGGATGCGGTCGATCTTGACGGAGCGCACGTGCTCGCGGCTCTCATGCGGCTTGACGACGCAGCGCCCACACACGTCGCCGATAAAGCTAAAGCGCATATCGGCCAGCGCGGACAGGCGGTCGGTGCCGGCTTCGCCCTCCATCTGGGTAATGATGTGCTCGATAGCGTCGAGCTCGTTGCGATCCAGGTGAAGCGCCTCGGTCACCAGCTCGTCGCCCTCAACCAGCTTAGTCGCCGCAAAACGCACCGGGATATGCGCCGTCGCGGCATGGTCCTCGATAAGGTTGGCGATGCCGTGAATGCAGCGATGCAGCGCGCCGCCGTCTGGACCATCGG
This sequence comes from uncultured Collinsella sp., assembly GCA_902493145.1. Classification (GTDB taxonomy): domain Bacteria; phylum Actinomycetota; class Coriobacteriia; order Coriobacteriales; family Coriobacteriaceae; genus Collinsella. Next base: position 1,413 of record CABUOA010000001.1, on the reverse strand, counting down.
GCGCGCAGAAGTCCAGGCGACCGGGGCGCTCGCGGAACCGCGCCACGTGCAGGGCATGATCCACCAACTCGCCGATGCCCTCGTTGCGGGCAGCGCTAATGGGGACAACAGGCACGCCCAACAGGCTCTCGAGCAGGTTGACGTCCACGGCGCCGCCGTTGGCCGTCACCTCGTCCATCATGTTGAGCGCGATGACCATGGGGCGGTCGAGCTCCATGAGCTGCAGCGTCAGGTACAGGTTACGCTCGATGTTGGTGGCGTCGATGATATCGATGATGGCGTCGGGGTTTTCGTCCAAGATGAATTGGCGGCTGACGATCTCTTCGCCCGTGTACGGTGACAGCGAATAGATGCCAGGCAGGTCGGTAACGCTCGCCTCGGGGTGGTTACGAATAGTGCCGTCCTTGCGGTCGACCGTCACACCGGGAAAGTTACCGACGTGCTGGTTGGAGCCCGTCAGCTGGTTGAACAACGTAGTCTTGCCGCAGTTTTGGTTGCCGGCGAGGGCGAAATGCAGCGGCGCACCCTCGGGCACGGCCGTTTTTGCCGCACGGGGCGAATACGTCCCCTCGCCGAGTGCCGGGTGCTCCGTCGTGCCGATTGCGGCGTTCACGCGCGGACCCGTATCGGTGTCGTGAACACCCACGAGCTCGATGCGAGCGGCATCGTCCTTGCGCAGCGTCAACTCGTAGCCGCGTAGGCGAATCTCGAGCGGGTCGCCCATAGGGGCGTATTTCATCATGGTGACTTCGGTGCCCGGCGTTAGGCCCATGTCCAAAATATGCTGTCGGAGCGCCTGATCATCGGATGTCACCGATGCGACAACGGCGTCCTTTCCAATCTCGAGTGTATCGAGCTTCACGCGCTCATCCTTTCGTTAGACGCGGTTAACCGTTTACCGGGGCTAACCAACTCGTAACGACAAATGATAGCGCTCTGAACTATTTTATAAAGTCAAATACCGATGTTTACCTGCACAAACTTTATGCGGTGCGCCCCGAAAGCTCTTTGCGCATACCGCTCAGCGAGATCGAAACGGAACCCGACCGCGCGGTAGCAGTGAGTCGATCACCCTCGACTGACCCCGTGCATGCAAAGGGCGCCTTGCCCATCAAGACATGGGAGATAGTACCCGAGAGTTCAAAGAAATCGCCTTCAGCGCGGGCACTCGAGAGAGCGATATTGAGACCCCTGACGTTTAGTACTGCCCTGAGCACGCCGTTCACCCCACGTGAAAACGTCACCTCGCCGCGTTTACTCCCCACCGGCGTCTGGGCCGAAACCACATACGTACCCTCAAGCATGGCTCCTCCTCTAAGCAGACTTTTTGAAACGGGCAAGTAGTCTACTTTTACATATGGCGCTCCAGGAAGCGGAAGGCTAGGCGGATCCAAGGACGGACTGCCACCTGCT